>NZ_VPBU01000010.1:0-109829 GCF_013418565.1 Acinetobacter sp. YH12135
TTTCATGTACTTATATTAACAATCAAAACTCAAGGAAAATAGTCCTTAGTTAAATCAAACGACACTTTATGTCGTGTCGCTTATATCTCTGACCTGAAGGACTGAGTTTTACGCTCCATTTGATAAAGCATGCTAAACTGCCAAACATAGGGATTAAACTGCGTTAACCATGTCAAATATCAATAAAAAGTTATTTAAGCGCTTACATTTAAATCATGCTTATGGACAGCTGATTGCACTTATTTTTGTGCCAATTATGGTTTTGGCATGCGTCGGCACGATGCTAGTTTTATCTGAAACCTCGAATGCCGCAAAAGCACAGCAGCGACAAATGGCAATTGCGATTTTGACCCGTTTTGAGTTGCCATCTGAAGCAGCTTTGCATCAACTGGCTAGCTTTCCGTGGAAGTACGAAGAAGCACGTACTTTTATGCAAAACATGATGAACGAAAAGCACTTGATTCGTACTGCACTGATTGATGCTTCTGGTACACGCCGTTTAAGCATGGGCTTTCAAGACCAAGCCGAATGGCCCAAATTCCCTAAAAATGCCGATTTTTTTGGCCCAATTCTGTATAAAAATAATCATGTGTATGGCATGCAAATTCAGCAAGACATCAACCGTCCTGCATGGTTGCTGATTGAACTGGACAATCAGCCATTACAAATTGCCCGTTATCGGGTCATGATTGTATTAATTGCCACAGGCTTGCTGACCCTGTTGTTGTTATTGCTGTGTCTGAATTTCTATTCACGACGCTGGATTGCACCCATGTATGAAATTCGCATGCAGCTACAACGCCTGAATGCCGATACGCTCGATCAACACATGGTCATTAACAGTACTGGCGAATTACGCTTACTGCAGCGGGATATTGCCAATGTGGTAAAACGCCTGCATTTCAGCTTTTTAGAACTCAAAGAACATACCGAACAAACCGAAGATGACTTGCGCCGCACCCTCGATACTTTGGAAGTGCAAAACATCACTTATCGTCAGGCACGTGACCAAGCGATTTCTGCCAACCAGTCTAAATCGGTATTTTTAGCCAACATCAGTCACGAACTCAGAACACCATTGAACAGTATTGATGGCTTTATTCACCTGTTATTGCGTCAGGAAAATCTTAGCAATGAACAGAATTTATATTTACAGACCATTCGTAAATCATCGGCGCATCTTTTAGCACTCATTAATGACGTATTGGATTTTTCTAAAATTGATGCAGGCAAACTGGAACTGGATACCGCACCCTTTGATTTAGAAGAAGCCATTTTTGATGTGATGGATATGCTCTCGCCTTTGGCTGCGCAAAAACACATCAACATGGCCTTTTATTTTGCCGATAACGTGCCGCAATATGTGCTGGGCGATGCTTTACGTTTCAAGCAAATTTTAACCAATTTAATTTCCAATGCGATTAAATTCACCCCCGATGGTGAAATTATTGTACGGGCGCGGGTAGAACATGACGATATTGGACAATGCTTAATTCACTTTAGCGTCCAAGACAGTGGCATTGGCTTAAGCGGTACAGACCGTAAAAAATTGTTTGAGTCTTTCTCTCAAGGTGATACTTCGGTCACGCGTCAATTTGGTGGTACAGGTTTAGGTTTGGCCATTTCCAAACAGTTGGTGCATTTGATGCAAGGTCAAATTGGCTTTGAAGACAATCAGGAACGCGCCCCAACCGAAAAAGGCTCGACCTTCTGGTTTACTGCCATGTTTGCGGTAGATGAAGCGCATGCACAGCAGCATCCAAACTTTAAAGAGATTCAGGTGGTGTCGTATTTGGCGCACCCTGCCACAGCGAATATCTTGCGTCATTATCTTGAAAATTATGCGGTGCGACATATTGAAGCCGCTTCAATTTTAGATTTATTTAGCCGCTTAAAAGATGTATCCGACCTGCAAGACAATACTTGGTTGATTGTTGATCATAGTGGCGACACCGAAGCTTTATTAAAAGAAATTCGTACCCGTTATCAAGGTAACTTGGCAGTGTATGGCTATCAAATGGCGCTAGACCCAAGTCTGTTAAATGAATATCGTGCGCGCGCTTTGTATCAACCGCTCAGTCGTTCAGCCTTAATTGACTTACTCAACAATGAAAACAGTTTTGATGAACAGGAGTCTGCATCATTTGATGGTAAAGGCCTGCACGTTTTAGCGGTGGATGACCATCTACCAAACCTGATTGTACTCGAAGCCTTGTTGGGCGAACTGAATGTGACCACCACCAAAGCGCAAAGTGGTCAGGAAGCTTTGGGGATTTTGCAGCAACGCATTGAGCAGGGACAGCAACCATTTGACCTGATCTTTATGGATATTCAAATGCCTGTGATGTCGGGGGTAGATACCACCCGTGCGATTCGTTCTTTAGAATCGACTTTGGAAAATCACAAACGCTTACCTATTATTGCCCTCACCGCGCATGCTCTTGCCGATGAAAAGCAAAAATTACTCAAAGTCGGTATGGATGACTATGTCACCAAACCGATTCAGATTGAACAAATCATCCAAATTTTAACCCATTGGACCACGCAAAGTTTTAATAAGCCACCTGCAGTCGATAAAGCCATTGTGATTGAAGCGCTAGATCCACAGGTGTTGGATTGGCAACAAAGCCTAATGCTGGCAGCCAACAAAGAAGACCTTGCAGTGGATTTACTGAAAATGCTAGTGGATAGCTTTGCCACAGAATTACATGAAATTGAACAGCTGATTGAACTGGAAGATTTCCCACAACTCGAGCATGTGTTGCATCGTCTGTATGGTGCGACCCGCTATGTTGGCACACCGAACCTGCAAGAAGTAACAGGCTCATTTGAACAGTTTGTTTCGACCTTACGTAAAGAACGTCGTAAAGCCGATGATCTGTTTGTGCAAGAGGTCTTAAACCGTTATCAGGAATTACAAACCTGTATACAGCAAGTTGAACATGCGGCAGAACACATTTTTACCAAACACAATGCGGTGAGTTAGCCAACATCAAAGTGACATTCACCGCGAACGCCTCAACGAGAAGATACAGTTTGTAAGCACGACTCACCCAGCACTATTCACAAAAAAAAGTCACGTAATCAAAGGCAAGGTCGCAAGGCTTTGCCGTGACTCTGCTGTCATTTATCGCACTGCTGCCCATGTTATGCTTTGCCCAGTAAAAACAAGAGCTCACATCATGACCTTACTTCGTATCGAAAAAAATAATGGCATCGCCACAGTTTCCCTGAACCGCCCAGACAAACGCAATGCCATGAGTTTTGCCCTACTCAAAGAATTGGTGCGGACTGCCGAAAAACTTAAAAAAGACCGCAGCTTACGTTGTGTAATTTTAACAGGCGAAGCAAAGGTATTTAGTGCAGGCATTGACTTGGCCGACCTCAACAATCCACAAAACCGTGCATTTGCGGCTTGGGAATTAATTAAGCCAGGGCAAAGCCTGTTTCAAAAAGCATTTCTCGTTTGGCAACAATTGCCTGTACCTGTAATTGCTGCAATTGAAGGGTATTGTTTTGGCGCAGGGATGCAATTGGCTTTGGCTGCAGATATTCGTATCGCGCATCCTGACACGCAAATGTCGATTATGGAAAGCCGTTGGGGCTTAGTGCCTGATATGGGGCTAAGCCGTTCATTAAAAGGTTTAATTGGTTTAGACCTTGCCAAAGAACTGACCTTAACTGCACGTATTTTTGATGCCAACTATGCCAAAGAAATTGGCTTGGTCACGCATTTAGATGCAACACCTTTACAAAAAGCACAAGACCTTGCTGAAGAAATTGCACAACGCTCTCCTGATGCATTGGCTGCAGCCAAACAAGTGCTGGATGCTATGGAACATGCGCCAAATAAATCTTTACGTTTAGAAAAAATTTGGCAATTAAAATTATTGCTGGGTAAAAATAGCCAACTGGCACGTAAAAAGGACAAGAACCCTGAAGTGACCTTTGCACCGCGTCAGTTTTGATTCAGTTCAAACACAACAGACTTTGACCAAAGGCTAAATTGACATTTCAAGCCAGACTTGTACTGTAGGCAAAAACGGAGAATCAGCGCTATGCATTTTGATCGTGACACAAAAATCGCTTTTTTAGGTATGGGACTCATGGGTACGCGCATGGCAACCCGCTTAGTTCAGGCAGGTTTTGAGGTCGCGGTGTGGAATCGTAGCCCTGCGGCTTGCGAATCTGTGCTCAGTCTGGGGGCAAAGTCGCTGCAATTGAGCGAGATCGGACAATATCCAGTGATCTTGAGTTGCCTTGCCGATGATCATGCCGTCCAAGCTGTATTAGATCAAATTGAGCCATTTTTGACTGCTCAACAAGTCATTGTCGATTTTTCCAGTTTGTCTGTAGATCAAACCCAAAAGCTAGCGCAGCAAGCCAGCCTCAAACAGGTCACATGGATTGACTCACCTGTATCGGGAGGCACTGCGGGAGCCGAACAAGGTAGTTTGGTGATTTTTGCAGGGGGTGATGCAAACACCATCGAAAAATTAAGCCCGATTTATCATGTGCTGTCACAACGTGTAACCCGTATGGGCGAAACAGGCACAGGACAAGCCACTAAAATCTGCAACCAACTGATTGTTGCTGCCAACAGCACCCTAATTGCCGAAGCCGTTGCCCTAGCTGGACAGGCAGGTGTAGACACCCGTTTACTTGCACCTGCTTTGGCGGGTGGTTTTGCCGACTCGAAACCGTTTCAGATTTTAACTCCACGTATGGCAACTCACAGTTTTGAGCCTGTGCAATGGAAAGTCCAAACCCTGTCTAAAGATTTAAACAATGCCTTACAACTGGCAGCGCAATTTCAGTTACAGATTCCTGTGGCAGAAAAAGCCCTTTCACAACTGCAAGCCCATCAAGCTAAGGGTTTTGCAGAAGCAGATTTAGCCACCATTATTCATCAGGTCGAAGCTTAATCGGCTTGATTCCTGATCCAACCTTTGCCTGCAAGGAGCACCTGCATGTCTAAACTGGCGGTTAATCTGTCGATGATTTTTACCGAAGTGCCTTTAATTGAACGCTTTGCCCTTGCACGCGAACATGGTTTTCAGCATGTTGAAATTCAATTTCCCTATGAGCTGAGTATTGAGCAGATTCAAACCCAACTCACACTCCACCAACTCAGCCTGTGTTTAATCAATGTCCCTGCGGGTGACCTCATGCAAGGCGGCAATGGTTTGGCGGGCGTACCCGGAAAAGAGATTGAATTTCATCATGCCTTAGAGTTAGCCATCCGCTATGCCACGGCATTAAATGTCCCTAGCGTCAATATTTTGGCAGGCAAACAACCTGTCGATGCCGATTTACTGCCTTGCTTAAACACACTGGCAGAAAACCTAAAACTGGCCTGCTCGATGCTCACTCAACATCATATTCAGCCTGTCTTTGAAATGATTAATGGCACCGACATGCCACGCTTTTTAGTACAAAATATTGCGCAAGCTCAAGAGATGCTAGAAGCAGTCAAACATCCTGCTCTTAAAATGCAATACGACTGTTATCACATGGCGATGATGGGTGAAGATGTGCTGAGCGCATTGCAAGAAAACATTCAGGATATTGGTCATATCCAGTTTGCCGACAATCCAGGACGCCATGAACCCGATTCAGGCGAGCTAGACTATACTACTATTTTCAAATGGTTACAGCACAGTGCTTATTCAGGCTATATCGCTGCAGAATACCGCCCAAGTCTGGCGTCAAATCAATCATTTGCATGGAAAGACAAATACTTTCCCTCAAATCAAAGTGGTTAAAATTAAACCGATTTGAAATTTCAGGCTAAAACAGCTATATTAGACGATGAATAATTTTAGGAAATTATACACCCCATGAATTTAGAACCATCGCCCGGCGCTTCTAATTCTCACGATCTTGCAATGAATACCCAAAAGCATGACGTACAAACTTGTCTTAAAGTTGTACATGAAGCTCTCCTTGATGTAAAAGCCAAAGAAATTGTTGAACTTGATGTCAGCAGCATCAGCAATGTTTCAGATGCCATTGTGATTGCTAGCGGTACATCAACTCGCCACGTAAAATCTCTTGCCGACAATGTTGCCGAAGAAGCGCGCAAAGCAGGCTTCCGCCCAATTGGTATTGAAGGTGAACGTGATGCAGAATGGATCTTGGTCGATCTTGGTATGGTAGTGGTTCACATAATGCTACCAACAGCACGTAAATTCTACGACCTAGAAAGCTTATGGCGCACTACGCCTGAGTCTGTTGCTTAATACAACAGCTCACTTGAGCAGCCTTAAAGATACACAATAAGCGACTTTCAAATAAGTCGCTTTTTTAATGCAGATCTTTTGAAGCTCATATCCCTAATCATTTTTATATCGCATTAATCTACCCACCAAATATTGGTTTATATCATCCCCTACCCAATACATTGCTTCAAACCAATCCTATAAAACTCGCCCAAACTCAATCTGCCTGATCTCAATTAACCACTTTACATCAGCCATAAAAAAAACCGCCCGAAGGCGGTTTCATATCTGGAAACAGTGTCTTAGTGACCTGTACCGTTGATTGATTTAGTCATATCTTCCACAACTTTCTTGGCATCACCAAAGATCATCATGGTCTTGTCGTTATAGAACAAGTCGTTGTCTAGACCCGCATAACCTGTTGCCATTGAGCGCTTGATGACCATAATGGTACGTGCTTTATGCGCTTCAAGAATTGGCATGCCGTAAATTGGCGAGTTTGGATCGTCTTTTGCCGCAGGGTTAACTACGTCATTTGCACCAATCACCAACACCACATCTGTTGCAGGGAAATCTGAGTTGATTTCGTCCATTTCTAAGATGTCTTCATACGGTACGTCTGCTTCTGCAAGTAATACGTTCATGTGACCCGGCATACGACCTGCCACTGGGTGAATCGCAAAACGAACAGTTACACCTTGCTCTTTTAACAAGTTGGCCAATTCTTTGACCGCATTCTGTGCACGACCTTGCGCCATACCATAGCCCGGTACAATTACTACGCTGTCTGCATTTGACATCAAGAAGCCAGCATCATCAGCAGAACCTGAACGGTAGTTACGTTGCACTTGCGCACCCGCTGCTGCCGTTGGTGCTGCTGCACCGCCCATCGCACCACCAAACAATACGTTGATGATTGAACGGTTCATGGCTTTACACATGATGTAAGACAGAATCGCACCTGAAGAACCGACCAATGAGCCTGCAACAATCAGCATGTTGTTTTCAAGTGTGAAACCAATACCTGCTGCCGCCCAACCTGAGAACGAGTTCAACAATGACACCACAACTGGCATGTCACCACCACCCACTGGTGCAATCCATACCCAACCGAATGCCAATGCTAAACCTGTCATTGCCCAGAATGAAGTCATGTTGCCGCTCAGGAAGAAGTGAATCCCAAAACCGAGCATAGCAAGGAAAATTAACGCCTGAACAGGTTTTACCCATGCACCCGAAATAGTTTTTGCCCATTTCTTCGCCGCCAATTTACCGTATGCAAAAACAGATGCAGTAAAGGTAATCGCCCCCACGAAACAGCCCACAAACAATTCAAATAAATGAACTTTGCTCATTTCATGGAAAGTAATGCCATTTGCAGCCAACAAGTCTGGACCAAGTTCGATTAACTTGTTGTTATGAATAATCGCAGCAATCGCAATTAAAACTGCAGCCAAACCGACTAAAGAGTGCATTAACGCTACAGTTTCAGGCATTTGAGTCATTGGCACCGTACGTGCGCGGGCAATACCCACCACCGCACCTGCTGCCATAGCTGCCAGAATCATCCACACAACTGGATTGTCTGCCACAAAGAATGTAGTCAAGACTGCAATCGCCATTGCGATCATGCCGTAACGGTTGCCCGCAATCGCAGTTTTAGGCCCAGACAAACCACGTAAAGTTAAGATAAAGAGCACAGCCCCGATTAAATAGAACCAGTCTGCATATTCACGAATAAATTCCATGCATTAGCCCTCTTTTTTCTTTGCTTTTGGTTTGAACATTTCCAGCATACGTGCAGTCACTGCAAAACCACCGAAAATATTGATGCTTGCCAAGAACACAGCAATCGCACCCAGTACACTCACCACATTAATGGTTTGGAAATCGACACTGCCTTCTACACCCATGATTGGTAGACCAACAGTTTGAATCATCGCACCGACAATAATGATTGAAGAAAGTGCATTGGTTACTGCCATTAATGGCGTATGTAACGCAGGTGTTACCCCCCACACCACGTAGTAACCTACGAAGATGGCAAGGACAAAAATCGTAATTGTTTCAACCATGAGAATTCTCCTTAACCACGCTTTAACAGCACTTGACCGTTATGAGTGACCAGCAACGCTTTCTGAATTTCTTCTTCAGGATTCAATGCGAAGTTCTTGTCGTTATCAAATAATGTTTCAACAAAATTCAACACATTACGCGCATATAGTGCAGATGCTTCTGTCGATACAGTCGATGGAATGTTTGGAATACCCAAAATTTTCACACCATTGGCAGTCACTACAGTTTCACCGCATTGTGAACCTTCGACGTTACCGCCCGTTTCGACTGCCATATCTAAAATCACAGAACCCGGCTTCATTTTTGCCACAGTTTCCGCTTTGATTAAACGCGGTGCATCACGACCCGGCAATAACGCAGTGGTAATCACGATATCTGCATTAGAAACGGCTTTATCGACAATCACTGCTTGGTCTTTAATGTATTGTTCACCAGGCATCCAGCCATAACCATTTTTGGCAGCATCGGCAGCTTTTTGTTGTTCTTCTTCAGACATTGGTACGTCTAACCACTTACCACCCAAAGATTCCACCTGATCTTTTGCCGTTGGACGCAAGTCAGTTGCTTCGACTACAGCACCTAAACGCTTCGCTGTTGCAATGGCTTGCAAACCAGCAACACCCACACCCATGATCACAACACGCGCAGGTTTTACAGTACCCGCTGCCGTCATTAACATTGGGAACATGCGTTGATATTCTGCTGCAGCCAACAACACAGATTTATAACCTGCCAAGTTGGCTTGTGATGACAACACGTCCATATTTTGCGCACGCGACAAGGTACGTGGCAAAAGCTCTAAAGCAAATGCAGACACCTGAGCCGCAGCAAATTGGTCTAATTCAGTATTGCGGTAAGGATCAAACATCGCCACCACAGTGCTGTTCGGTGCAAGTTTTTGAATTTCTTCACCCTTTGGGGCACGAACTTTCAAAATCATTTGGCTACCGCGATAAGCATCATCTGTCATGGTCGCGCCTACTTGTTCATAAGCGCTGTCGATATAAGCGGCTTTTACGCCTGCACCACGTTCAATGACTACGCTATGACCCGCGCTAATCAACTTCTTTACTGTTTCTGGCGTCGCAGCGACACGATTTTCACCGACAACAGTTTCGGTTGGAATTCCGATCTGCATGAGCGTTCCTCAAGCTAGTTTTTCTTAAGTCAACATCGTGGATAACGATGCTTTCCCCTCAGGATAAGTTTTGTTGAATTTTTGGATTCTAATGCAACATTTTTAAATTACCACCCAATATTTATTTAATAAATACCCATATTTTGAACTGATGATTCATAAAAATATTGTTGCGAGATATAATTGATAAGTTTTGCTTATTGAATATAAGTCTAATTATTCAGCAAAACTTCGATTTGAAGTGTCTAAAAGAAAAAAAGCGATGCTTTGAGCTTGCAGTTGACCACATTTAAATGAATTAAGCATTGATCATTCTGACACGCATTTCACTTAATTGGGAAAATCCGACTTAGCGCTAAAAGATTGCATATCTATACATTTAAGCGCTAAAAGCAAAAACTTAAACACCAAATTGACTTTTTTGACAATTTTTACACCGCACAACATGGTTCAATTTAGAAGTGTTTTGCGCATCTGAAAACCTTAGAAAAACCTACCTTTGCCTTATGAGTAAAACCGAATATTTGAAACAGTAAAACTTTTAAAAGAAGCTTGAATTTATTCAACTCAGGTCTAAGTTAAGTGCTGCTATTTTTTTCATTTTTTTTGTGCGTCATTTTGTCTGATGATGGATTTTCTCTGTTTTGCAATATTTTCAACTAATTTGCACCATTATCGTGCAAATCCCATTTACTCTACTTTTCACAAAATTTATGCCATCTCAAGCAGACCATCTGCATAAAATCGGCTATGCTTGCTCAAATACAGCACACACAGCTTGATCCATGCAGTCGCATCTGCCTTTATCTATCATGCAACTTGCATTTGTGTGCGCGGCATGTGTCACTTCTCTTGCATCCACCTTGCTCGACAGCATTTTTCATGATCAGACTTAACGCCACACAATGGGGCTCCATCTTTGCCTTATTTGCAGCCTTTTTGTTTAGTACCAAAGCCATTTTTATTAAACAGGCTTATGCACTTTCACCGTTGGTCGATGCAACCGTACTCATGGCTTTGCGCATGGCAAGTGCCCTGCCTTTCTTCTTGCTGATTTGTTGGCTCAATCGCCATCACAGTCGCAACATCTCTACACGCAATTGGCTGCTAATAATATTTGCAGGTCTGATGGGCTATTATTTTTCTAGCTGGCTGGATTTTTTAGGGCTGATGTTCATTAGCGCTTCATTAGAACGCATTATTCTGTTTTTATATCCAACGCTCACCGTTCTGGCTTCGAGCGTAATGTATCGGCAGAAACTGAGCTGGCTGAGTCTGTTTGCAATTGCTCTGAGTTATGGCGGAACAGTGATTGTGATGTTACAGGAACAGAGCAATACCCCACATGACACGTATTTTTGGTTAGGCAGTAGTTTGGTGTTCGCCAGTGCAGTGTGTTTTGCAGGCTATTTATTGCTGACCAAAAGCCTGATTCAGCATTTTGGTTCATGGAATTTTACAGGTCTGGCTTTAAGTACTGCCTGCATCGGTACGCTTACGCATTACAGTTTGGTCACACCGAATCCACTGGGACTGGTGCAACAACTGCCTGTAGAAGTGCTGGGCTATGGCATAGCTTTAGGGATATTTGTCACAGTCTTGCCCACCTTACTCATGGCGCACAGTATCGCCCGTTTAGGTGCGGCACAATCGGCCATGATTGCTTCAATTGGCCCCATCTTGACGATTCTATTGGCCACAGCATTTTTAGGTGAACATCTAAATGGCATACAATGGTTCGGCTGCATGCTCAATATTGTAGGCGTGATGATGATCACCTTGTCCAAAAACAAGTTCTCTCATTAAGTTAAAGGCGACATCCTGCCACTAATGAAGTTGAATATTGGATTCAATCTTTGAGCTACTGCAACCCCGTTTTACCATTGACCTTAGGATAATTATGAACACTGCACCCGACATCAGCCAAGATAAAACCCTGCTCTGGTTGATGGCGATCGCCTGTGGTCTATGCGCGGGGGCGAATTATTATTGCCAACCGCTGATTTACTCGATTCATCAATCTTTCCAAATTCCGCAATCCCAAGTGGCATTGACAGTGACTTTTTCACAAGTGTCTTATGCTCTGGGTTTATTATTCATTGTGCCCATGGGCGATATTGTCAATAAAACCAAATTCATTCCCTTATTGATGTTTTTGGCCTCGATTGGCTTATTTTTATGTGCCTTTTCCAGCAATTTAAGCATGCTATGGATTGGCACGATTATCACAGGGCTGTTTTCAGTTGCAGCACAAGTCTTAATTCCCTTTGCCACCATGACCGTAAAACCTGAAAAAATGGGTGAAGTGGTCGGTTTATTGATGAGTGGTTTATTGGTCGGTATTTTACTTTCGACCAGTTTGGCAGGTTTGCTGTCCAACTTATTCCATTGGAAAGTGATTTACCTGATTAGCGGTGTGCTGATGCTTTGCATTGCCGCGGTACTCAAAGCACGCTTACCCTTTATCTCAACCAGCAAACTCAGCTATTTGGCCGTGTTTCAGTCTATGGGCAAACTCATTTTAGAAGAACGTCGTTTGGTCTATCGTGCCTTGCTCGGTGCGTTTGCTTTTGCAGCGATGAGCGTGTTGTTTTCCACCATTGCAGTATTACTCAAATCCAGTTTTGGCTTAGCTGACTTTATGGTGGGCATTGTGGCAATGGTGGGTGTATTCGGTGCTCTTTCGACCAAACACGTGGGGAAAATTGCAGATCGTGGCTATGTTACAGCGCTGACGTGGGGTGGTTTGGCGCTATTGGCAATCAGTTGGGTCTTTCTATACAACGGACAATTTAGCTTATGGAGCTATATTCTTGGTTTTGGCTTAATTAACCTTGGGCTTGCCACCGTACACAGCAGCAACCAAAATGTAATTTTTCGCTTACGCCCCGATGCCAAATCGCGGATTAACTCAATTTATATGACCAGTTATTTTACTGGCGGTGCTTGTGGTTCTGCCTTGGGAATCTATGCATGGCAACACGGTGGATGGTTATGGAGTTGCCTAGTTGGTTTGTGTTTTGTTACCGCCGCAATGAGCTTTGCCCTACTCGACTGGCAGCATCAACGTCAACACACCGCCATGCCTTAAACGCTGCGATTACAATCAAGCAAGTCGCTTAAGACATTTGCATCACAGGGTAAAATGGCTGACTCAATTCCACATTTTCTAAATTTTCCAATAAGATTTGGATAAAACACGGCATCAACGCACACAGTAAAGTATTGGCATGGCTGAGTTGTTTGCGGTTGATTGCACTGTTATAAGTTGCACCACCTTGTAAAAGTTGCTGCTGTAACGTCAATAAGCGCTTAAACAAACATGCCAAAATTGTAGCTGAATCATGGATGTGCAATGCCTGCATAATCTGCTGTTTCTCTGCTTCATAATCTGCACGCCATTCAGCTTCAGTCATTTTTTGATTACGCCAATCCCAAAAACTTTGATACAAATAAGGGTTGGTCAGCAACACCTCTAAACTTTGTGGATATTTTTCCCAAATAATTCTCGCCATGCGCTGATCGACATCTTTTTGATACATACGCTGCACAAATTGCTGCAAGGTCTGTTGTGTATGCTCTGCCGTTTGACCTTGCGCATACAAGGCACTCAACGCCACCCATGCTGTCATAAATTGCATATCGACATCATCATGAAACTCAATGGCTTTTTTCCACCAACTTAAACTGCGCTGCATGCGTAAATTAAATGCCGTTGAAAATTCATTTTTCTTAGTTCGATAAATTTCTTCTAATACCAACATTTTATTTTCCCTCTTATGCTGCGTTATCCTATCTTTTCAACATACTAAAAAACGGCTACGCATACAAATACTGAGCAGTTCCGCTTTAGCATCTACGGTTGCGCTGCTTTGTTCATAGCGAACAAAGCAAAGTTAATGCCAATGGATGTGGGTTGGGGATACTGTCGATTTTCACTTAAACCCCGTATAATGCGCGGTCTTGTGCTTTTGTTTTTCAATTCAGGTGGGTTATGACACGTGCCATCCAAACTTTACAACCTCGCATTTCGGTTGCCCCTATGATGGATTGGACTACCCGCGATTACCGTTTTTTTGCACGTTTATTTAACCCCAATATCATTCTGTATACTGAAATGGTAACCACTGGCGCAATTTTATTTGGTGATGCCAAGCGCCATTTAGATTACAGCAAAGAAGAACATCCTATTGTCTTGCAGTTGGGCGGTTCAAATCCGAAAGACCTTGCGACCTGCAGTAAAATGGCACAAGACTGGGGTTATGATGAAATCAACCTGAATGTTGGCTGCCCAAGTGATCGAGTACAAAACAATAAAATTGGTGCGTGTTTAATGGCAGAACCAGACTTGGTTGCAGAGTGTATTGCCGCCATGCGTCAATCGGTTGATATTCCTGTGACCGTAAAACATCGCATCGGGATTGATGACATGCACTCTTATGCAGAGATGCTGCATTTTGTGGATACTGTGGCTCAAACAGGTTGCAATAACTTTATCGTGCATGCCCGAATTGCCTTATTACAAGGTTTATCGCCTAAAGAAAACCGCGAAGTTCCGCCTCTGCGTTATGAGGATGTGTATCGCCTAAAACAAGACCGCCCCGAATTGTTAATTGAAATTAATGGTGGAATTAAAACGTTTGCCGAAACCCAACAACACCTCAAGCATGTCGATGGGGTGATGATTGGTCGTGAAGCCTATCACAACCCTTATTTACTGGCAGAGCTTGGGCAATTATGGGGGCTAGAATTACCTGACCGTTTTGAAATTATGCAGCGCATGTTGCCGTATATTGAACAACGTCTACAACAAGGTGCACCACTTTCTGTCATTACCCGCCATATTTTAGGTTTATTCCAAAACCTGCCAGGTGCACGTAAATGGCGTCAGGCACTAAGTGGCGGCAATGCCAAAACATTTGCAGATGTAGAGCAAGCATTGGTCAATATTCAAGCAGCAATGCAGCGTACGGAAGACTATTTAAAAGAGCAGCAGCTACAACGACCTACTGAATAAAGTCATTGGCGATGTGCAAAATCAAAGAACTTTTTTATAAGCCATGCCTCGCATGGCTTTGATTTATGTATTTTTAGCCTGTAAGGCATCTAACTTTTTCAACACTTCTGCCACAGCTACCATCGCAAAACTGGACGTGACCACCACCGCCGAACCATAGCCGCCACAGCGCAAGCCTGCGCTTGGGCATACATCGGCACTAGAAAATGGATTGTCGATGGAATACACACAGGTAATCCCAAACTTTTCTTTTGGCTTTTTACAAATACCTTTGCTGCGTAATTGGGCGCGCAATTTGGCCAACATTGGGTCTTGTTCGGTTTTAGATAAATCTGCCACTCGAATTTTCAACGGATCAAGTTTGCCACCTGCACCACCCGAAACAATCAGTGGAATCTTGTTAAAACGACAATGCAGCATCAACGCTAGTTTAGCTTTTACGTCATCAATGCAATCTAAAATCAAATCAGGTGCAGTCGCCAATAACGCTTTGACGTTATCTGGACTGAGGTAATCATCGACCAAATTAATTTTGATACGTGGATTAATAGAACGGCAACGCTCTGCCATGACATTAATTTTTTCATGCCCCAAGGTTGAGCTCATGGCAGGCAATTGACGGTTAATGTTAGATGCTGCGACCACATCCATATCCACCAATGTCAGCTCGCCGATACCCGTACGTGCCAACGCCTCAACCGCCCAAGAGCCGACACCGCCAATTCCTATCACCATGACATGACTTTGGGCATAATGCTGAAAAGCACTGTCGCCATAAATTTTGGCCACACCTGCAAAACGGCGTTCATATTCATCATCTTGAAGAAGATCTGTCATGCTGCAATCAAATTTAATTTCAAAGTGTGGGCATTTTACTGCGTTTCGCAGACTTCGTGTTGTTTCATCTAAAGTTTAGGCAGGTCTAATACTTGAACACTATTCTGCCAAAGCTGTGCGGCTAAAGTTTGCGGTGCAATATCTAAACAATCCGCTAAACCTTCAAGCACATAAATCAGGTTCGCAGGGGTATTTCGGGTTCGTGATTGAGTATCTGTCTGACAACATAAAGGCGTCATATCGGGGCAGTCGGTTTCCAAAACCAAATGTTCAGCACCAATTTCTTGCACAACACGGCGCAGTTTTTTTGCATTGGGATTGGTAATCTGCCCTGTCACACCAATTTTAAAGCCCAATTTGATCAGTGCTTTGGCTTCTTCTACCCCACCGCTAAAAGCATGTGCAATGCCACCAAACTGAAATTGTTGCTGTTTGAGTATTTTTAAGGTTTCGGCATGAGCCTTACGAATATGTAGCAGTACAGGTTTATGTTGCTGACGAGCGATTTCCAATTGCGCGGCAAAAAAATCTTGCTGCTTTTGAAACGCTTCAGGCTGTTTATGTTCAACCAAAAAAGTGTCTAAGCCAATTTCACCCACCGCGACACAATGCTGTTGTTGCAAAAAATGTTCTAAATCTTGTAAATGTTGGTCTTGATGTTGTTCGATATAAAAAGGATGCAAGCCTGGTGCAAGATGACTTTGTGGCACATGCTCAAGTTGGTTTAAAAACTGTTGTGTAGAGATTAAATCTTGAAAACGTGATTGTACAAAGCCAATCAGTACCAAATGTTCTACGCCTGCTGCCTTGGCCGCATACGCCAATTGCTCCCGATCTGAGTCAAAATCAGGTACATCAAAATGGGTATGCGTATCAAACAGCGCAATGCTCATCTTAAGACTTCGCTTTGGTTGTTGTGTTTGCTGCACTTACTTCGGCAGGTTTTGCGGTTGCTTCAGAGGCTGCTTCTGTTACAGGCAAATACGCAGCTTTTAAAATTCCCTGCAGTTCTGCATACGGAATGGTTAAGCGCGGTAAACCAACGACATAAGGGCCGATTTCATATTCTGCATATTGCAAAATTAACCCCTGTTGACCTAAATAGTAATTTTCCGACAGCTTAAATTTCCACGCTTGTTCATATTCTTGCACATTGGTGGAAAGTTCAGATGCGATGACCCATTGTTTAAACGCTTCGTAGGCTTTGCGCTCCAATTGTGGACGCTGCTTCTCTAACAGAATGTCATTTAACAATACTAATTTTTTCTGTTCTAAATCAAAATTATAGTATTGCTGTGCCGATGCACCATGCGCTCCGCCCAAATAACTACTGCTATTCAGTACCACGGTTGCCAAAGGCTGATCTGCATTCAAAATTTTAGGCTTAATCATCAAACTGATTTTATGATTTGAGCTTAAAGCTTTCAGTTCCTGATCAAGTACCAAAAAGCTTTGCACATAAGGCACAGTTTGTTTTTCTAATTTTTGCGCCAAAGTTTCCACTTGTGCAATGGCTGCTGCAGTGGGGTTGCTGGCAGGTGCATCTGCAGCACTGGCTGCTGTATTTTCACTGGCTGCATTCTCAACTGCTATAGCCTCAGAAGCCGCCTGCTGTGGTGCAATTTCTAAAATTTGTGCCAATTCTTGAATAATTTTCTGATCAATAAAATGGTCGATAAAGGCCTGATTACTATTCAAACGCTCAATTGAGATTTCAGGGCAATTTTTCCCTTCACATTTAGGCAACGACAAATTCAGTTTTTCAGTATCCCCGACCAGTTTTAAGCTTTGTTGTTCCGCCTGCGTCTGCTCTGGCTCGACTGTTTCTGGTTCGGTTTTCTTTGGCTGACATGCAGTAATCCCTAGCGTTGTAATTAAAATACTGATCGCCAAAATACTTTTATTTTTCAACATGGATCCAACCTTGATTTCATCTATTTTTGCTTGTCACCGTACTCACCTACTAAAACATAGATGGATAGATGTCTGCTTTTAAAACTTGTTGTGTTTGTGCTTTGCTTAGGTAAATATCTAACTGCGTGCCATCTTTGACAATTTCATGGGTGCGATAATGCAATCCTAAGCCCTGATCATCAAAAAACCAATCTGCCTGCCCCCAGTATAATTTGGCAGGTGCTGCTTTTTGCACGTCACTGCTTTGTGTTTTGAGCCAATCCTGATAGGCCTGCTGTACAAAAGTATTCATACGGGTTTGTTGTTTGGCATCAATCACATCTAAAACAGACAAGGCTTTTTGCTGCTTCCGATCTGCCACAAAGAAATAATAGCGTTCTTTGACCTGCGTGCCTTCCTGTTTGCTATCTACCCCGACTTGCAACAAAACATATTGATTGCGTTGATATGCCATACGGGTGTACATCGCCAATTCATAAGCTTTATTTTGATCTAATTGTGCCTGCCAAGCATCGGATTTTTTCACATAGGCATCTACGGCTTGCTGCAAACTCATGTTTTGTTTTAAGCCAATTTGATCTTGAATCACCATGGCCTGATTTTTTGCAATCCAACTGTTGAGCCATGTATCTTGGGTATTTAAAGTTTGTACTTCTAATTCAATGCAGTTTTTATTTTCACAAAAAGGTAAGGCAATTTCTGCCGCCTGTTGTTTGATATTCAAATACGGCAAAACATCTGCTTGATCTTTCTGAAAAATAGACGTTTGCTCATCTGAGTTTTGATCTTGTTTAGATGAGTCACAGGCGCTAAGCAAAACCATCCCGCTCAAAATTGCACCCAGATAAACCGATTTTTGCTGCATGATTTCCCCAATTCATTTATCAAAAATAATCTTTAATCTTTTACCGCCCCCATAATAAAACAGCTTCCTAAAGAAGCTGTTTTAATTTTGAAACTTTTAGGCATGCCGAACATTCATCTGCGCTACGCTGATTGCATCTGCCAGATTAAGCATCATCAACCTGAGACTTAGTGCTCGCGTGTATTTCTAAACTCAATGTCAGGGTAACGCTCTTGCATTAACTGTAAATTCACACGACTTGGCGCGAGATAAGTTAAGTGACCACCACCATCGACAGACAACTGATCGTGGGCTTTTTTCTTAAACTCGTTAAATTTTTTCTCATCAGCACAAGACACCCAACGTACCGTGTTGATGCTGACAGGCTCGTAAATACAATCAACTTTGTATTCTTCTTTCAGGCGATAGGCGACGACTTCAAACTGTAGCACACCAACAGCACCTACGATTAAATCATTGCTGTTTTGTGGCATAAAGACTTGCGTTGCACCTTCTTCTGAAAGCTCTTTAAGGCCTTTTTGCAGCTGTTTGGACTTCAATGGATCTTTCAAACGTACACGACGGAACATTTCAGGTGCGAAGTGCGGAATCCCTGTAAATTGCAACTTTTCACCCGAAGTGAAGGTATCGCCAATTTGAATCGTCCCGTGGTTATGCAGACCAATAATGTCGCCCGGCCACGCTTCTTCGAGGTGCTGACGATCACCTGCCAAGAAGGTTAAGGCATCGCTGATACGTACATCTTTATCAATACGCACATGCTTCATTTTTAAGCCTTTTTCATACTTGCCTGAACATATTCGCATGAAAGCAATACGGTCACGGTGCTTCGGATCCATATTGGCCTGAATTTTAAAAACAAAACCACTAAAGCCTTCTTCATTGGCTTCTACAATACGGTCTTGCGTTGGATGTGCTTTTGGCGGCGGCGCATATTCACTGAATGCATTCAATACATGATCTACACCGAAGTTACCCAAAGCAGTACCAAATAGCACTGGTGTTTGACGACCCGCTAAAAACTCTTCACGGTCTAAAGGCTCATTCGCCATTTGTACCAATTCAAGTGATTCTTCAAATGCCGCCCATGCCAATTCACCTACTTTTTCACGTAGGTCTGCATGGTTATAGCCATCACGTACTTCAATTTCAGGAATGGTTGAACCAAAACCTGATTTGTACACATAAAACTTTTCTTCGATGAGGTTAAACACCCCTGCGAAATCACGCCCTGTACCCATTGGCCAAGTGATTGGCACACACTTAATTTTGAGGACATTTTCAATTTCATCCAACAACTCTAATGGTTCACGAATTTCGCGGTCCATTTTGTTGACGAATGAAATGATGGGTGTGTCACGCATACGACACACATCCATTAATTTAATGGTACGGTCTTCGACACCTTTCGCACCATCAATCACCATCAGTGCAGAGTCCACCGCAGTTAGAGTGCGGTAAGTATCTTCAGAGAAATCTTCGTGCCCTGGGGTATCGAGCAGGTTAATCATTTTGTCTTTATACGGGAATTGCATCACCGAAGTTGTAATGGAAATACCACGTTCTTTTTCCATTTCCATCCAGTCAGATGTTGCGCCACGATCTGACTTACGGCTTTTTACCATCCCTGCAACTTGAATGGCTTGTCCCCATAACAGCAGTTTTTCTGTCATGGTGGTTTTACCAGCATCGGGGTGGGAAATAATCGCGAAAGTACGTCGCTGTGCGACCTGCGCCGCTAACTCATCTTTAAAACTCATGCAAGACACCTACTGCAGAACCGCAGTGTATAAGATCAAAATGATCAATATGAAAAATTGGCGTAATTGTAGCAGATTTGAATCAAATTTTATTGATTGTTGATATGTTCTAATTTATCCACAACTGAGAATATAGTTATTTTTTCAATCTATACTTTTGCTTTTGGCTTTTCGGTTTTTCTGGAATCGTACGTTCAATCAAACCTACTTCTATGGCAGGATTCATATCGTTCTTTTGGAATGTTGCGCTATGAGTTAAACCTAACAACTGCATCAACTCAGCCAAACTATATTCATCTTGTTTCATCACTGAAATTAAACGCTGGACTTGGTCGCTCACTTGTACGCTATCTTGAGCGGTAGCATGATCGCTAGCTTAAGCCGAATGTTTAAACAGCTCTTCTAAACGCTCAACATCCATTGGTAAGCCTAATAAGTAGCCCTGTAATTGCTGACAGCCTAAACGGGTTAAAATCTCAGCTTGCAATGGCGTTTCCACCCCTTCAGCGGTCACAGTTAAACCCAGTTTAATGGCTAACTGAATAATACTTTCTAAAATTAATTCTTCTTTGCTGTCCAAACACAAATCTAAAATAAAAGCACGGTCAATTTTCAACTCATCGACTGGCAATTTTTTCAAATACAAGAAACTCGAATGTCCTGTACCAAAATCATCAATCGCCAATTGAATCCCCATTTGACGCAAACGCTCAAAACTACGAATACTCGATTCAATATGATGCATTGCTGTACTTTCAGTCACTTCAATCATCAGGTGATGGGGTTGAATCTCATAGCGTTTAAACAAGTTTTCTAACGTCGAAAATAAGTGTTTATGTTCAAACTGCACTGCCGATAAATTCACAGCCACAGGAAATAACGGTGCACCCGATCTTTCCCAAATTTGAATTTGTTTAAAGGCTTCTTCTAGCGTCCAATAGCCAATTTGAATAATCAACCCCGTCTTTTCAGCCCCTTTAATAAACATATTTGGGGTAAGTAAACCATGTACGGGGTGATACCAACGAATTAAAGCTTCTACGCCACAAATTTTATGGTCAGCGGCTTTAAACTTTGGCTGATAGAACAACGCAAATTGTTGTTGTTCAACCGCTTTATATAAATCATTAATCAACTTACTTTGGCTTTTGGCCTCAAGTAACTCCAGATCATAATTAAATACCGAACTGGTGTTACGCCCCTGATATTTAGAGGTCAGCATCGCCGCATCAGCATTCATTAAAATATCTTGCAAATTGGTGCCATGCTCTGGATACATCGCAATGCCAATACTGCCTGAAATATTAATGACCTTGCCTGCAATTAAGAAACTTTGCTGAATCAGTTCTAATATTTTTTCAGAAATGAGCGTGGCTTCTGCGATATCGGTATGTTCAATCACCAAAAGAAATTCATCGCCACCAATTCTTAATAACTGGGTATTTTCGCCCAAGTGGGATTGCACACGTTTAGACAACTGAATCAGCAATTGATCGCCAACATGATGCCCAAATACGTCATTCACCGCTTTAAAGCGGTCTAAGTCGATATACAAAAATGCAATTTTAGTGTTTTTTTGCCGATGCTCAGAAAAAAGCAATTGTGCATATTCAGCTAAATATAAACGGTTGGGCAATTTGGTCAGGTTATCTTTGACTGCCTGATTGGCCAATTCACGGTTGGCTAAAGACAATTGTCTGCTTTTTTCTTCTAAGCGCAGCTCCAGCAGAGATACGCCCACCGCAGCAGCAAAAATCAGACTGGTCACTAAAATAACCACCAACAGAGCTGGCCCTTGCCCGATCTGGAAGTGCCCTGATTGAGGCAAATCTGCTGTAGAGTAAAAATGCAGTGCTTCCATGCCTATATAGTGCATGGCAACAATGCTCAGACTCATGAGCACCGCAATGAAAATTTTATATTGTGCCTGACGCCCCATTCTGCACTTGGAATGAAACATAAACCAAAAGGTAAGTATTGCACCGCCAATGGCCACTAATACAGACAGCAAAACAATGGTAGGATCATAATAACTACGGTAGCCTTCTACCTGAATTCCCATCATGCCCGTATAGTGCATGCCTGAAATACCCAACCCCATTAAAATGCCGCTCAGGATCAAACGCGCCACAGGCAAGGTCGATTGCGTGGTCAGCCAAACCGCAAACGTAGAAGCGATAAATGCAATAACAAAAGATAGGGTCGTAAAGCTAAGATCAAATTGATACGGTGCAGGTAACTGGCATGCCAACATGCCCACAAAATGCATACTCCACACTGCCGCACCCAGCAGTAAACCACTCATGATTAATGCAATTTTTTTTAGTTGTTGTTGTACATTTTGAAAAAGCATTTGCTCAACAGACACTGCAAAATAGCAGGCCAATACTGAGATTGCTACCGAGCCAATTACCAAGCTCAGATCATAATGTACATGCATCATTAGATGTATCCATCTCTGTCATATTTTATTGTTTTTCGGCTACTCAATCTCACACTCTCTTATAAATAATAACTAAAAAGCAACCTGAACGACGGATTGATCTAGCAAAGACTGCATTGACTTAAGAGTCTAATACTATTCCGCTTTGGTCAATAGTCAAATATATAATATGTCATCATGAAATAATGGCAATTCAAAACTGCTAAAAATAGCTGTCTGACTCAAAGCTATATGCATCTTGTCACTTTACTTTTCGCTTTAGGATGAAAAAAACCAGCAACTTTTCGCTGCTGGTTCTATTTGATTAAGATTCTAACATTGTTTTAAGGTTGATTCGGCTCAGAAACACCTTTTTGTAACATGGCATAGTCTTGCAACACCTGCGCTGCTTCAATCACAAAAGCTTCTTCCTCAGGTAAAGTAGGGCGTTGTGCCGCTTTCATTTTGGCACGCGCTTCTGCCAAAGCATCAATAGATGCCTGATAGCTTTCCCAATTAGCAAATGGTTTCAAACCTGTTTCCTGACGGCGTTTGTTTTCCGCAGTCAGCGTTTGTTGCTCCAAAGCTAACAACTCTGCTCTGCGTTGTTCAATATCTAACACAATGCTTTTGCGATCTTCAGTTTGTTTGGCAATTTGCTTACGTTGTTCCAAATATTGAAATTGCGGATCAAGCGTGACACGTTGCTGTGACAATTGCCCTAGCTTGGTGATGTACGGCTGTACTGAACCTTCACGCTTAAATGGTGCAGTTGGAATAGTATCCCACTTCAAAGCATTTTTCGCTTTGCGTTCACCAAACTCCTCATTGTAAATATCCACCAGTTTAATGTCAGGAATCACACCTTTGTTTTGGGTACTTCCACCTGTAATACGGTAGAACTTACGTTGAGTTAAGGTCGCCTGCCCATAGGCTAAGGTGTCGAGTTGTACCTGCGCTGTACCTTTACCTGTGGTGGTGCTACCAATCACAATCCCGCGCTGATAGTCCTGAATTGCAGCAGAGTAAATTTCACTGGCCGAAGCAGAAGCAAGGTTAATCATCACTGCCAATGGGCCTGCATAAGTCTGTGCACCGCCATCGTCATCTTCAAATACGCTCACGTTGCCATTGCCATCACGAATTTGCACCACAGGGCCTGATTTGATTACTTGCCCAAGCATACGTGCCACTTCTTCTAGTGAACCGCCAGGGTTGTTACGTAAATCGACAATAATCCCTGCGACATTTTTGGCCGCCAAACTTTTCAGGGCATTGTTGGTATCCTCCGACACCGAGCGATATTCATTGCCTGCACGACGTGCACGGTAATTCAAATAAAAGGATGGAATTTCAATCACACCATAGGTATAAGTTTGACCATCACGTTTGATGTCAATCGTTCGTGAGCGAACTCCCGCATCTTCTTCCTGAATCACATCACGCACAATGGTCACATTACGCGCCTGATTCATCGCCGCACCCGCACCCAACAAACGCACAGTGACTTTGGTGCCACGTTTACCACGAATCAGCCCCACAATTTCATTACTCGGCCAACCCACAACATCCACCATTTTTTCGCCATCTTGCGCCACACCAATAATGCGGTCACCCGATTTCACCTGCCCTGTTTTACTGGCAGGGCCACCTTCAACAATGGTTTCAATTTTAGTGTAGTCTTCATTGCCCCGTTCAGGACGAATCGACACCCCAATTCCTTCAAGCTGCAAAGTCGTTTGACGGTTCAGCTCCATCGCATCGACAGGTGGGAAATAATTGCTGTGCGGATCATAAGTCAGCATCATCGCATTCAAAGTTTTATCCAGCACGTCATCGCTCTTTAAACGATCCATTCGCTCTAACTGGCGGGTATAACGCTTGGTTAAAGTCTGAACTGGTGTCAAATCTTCTGGACTTGCCAAATCCTGCCCATTGGTCAATTCAGGGTTATCTTTAATGGCTTTTTGTTTTGCCAATTCTTCTTCTTTGCTAATGGTCAGGTTAATGAGCTGCGACACCAGCATTTTTTGCCAATGCTTACGCATTTCTGCTTCAGTATTAAAGAACGGTGCTTTTTCCCGATCTGTTTCAATCGTGATATTTGGCTGTTTTAAATTTTGTGGTTTTTTCAGCTCTGCCAACATGAAATGATAAAACTGTTTTAAGCGTTCACGATACTGTGCATGAATTTGATACGGTCCAGCCAAATTGCCTGCTTTTAATGAAGCGCCAAATGTTGCTGCATATTGTTTGCGGTATTGCTCAACTTCTTTAGCCAAAAACAAAGTGTGGTCTGGGTCTAAACTGTCGATATAAAAATCAAAAATGCGCTGCGACGTCGCAGCATCTAAACGCTGATTTAAATAATGCTGACGATCGACCAAGGTCGCCAATTGACGCGAAACCAAAGCTTGTTCCTGCGTCGGCACAATACTGTTAGCAACGACAGCGGTATTATTGGCTGCAATTGCCTCGTTAATGGCGTGAGAAAAGAAAAAACCGCCAGTTGCTATTGCAACCGCACAAGCGATGGTTTGAAGTTTCATAAAAATATTTACGTCCTTGGTTTTTGACCAATCTCTGCTTTTCACAATGAATTGAGCAGATTCAAAATCTTATACAACTTAATTTGGGTCTGTCGTGTAGTTTTATCATAATCTGTGCTGTCAAAATGTAGCAAATCATTGCAGAATTCAGGTATTGTTTTTTTATTGATAAAAATCGAATACGGACACCCAATATGATTGGCGCATTGATGCTCGACATCGCTGGCACAGAACTTACTCAAGAAGATATTGAACTATTAAGCGCTCCGCAAGTCGGTGGAGTCATTTTATTTGCCCGAAATATCCAATCTCCTGCGCAAGTACGCGCCTTGACCGACCACATGCGTCAGGTACGCCCTGATATTTTAATTGCAGTCGATCAGGAAGGCGGACGCGTACAACGCTTAAAACAAGGTTTTACCCTATTGCCTGCTATGGGTAGATTTGGCGAGTTATACCAAAACGAACCTGAACGTGCCTTAGATTTAGCCGAAGAATGTGGCTGGTTGATGGCCACCGAAGTATTAGCCGTAGGCATTGATTTTAGTTTTGCACCCGTTTTAGATTTAAATGACATCAGTGATGTCATTGGAGATCGTGCTTTTGCTGCGCGTCCTGTCGATATTATTGCTTTGGCAGATGCTTTTTTACGTGGAATGCATCGTGCAGGAATGGCAACCACAGGCAAGCATTTTCCTGGGCATGGATCGGTTAAAGCAGACTCTCACGTTGCTGCCGCGATAGATTCACGTTCTTTTGCCGAAATTCAGCAACAGGATATGCAAACCTTTATCCAACTGCAAAATCAACTGGATGCCCTCATGCCTGCACATGTTATTTATGATCAGGTCGATCCGAACCCTGCAGGTTTTTCTGAGTTTTGGTTACAGCAAGTGCTTCGCAAAGACTTGGGCTATGATGGTGTACTCTTTTCGGATGATTTAAGCATGCAGGCGGCTTGTGTAGCAGGCGATGCCGATGCACGTATTCATGCCGCTTTGCTTGCAGGCTGTGACATGGGATTGGTCTGCAACAACCGTGCTGCACAACGATTGGCTTTAAATGCGATTGCCGATTTACCCTTGCCGAATCAGGCACGTTTAGAACGCATGCGCGGTAAAATCCCTGAGCTTAGTGCAGAGTTTAGCATTGCTGAAGTTTTAGACTTGGGTGATGAATGGCGAAGCGTCCGTGATCGTATCTTGGTATTTAAAGAACAAAGTGCCACGCTACTGGCAGCACAAACTAGTCACGACCCGACCAATTATTCAAGTACCACTAAAAACGCTGCGACTTGAGATCACCACAAACTAACTAGGGTCTGTTGACAATTCGTCTATGTTTGCGACGACACATATTTTTTAGCTGATATAAGGCATGGGACAGGAAATTTAGTCATTCTAAATGACTGGCACATAACGCAATAGCAGCAAAAAATATGCTCGTCCTGAAAGGCTGTGGCTAAAACTTTCTCAGATTACGTTATGGAACTTGAAAATAGGTCCACTATTCCCTGCGTTTTATGCCTGATCTGCTCAGTTTTAGCCTACAGCGCAAGCCATTTATGAAATGTCAACAGACCCTATACGCCTTCACTTTTTCACAGCATTTATACGACAAAGGAACACGACAGCTTGTTCCTTTTTGATTATGATAAACTTATTCTATTTTGAGTATATGCCTGACACCGCAGCTTGAGTGTCAAAGCATGCCTAAAAAGACAACGACCACCATACAAACAATTAAGGTCTATACGAAAATGACAAAAACATTGCTGAACAGCAAAATCACGACAGAAAAAAGGACTGAAATGCACAACTCGGATGCCAAGCCAACTCGCTCAGACACGACTGCATTGTCCAAACATCGGCATATTTCTTTTACCGCACATTATACGGGATATATCTGGTATCAAAGGGGGATTTCACATCCTGTATTTGCGACCCGAAAAGGCAAGTTTTTAGCCAAATTGGTACATCCTTTAGAAAACTGGGCAGAACGTCATGTGGGCGGCAGTATGCGCAGCACCCTCAAACAACGTCACCAAATGATTGATGCACACTTAACCGCACTGATTCAGCAACATCCGCAATTACAAGTGCTCGAAATTGCATCTGGGCTGTCACCACGCAGCTGGAACTTTCGACAAAAATATCCTGAACTGAATTACCGTGAACTGGATTTGCCTGATATGGCGCAAATTAAAACTCAAGCGTTACGACAAATTGACCACGACGCACCTGAAGTTCTCACCGCCGATATTTTTAGTGAATCCTTTCAACAGGCCTTTGAATATTTTGATCACTCTCAGCCCTTAGTAATTATTAGTGAAGGTTTAATTAACTACTTCAGCAAAGACATGCTACAACAGCTGTTAAATGGCATGTGTAACTACACCCAAGACTTTCCAGAACTGCATTATTTAACCGATATTTACCCTGAACCCGTCAAAAACAAGCTCGCCAATTTTATTTGGAACTGCAGCCGATTATTGAAATTTATGTCACGCAGTGCTTTCACCTTTCACTTTCAATCTCCGCAGGAATTAACTCAGTTTTTTCAAAATGCAGGTTTTGAGCAAGTGCAGCTACAACAACCACAACTGTATTTTTCCAACAGCTCTTTAGAAAAAACAACCGCAGAACATTTAGGCGATTTAGTCTGGATGGTTCATGCCTACAAAAAAAATAGCGTGGTTTAACACGCTATTTTGATTCTATTTTCTTTGGATAATTTTAAACCAAGCACTGATTTTATCTACTAACGGGCATATTCCAAATTTTGTGCAGCCGCTTTTTGACGTTCCACATAACGCAACAAACGCTCTGCCACCTCAAAACTACCATGCTTAAATAATGCGCGTAGTTGCTGCCCTTGGCTTTCAAAAATTAAACATTCAATGCTAAAACTGCCTTCCTCATCCTGTAATTCTAAGGCCATATCTCGTTCAAACTGTGCTGCTTGTGCCGCCAACGCAGCATTTTCAAAATCAAGCAATACACCAAAGAAGTTTAAATCGACAATGTGCGTAGCAATTTTCAAATCAGAATGACGATACTGCAAATGACTTTGCGGATTTTGCACCCGAATACGCGCTTCTCCACGGCGTTCCATCGTCAATAGTTGCGCACGTGTCATTGGAATAATGCCATCTAAGTCCTGAATAGATTCATCGCTTAAAAAGGTCGCAAATAAATTCATGGTTTCTTTACGGCGCTGTAATTGCGGCACATGATCTGCATTGGCAATCATGGCAAATTCCATGTTCGGGCACTGTAAGGCAAAATTGGCATTTTCATGCGGCAAGGTAAAACTGTCATATTGCCCACACGCCACCAAAACCTTACATTGCGGAATAGGCACATTGGTTAACCGCAATAAACGGTTGCAGTTCACATCGTAGCGATCTTGCTCTGTAGCGGTAAAGTCGGCCATTTGTCGGTAAAACAAACGCTTTGCAGTCGGTGACATGCGAGTTTGTTCCATTTTGGCATGATTGACCAAGTATAAAATCACCGCCTGACCAAATTCATCCATGCGCTGCTCTTTCATTAAATGCAGTGATTCTTCAAGCAACATGCGCCAACTTTTACGGGTCTTTTGCATAACCCCCATTAAAATCATGCGATCAATCAATTCAGGACGCTGATCTGCTAGACACGATGCCACCACCGAACCCAATGACATGCCCATGACGGATACTTTATCTAAGCCGACAATATCCAGCCAATCACCCAACATCTGACCTAAATCATGCAGTTCTAGCGTTCCTGCCGACTCACCTGTTTCCACATTGGTCATTTGCTGATTGGCGCCCATAGATGGCATATCAATTAAAATGATTGGCCCTGCACGAAAAAGCTGCTCGACACAATATTTATATGAATTAAAGTTTTGGAATGCACCACCAATAATCACAATTGGAGTTAAATGTGCGGTTTCTGGCTGAGCAATTGCCATGTATTCCACTTTCCAGCCGTTGATCCAAGTGGTACGAGCGGGTTGTTTAAAGCTGTGTTTATCGTAAATATCAAAAAAACAGACATGCGAACTTGCGTCCTGTACATCCGTGTCCATCTGGATCATGGAATTCATATTCCTTACCTCCATGCGCATTTTATTTTTATTGTGCAAGTGTTCGTCATTGAACGATTACCCACTTATCTGAATTAAAGTGGCATCCTGCTTATTGTTGTGAATGACATCAATGTCGTTATCGCATCATTCTATACAGGTGCTGATTTTATACGCAACATTTTCTATGACCGCTCATCTACTTTTAAATCATAAAGCATTTCAAAATATTAATTTTTGTGATGAAAGCATTGAAAAATATGAAAAGATTGAACAATTTAGTCGATTTTCCGCTGAGACGCTTCATTGTGCAGGCACAGACTGTTAATATCGAGTTGAAATTTCTAAGTGATCAAACCGCTATGCAAGAGTCTATTGAACAATATATGCAAACGGTAGGACAACAAGCACGCCAAGCCTCTCGTGTCTTAGCAAGCGCTTCTACCCAATCTAAAAACAATGCGTTATCGGCTATTTATACGGCATTGGAAAATAGCGAGTCCGCTATTTTAGCTGCCAACCAAATTGATATGACCAAAGGTCGTAACAACAACTTGGATAGCGCACTGCTTGATCGCTTAGAACTTAACCCCGCACGCTTTAAAGGCATGTTACAAGGTCTGAAAGATGTGATTGGTCTCATGGATCCAATTGGTGAAATTACCGATATGGCTTACCGTCCATCTGGTATTCAATTGGGCAAAATGCGTGTACCGCTAGGTGTGGTGGGCATGATTTACGAATCACGTCCAAACGTAACCCTTGAAGCTGCGTCTTTGGCATTAAAATCAGGCAATGCGATTATTTTACGTGGTGGTTCTGAAGCACTGGAATCTAACCAAGCGATTGCTGCCGCGATTCAACACGGCTTAAAAGCATCAGGCTTGCCAGAAACATCGGTGCAAGTGATTAATACCTCAGACCGTGCTGCCGTTGGGCAATTAATTACCATGTCTGAATATGTAGATGTAATTGTGCCACGTGGCGGTAAAAGTCTGATTGAACGCATCAGCAATGAAGCGCGTATTCCAGTGATTAAACATTTGGATGGTAACTGTCACGTATTTGTAGAAGCACAGGCCGATTTACAAAAAGCCCTGCCTATTGCCCTGAATGCAAAAACTCACCGTTATGGCGTCTGTAATGCCATGGAAACATTGTTGGTCGATGAGGCTGTTGCCGCACAATTCTTGCCACGTATTGCCGAGCTATATGCAGAAAAACAAGTCGAATTACGCGGCTGTCCTGCAACCCAAAAGATTTTGGGTACAAGTGTTAAAACAGCAACCGAAGAAGATTGGTACACCGAATATTTAGGCCCAATTTTGGCAGTTAAAGTGGTTTCAGGAATTGATGAGGCAATTGAACATATCAATAAATATGGTTCACATCATACTGATGCCATTATTACTGAAAACTTTAGTTTGGCGCGTCAATTCTTGGCTGCGGTAGATTCTAGTTCAGTCATGATTAACGCTTCTACACGCTTTGCTGATGGTTTTGAATATGGTTTAGGTGCTGAAATTGGAATCTCTACCGATAAAATTCATACCCGTGGCCCTGTCGGTTTGGAAGGTTTAACCTCACAAAAATGGATCGTGTTTGGCGATGGTCAAATCCGCCAATAAAATCCATCTGTAATTTTGCAATATCCAAATATAATGTTCAGTTTCACAGGAAGCTGAACATTATTCCCTTCTATTTTTTAGACATTGTTTTAAGACACAGTTCCACTACACATTTCTGCCTAACGCTCACTTAAAATAAAAACACCATCAAGATTAGAAAAATCATCAAAAAGAGTGGCGATGCTTATGTTTTATTATTTGATTATTAGTACCTTTGCTTTAGCACTGTTGGTGTCGTTCATTGTCATGCGTCTGTTTTCCAGCTCCATCAATGCAATTTTGGCGCGTATCATCCACGACCCAATTCATGAAGCATGGGCAAAGTACACCAAATTTGCAGGCATGGTGGTCGGCACATCTTCAGGCATTCGTATTTACGATATGGAAAAATACATTACCCCACTCACCTATGCCGAAAATGACAAAAGAATTGTGATTGAACTGACGCAAGAACGCTGGGTATTGGAAATTTACCGCACCATTATTGAAACCTTACAAGGCTTGGCGTGGATGATGTTGGTGTTTTTTATGGTGGCACTGATTGCTTATGTGATTGTCCGTTGGTCGGAAATTAAATACGCTGCCAAATCAAAATAAACCGACAAAGATTGAGGAAATAATTTAAAACAGTTTGCCACTCGCCTGCAGAATGAAGTGTGCTATGTTAAGAGAATACAACAGGAATTAAGCAGAAATTTTAGACCATCATTTCATGAAAAAATGAAAGTTTCGGGCTGATAAATTTTAATTATTTCTGATTTCATGGTCGATAATGCTTAAGTCTAATCTCCTAAAGTCTATCTAGGAGCAATAAAAAACCCATGATAAAACATACGTAATGATCAAGATTGCAACACAATAGATTGCCGTTTGCCATATCTTGCAATGCAGCTTGATTGACTAGGGATAACTTCAATTAGAATTCGGGTACATAAAAGTGACTACATCAGTATTAGTGATTAACTGCGGATCTTCTTCTATCAAATATGCGCTTGTATCTGAAAGCGTTGGAGATCGTATCTTTGGTTTGGCAGAAAATCTAGGTTCTGCTGATGCGCGCATTAAAGGCATTACCGCAGGTGGTGAGCCGCTCGAACTTTCTATTCCACATGCTGACCATGAAAAAGCATTGGAAACTATTCTTGGTCGCTTATCTCAATATAAGCCACAAGCCATTGGTCACCGCGTTGTACACGGCGGTACTTTAACCAAAGCAGAATTATTAACTGAAGAAATCGTGCAACGTATTCGTGAAGCAACTCCGCTTGCACCTTTACACAACCCTGCACACTTGGTGGGTATTGAAGCAACAATGCGTTTGTTCCCAGAACTTCCGCAAGTGGCTGTATTTGATACTGCATTCCACCAAACGATGCCTGCTCACGCTTACCGTTATGCAGTGCCTAAATTCTTATATACCGACCACAACGTACGTCGTTATGGCTTCCACGGTACAAGTCACGCATACGTTTCAGAGCGCGGTTCAGAGTTGGCTGGCAGCTTCAAACAAGGTGGCTGGTTAACTGCTCACTTGGGTAACGGTAGCTCGACTTGTGCAATCTGGAATGGTCAAAGTGTAGACACATCGATGGGCCTAACCCCACTTGAAGGTTTGGTGATGGGTACTCGTAGTGGTGATGTAGACCCAAGCTTACACAGCTTCCTTGCAAGCAACTTAGGTTGGGATATCTACAAAATTGACAAAATGCTAAACAGCCAAAGTGGTTTACTTGGTTTGTCAGGCTTATCGAACGACATGCGTACCCTGATTGAAGCATCTGAACAAGGCAACGAAGATGCAACGCTTGCAATTGAAGTATTCTGCTACCGTTTAGCTAAATCTTTAGCTGCACTTAGCTGTGGTTTACCATGCTTAGATGGCTTATTCTTCACAGGTGGTATTGGCGAAAACTCTGCGTACATCCGTGAAAAAACTGTATCTTACTTGCCACACTTTGGCTTTAACTTCAGCAAAGAACGCAATGACAGCTTAAAACGCGGTACTGAAGGTCGTATTGATGCAGGTACAGGCGGTCCACAAATTTGGGTTGTACCAACTGACGAAGAAGGCCGTATTGCGAAAGAAACTGCGCAAGTTGCAGAGGAGCTAAAGTCAGCTGCAAAAAAGTCTGAATGTGACGCTGCGATTGCTTAAGCAATCGTAGTGCTCAGCCACTTTCAATCAGTCCCTTTACGATTTAGAAAAAATTATGAAAACAATACTTTTGGTTCCTACAGAAATTGGTGTTGGTTTAACATCAGCATGTTTAGGTTTAATTTACGCTTTGGAATGCCAAGGCGTAAAAGCAGGTTTCTTAAAGCCTTTTTCACAAGAATTACAACCTGAAGCAGACCGCACAACTGCGTTGTATCGTCACCTGTTCAAGCATGAAACAGTTGAGCCGATTTCTTATACTGCGCTGACTGAGCGTTTAAAAAATGATGAAAATGACGAATTGCTTGAAGATGCAGTTCGTTTACATCGTGAAATTTCTAAACATCACGATATCATTATTGTAGAAGGCGTGTTGCCAAACGGACGTGATCCATTTGCAACTGAATTGAATGCAAATTTGGCTAAAGCACTTGATGCAAAAGTCATTATTGTCAGCAATGCCGACATCAACAATGCTGTTAAAACAGCGTCAAAAGTAGACAATCAATTACGTTTCTTTGGTGGTGCAACTTGTGAGCGTACTGCGGGCGTATTGTTTATGCGTACCAAAGGTTTACCAGAAGATTCTGCACAAATTCCTGTTACGCTTGATCCAAACTTACGTTTAATTAGCGACACCAACCAGTTTGTCAGCAAAATTCAAACTACACATCCAATGATTGGTAAAGATTGCATGCCAGTGATTGGCTTGGTGCCATTCAGCAATACTTTAAGTGTGCCACGCATGTCGGACTTGGCTGCACACATTTCTGCAGAATGGATTAACCAAGGTGAAGCAGCGCAGCGCCGTGTATTACACAGCAGCTTAATTGCATCGAATATTGAACACGAAATGCATAAATTCGTTGCAGGCGAGCTGATTATCAGTGGTTCTGACCGTGTCGATGTATTGCTTGCCAGTAGCTTAGCCAGCAGCAATGGTATTCCACTTGCAGGTTTGGTGTTAACTGAACATCAAGCACCAAGCGCACAAGCTTTAGAGTTCTGCCAAGCAGCAATGAAAAATGGCTTGCCAATTTTACATACTAAATTGAGCACCTTTGAAACTGCACAACAGTTATTAAACCTGAGCAACGAAATTCCTGTAGATGATACTGAGCGTGCAGAACAAGTTACCCGCTTTGTGGCCAGTCACATCAATGCAGAATGGTTAACCCAATTAATCAGCGATACGCATAAACCACGTTTATCGCCTTCTGCGTTCCGCCATGAATTGGTGCAAAAATCTATTGCAGCGAAAAAACGTATCGTGCTTCCAGAGGGTGATGAGCCACGTACCGTTCAAGCTGCAGCGATTTGTCAATCACGTGGTATTGCCCACTGCGTATTATTGGCAAAACCAGAAGCGGTAGTCGATGTTGCCAAAGCACGCGGTATTGAGCTTCCACACGACTTAGAAATCATTGATCCTGACTTGATTCGTGAAAACTATGTCGAAAAAATGGTTGCGATGCGTAAAGGCAAACTTACTGACGATCAAGCACGTGAACAGCTGCAAGACACTGTCGTATTAGGTACGATGATGTTAGCACTTGATCAGGTTGATGGTTTGGTGTCTGGTGCTGTGCATACTACAGCCAATACAGTTCGTCCCGCATTCCAGCTCATTAAAACTGCACCTGATTATTCATTGGTATCTTCAGTATTCTTTATGCTGTTACCAGATGAAGTATATGTGTACGGTGACTGTGCGATTAACCCAGACCCAGATGCTGAACAATTGGCTGAAATTGCGATTCAATCTGCTGACTCTGCAAAAGCGTTTGGTATTGACCCACGTATTGCCATGATTTCTTACTCAACTGGTACTTCGGGTGCAGGTGCTGACGTAGAAAAAGTAGCGAAAGCGACTGAAATTGCGAAACAACGTCGTCCTGACTTACTGATTGATGGCCCATTACAGTACGATGCAGCATCGGTTGAAAGTGTTGGTCGCTCTAAAGCACCAAACTCTCAAGTTGCAGGTCGCGCCAATGTGTTCATTTTCCCTGACTTGAACACAGGTAACACGACGTATAAAGCAGTACAGCGTTCTGCTAACGTGGTGAGTGTTGGCCCAATGCTACAAGGCTTGAACAAGCCAGTGAATGACTTGTCACGTGGTGCATTGGTAGATGACATTGTGTTCACGATTGCATTGACTGCGATTCAGGCAGAGCAACAAGCAGCTCAATAATTCGTAAAGTTAAGTTTTACAAACCACCTGATTGAAAAATTGGGTGGTTTTTTTATTCCACACTGTAGATTCATAGATCACTACAAAAATTGATTAGCTCCATCCAATCTATTTTTAAAACCTCTGCACCAACCACACCGTATGCCCTGCACAGTCCTGATCTTCCGCGAGCATTTTCACAACTTTAAAGCCATAATCTTTTAACAATTGCCGATATTCATCCTGCGACAAACTGGCGTGATAAAGTGCTTCACCAAACATTTCCCCAATCGCCTCACCCGCAGCAGGTCCACTGCTAAACATTAAAACTGTATTGGCGGTAGACCATTGCGCAAATTTCTCGAACATGCAGCGCTGATCGCTTGGCGTTAAATGAAAAAAGCTATCCCACGCCAAAATACCATCAAAGCACCGATTCAAGTTCACTGAGCGCATATCGGCTTCAATCCAGCACTGTTCAGGAAAATGTTCACGTGCCATCTCCAGCATGCTGTCTGCGCTATCTACTCCTGTAAGTTGATGCCCATGCTGTAATAGATATGCAGCAATAGGACGCCCCGAACCACAGCCCAAATCTAATATTTTGGCCTGCGCAGGCAAATAAGCAAGAAAACGATCCAGCCAAGTTTTTTCATATAACAACTGACCGCGCAAGTCTGTCCACGCTTTTGCATGCCGTTGATAAATGGGGATAATCTGAGCAGCTAAATGCGTGTGATCATTCATATTTACCCCAAACATCATTCCAAAGAAGTCTTTGAACATAGCTGAATTTGCACCAACAAAACAGCAAAATCATGGCCCGTTTTGACGACATAATTTTATGGATATTTCACAAATTCTCTCAAGCTAACGACTGATATTAAACTTTCGCCCAAAGCTTGATCAAAGTGCCCACAATCGCTGCATTTTATCTTATAATTTAGCCCGCTAGCTATCCGCCCGCTCAAGAGATTTTTGATATGACAACTATTATCAAGCAAGATGACTTGATCACTTCGATCAAAGACGCGCTTCAGTTCATTTCCTACTATCATCCACAAGACTTCATCCAAGCGATGAGCCGTGCTTATGATCGTGAAGAAAACAAAGCTGCGAAAGATGCGATTGCACAGATCTTAATTAACTCACGTATGTGTGCAGAAGGTCATCGTCCAATCTGTCAAGATACTGGTATCGTAAACGTATTCCTTGAAGTGGGTTTAGACGTTAAATTTGATTTAACGATGAGCTTGGACGATGCAATCAACGAAGGTGTACGTCAAGGTTACCTAGAAAACTCAAACGTACTTCGTGCATCGGTATTGGCTGATCCTGCATTTGGTCGTAAAAACACCAAAGACAACACCCCTGCAGTAATTCACTACAAACTCGTTCCGGGTAACAAAGTAGATATTACAGTTGCTGCCAAAGGTGGCGGTTCAGAAAACAAATCTAAATTGGCGATGTTGAACCCATCTGACTCAATTGTAGATTGGGTACTTAAAACTGTTCCAACTATGGGTGCAGGCTGGTGTCCACCGGGTATGCTCGGTATTGGTATTGGTGGTACTGCTGAAAAAGCCATGATGCTTGCAAAAGAAGCACTTATGGAAGAAATCAACATGGACGAATTATTACGTCGCGGTCCACAAAACAAAATGGAAGAACTCCGTATCGAGATCTTCGAGAAAGTGAATGCTCTTGGTATTGGCGCACAAGGTTTGGGCGGCTTAACCACAGTTCTTGATATTAAAATTAAAGACTACCCTTGCCACGCTGCAGGCAAACCAGTGGGTATGATTCCAAACTGTGCTGCAACTCGTCACGCACACTTCCAGTTAGATGGTTCAGGTGTAGCCCATATTCAAGCACCTAAACTTGAAGACTACCCAGAAGTAACTTGGGATTCTTCTAAATCTAAACGTGTAGATTTAGACAACATTACTCAAGAAGAAATGAACTCTTGGCAGCCGGGCGATACGTTGTTATTAAACGGTACGATTTACACAGGTCGTGATGCTGCACATAAGCGCATGGTCGACATGATCAACAATGGTGAAGAATTACCAGTCGACTTAAAAGGCAAATTCATTTACTACGTTGGCCCTGTCGATCCTGTTGGTGATGAGGTCGTTGGCCCTGCAGGTCCAACAACGGCAACCCGTATGGACAAATTCACCCGCCAAGTCTTAGAACACACTGGTTTGTTCGGTATGATTGGTAAGGCAGATCGTGGTCCTGCAGCCATTGAAGCGATCAAAGACCACAAAGCGACTTACCTCATGGCAGTAGGTGGTGCAGCTTACCTCGTATCTAAAGCAGTACGTGAAGCAGAAGTGGTTGCTTTTGAAGACTTAGGTATGGAAGCGATCTACAAATTCAAAGTGGAAGATATGCCTGTGTCTGTTGCAGTTGATGTCAACGGTACATCGATCCACGCGATTGCACCAAAAATCTGGCAAGCTAAAATTGGCAAAATTCCTGTTGTAGATGCAGCAGCAGAATAATATTCCAATTTAGCAATAAGCCAAACCAAAAAGCACCCAAATTTAGGGTGCTTTTTTATGCGTGTTAGAAATGAATGAAAGCGATGCGCGAGATAAAGATACAAGCCTTTACCACGTTCTCGGATCCCACAATTTAAAGGGTTGGGTTAAATGTACATCTTCTGCAGGGTCATATTTTTCATGCTTGATTTTTTGTGGCTTTTTACGCAACTTGCCTGTGGTTTGATCTTCCGCGACAAAGTTATAGCTTTCTGTTTTTAGTTGAGTAAATGCAATTTCCTGTTGTGCCGTACTTGCAGGCATGAGCATTAAAGGCCCAGAAACTTCTTTGCGAGTACTTAGGTTTTCTTCATCATACTTAATAAAATACGACTGCCCTGCCTGCACCTGAAAATCCAAATACTTCGGTTTTTGGAAATGTAATGCCCCCAAAGGACGGCTCACACTCAGACGATACGCACCTGGTGCCAGTTCAACCCAGTAATAATGATTGTGTAGTAAACTTGGAATCCGATGTTTGTTGATAAACATACTGGTCGCGACAATTTCCTGTCTGTTCCATTTGGAATCTGGACGATATAAATACACGATGGCAGCATCGGCATGTTGTGCCTGAACAGGTTTAAAATTTTGCCCTAGTTTTTGATTGACCCAACCACCAATGGTCATCATGCCCAAACGGTGTTGTTCTACAAAACCAGGTTTTTGTTCTAAATCTAAAACTTTTAAGGTACTAGGTGGTTGCGTTTGTTGCACCACGTTTTTTTTGCCATGACATCCCAGCAACATTAAACTGGTCACGACCAAGATTGCGACACCACGCATGTCTATCCCTCACTGCGTTTCTTATTTTTGTAAATCACGTTTTTGAAATCACGCTGCAAATTCATTTTGCAATTGTTGTTTTGAATAATGGGCATCCACGCCTAGGTCTAAGATTAACACTGCCTTGATTTTTTTGACAATAAAAAACGTGCCGAAACCTAGCGTTTCGGCACGTTTCAGACGAATAGCGTATTAAGCAGTTTTGCTGTCTAATACTTTTAAGTCAATTTTTTCTGCTGCAGGTTCTTCTGTTTGAGGCTGACGTTCGGTCTGAAATTCAGGTTTAGCACCTTCTTCAATCACCGCTTCAGTCACTACCACTGTGCCAACATCGGTACGGCTTGGCAAGTCGTACATGGTTTCGAGCAAGGCATTTTCCAGAATTGAACGCAAACCACGCGCACCTGTATTACGTTCAAGGGCTTTTTTCGCCACTGCACGTAATGCTGCATCTTCAAAGACTAAATCGACATTTTCCATCTCGAATAAGTATTGATATTGACGGGTTAAGGCATTTTTCGGCTCGGTCAGAATTTGCATCAATGCATCTTCATCTAGCTCGTCTAGCGTTGCAATTACAGGCAAACGACCAATGAACTCTGGAATTAAGCCAAATTTCACCAAATCGGTTGCTTCTACCTGACGAAATAAATCAGACAATTTCTTGCCTTCATCTTTTTTCTTCACGTCTGCCGTAAAACCAATGCCGCCTTTTTCTTGGCGTTGCTGCACAATTTTCTCTAAACCAGAGAATGCGCCACCGCAAATAAACAAGATATTTGAAGTATCAATTTGAATGAATTCTTGCTGCGGATGCTTACGTCCACCTTGAGGCGGAATAGAAGCCACCGTGCCTTCAATCATTTTGAGCAAGGCTTGCTGAACACCTTCACCAGACACATCACGAGTAATTGATGGGTTTTCAGACTTACGCGTGATCTTGTCAATTTCATCAATGTAGATAATGCCTTTTTGTGCTTTTTCTACATCGTAATCGGCTTTTTGCAACAGCTTTTGCACGATGTTTTCGACATCTTCACCCACATAACCCGCTTCGGTTAAAGTCGTGGCATCTGCCATTGCAAAAGGCACATCTAATAGACGTGCTAAGGTCTGTGCAAGTAAGGTTTTACCCGAACCCGTTGGACCTACCAACATGATGTTACTTTTTGAGATTTCGACAGCATCGCCTGCTTTATGCGCCTGATTGCTCACTTTTAGGCGTTTGTAATGGTTATATACTGCAACCGATAAGGTTTTTTTCGCAGTATCTTGACCAATTACATACTGATCAAGCGCAGCACGAATTTCATGTGGTTTTGGCAATGGACGTGTTGCCCAATCACCCGACTCAACTTGTTGACTGGTCTGAACCAAGTCTAAGCATACGTCCACACATTCATTACAGATGTATGCGTCCTCGCCTGCAATCAGCTTCCCGACTTCAGACTGCGTTTTACCGCAAAATGAACAATGTTTTTGTCCCTGAGGATGTTCGGACATAGTCACTCCAATATCTCAATCTTTAAAACTTATGGACGTTTTGTTAAAACTTCATCCACAAGACCGTATTCCTTCGCTGCCTGTGCAGTCATAAAGTTATCACGGTCGGTATCTCTTGCGACAGTTTCATAGTCCTGACCACTATGTTCTGCCATTAAACGGTTTAAACGCTCTTTAATGAATAGAATTTCACGTGCATGAATTTCAATATCAGATGCCTGACCACGGAAACCACCGAGTGGCTGGTGAATCATGACACGTGCATTTTCAAGACAATAACGCTTACCTTTTGCACCTGCGTTGAGCAGAAAAGCACCCATAGATGCCGCTTGTCCCATACAGTAAGTCACAACGTCAGGCTTAATAAATTGCATGGTATCGTAAATTGCCATACCTGCAGTCACAGAACCGCCTGGTGAGTTAATGTATAGGTGAATATCTTTATCCGGGTTTTCTGCTTCTAAAAACAACATCTGCGCCACAATTAAGTTGGCCATATTATCTTCGACTTCACCCGTCAAAAAAATGACACGTTCACGTAAAAGACGTGAATAAATATCAAAAGAACGCTCACCACGAGAGGATTGTTCAACCACCATGGGCACTAAAGCATTTTCAATTGTTGGAACATACATATGGTTATTTATTCCTAAATTCTTGTGACACGACTCATGTTCACAATATGAGGGATAATTGTCTAAATTGCAAAATATTCACAGCTTAAATCGTAGATATTTTGAGTTAAATGTTGTCGATCTGTGAAAAACCCAAAAACTGCGATGCAATAAAAAAGGCGCACAAAGCGCCTTTTTTACCTAAAGCCTATTAGCCTTGTTGACGAGCTTGTTGCTCTTTCAATAAGTCTTCATAGCTTACAGATGTATCAGTCACTTTTGCAGAAGCCAAGATGTGATCTACAACCTGATCTTCTAAAACAACTGCTTCGATTTGTGAACGCTGTTGTTTGTCATTTTTGAAGTATTCAATCACTTCGTTTGGATCTTCATAAGAAGAAGCCATATCTTCGATGTAAGCATCTACACGTGCTTGGTCAACTTCAAGTTTAGCATCTGCCAATACTTTGCTGACCAATACGCCTAGTTTTACAGATTTTTCAGCTTGTTCTTTGAACAATTCATCTGGAAGCATGCTTGAGTCAAATGCTTTTGCACCTTGCGCACCAAACTGCTGAGTGAATTGCTGAATCATTTGCTGACGTTGACGGTCAACTTCTTGAGCAACCATCGCTGCTGGAAGTTCAACTTCGTTTGCCGCAACGAGTGCATCAAAAGTTGCGCCTTTCACTTGGTTACGTAAACCATTTTTCACTTCACGTTCCATGTTTTTACGAACGTCAGCTTTTAATTTGTCTACGCCATCTTCTTCAGAAATACCGAAGATTTGTAGGAATTCAGCATCAATTTCTGGAAGTTTTTGCTTTTCAACCAGCTTCAATGTGATTTTGAATTGTGCTGCTTTACCTGCAAGGTTCGCTGCTTGGTAGTCTTCAGGGAAAGTTACATCAATCACTTTCTCTTCGCCTTTTTTCATGCCCACGATACCATCTTCAAAACCAGGAATCATGCGACCAGAACCAAGTACCAGTTTAAAGTCTTCAGCTTCACCGCCTTCAAACTTCTCGCCATCTACAGTGCCTTCAAAGTCAAAAGTCACTTGCATGTCTTTTTTCGCCATGCCTTTGGTTTCAACCCAAGAAGCACGTTGCTTTTGAAGGTTTTCAAGCATTTGTTCAACATCGCTATCATTTACTTCAGAAGACTTGCGTTCAACTTCCAAACCGTCAAATTTCACTTCAACTTCTGGATAAACTTCAACAGTCGCTTCATATACTAAAGCGTCGTCTTTCATTTCAGTTTTTTCGATGTTTGGCATACCCACAGCATTGATTTTTTCTTGTTGGATTGCTTCAAACACGGTGTCACGAATAATGTCGTTGACCACTTCTTGATAAATACCCGCACCGTATTCACGACGAACAACGTTTAGAGGCACTTTACCTGGACGGAAGCCGTTGATCTTCACAGTTTTGGCAGTGCGTTTCAAGCGAGCTTCAAACTGCTCGTTAATACGGCTCGTCGGTACAGATACATTTAAACGACGGGCAACGCCCGAAACCGCTTCAGAAGTTACTTGCATGGCTTCCTCGATATAGTTAGTAATAACAGTTTATAAAAAAGTGCCACATTATATGACAACATTAAAGGATATACAAAATACGTTCTGATCTCGACTGAATTTTTTTAATCGGAGCGCTATTTTCTGTAAATTTTCAACTTTGTGTATATTTCTTGTTGTAAATAAGAATCCTTATCATTATTATTAGCCAACTCCTTCATGAATGATTCTAATTACCATATAGGTTCAATTGGCATCATCAATTCATAATCAGAGATTTCATTTTATGGCTAAGTTCAACCTACACCCGCTGTGTTTTGCTTTACTTGGGGCAACCTCTACTGCTGTTTTCGCAAATACCTCTACCGATGCGACTTCAACCCACCAACTTTCCACAATTGTGGTTTCAGCGGCAGGTTTTGAACAAGAGCTAAAAAATGCACCCGCATCTATAAGTATAGTCAGTAAAGAAGATATTGAGAAAAAAAATGCCACCAGCATTGCTGACTTACTGGCTGATGTCCCTGGAGTCGATATTCGTAACGGCGTAGGTAAAACCTCAAACTTAAATATCGGTTTGCGTGGTATGGGGCAAGAGTACACGCTGATTCTGATTGATGGACGTCGTCAAACCACATCTTCAGATGTCACCCCGAATGGTTTTGGTGAAACATCAAATGGATTTTTGCCACCACTTGCTTCAATTGAACGCATTGAAGTAATTCGTGGCCCTATGGCAACGCGCTATGGCTCAGAGGCAATGGGCGGTGTGATCAATATCATTACCAAAAAAGTGTCAGATGAATGGAATGGTAATGTCACTATCAGCGGTAATGTAATGGAAAACAATGCCGAAGCCGATTCATGGAAAACCAATTTTGTTGTCAATGGCCCACTGATCAATGAACGTTTAGGCTTACAACTACGTGGTAGCTATTTAGACCGTCAGCGTTCAGAACGCATTCAGGGCTCAACAGGTCGTGACCCACGCCCAAGTACAGCAGACAATTACGATGTTGGTGCTAAACTCGACTTTAAACTGGATGATCAAAATTCATTTTGGATAGATGGTTTTCATTCTAGCCAGCAATATAAAAATGAAGATAACCGTTTAGGGACTTTAGATACCGCAACCAAAGCATCAGGTTATAAAGATGAATTAGAATTCAACCGTACTCAAATTTCTTTGGGACATGAAGGTAATTACGATTTTGGGATTTGGAAAAGCTATGTTAGCCATTCAGACACTGAAACTAAAGGTCGTACTCTACCAACCGATGCTTTTGACAAAACTGCGCAGCAGAACAATCCACTCATTGGCAGTGACCGTACTTTAGAAAATACCGATCTGGTTGCAGATAGCCATCTAATTTCCACCTTTGGTGCGCACAAAGTTACAGTCGGTGCAGAATATAAAAAGCTCACCATTCGTGACAATATTGCTCAACATAAAAGCGGCAAAGATGAATTTGAGAAAGACTCTTGGGCAATCTATGCCGAAGATGAGTGGAGCTTACTCGACAATTTGACCTTCACGTTTGGTACACGCTATGAAAACCACTCTGGTTTTGGTGGCGAGTTTAGTCCACGTGCTTATTTAGTCTGGAATACCAATGATATTTTAACCATTAAGGGTGGTGTCAGCACAGGTTATAAAGCACCTTCGCCTAAGGCACTCTACGATGGTTTAATCAATATGAGTGGTCAGGGTTCGACCTATGTATTTGGTAACGCTGCTTTAAAACCAGAAACATCGACCAATTACGAACTTGGTTTTAATTTACAGCCTAATGATCAGCTGAATTTTACCGCCACAGGCTTTTACAGCCAAATTGAAGATGCGATTGTTTCCCAAGACATCTCTAATTTAGCGATTTGCCCTGTAGATGATTGCTCTAGAAGTGTAAATGCCAACGAAGCCAAAATCTATGGTGCTGAGACGTCTTTACAGTACAGCATTATTCCTGAATGGGATATTAAAGCGGCCTATACTTACACCAAAAGTGAAATTACAGATGGTAAGGATGAAGGACTGTACTATAACAACAATCCTCGCAATGCCTTTAACCTGACCTCGACTTGGCACATTAATCCGAACGTTGATGTGTGGTTACAACACGAATACAAGTCAGCCCGTTTGCGCTTCAAACAATTACCAACAACACCACAAACTAGCGATTTTGAAGAATACAAAATCATGGGCGATAAATTTGGTGGCTATAACGTATTTAACTTAGGTGCAAGCTATACAGTAACAGATAATCTTCGTTTCAATATGGCAGTGAATAACCTATTAGATAAGGACTTCACCAAAGATAATCAGAGCTATACCTATGTCAACAAAGGTAAAACTCAAACTGCAACTGCCTATAAATACTTAGACATTGGTTCATCTGTTTCGGGCACATATTTAGCAGGTCGCAACTACTGGCTCTCTGTTTCTTATGACTTCTAAGCCTTAAATTTCTTTTTAAACCCTGCTTCGGCAGGGTTTTCTGTCTTTATTCCCAAGCCTTTCACGTTTACATCGTTTTATTAAATAAAAATATTGATAATGATTATTATTTTCAAATAAGAATCAAAAGAAAGTGTCATCCCACGCATTGTTGTTGATAATGATTCTCAATACAATTAACAACAATTGTTATAGACGTCATAACAACAACTTCACACTTTATTCATTTTGAACTAAAAACGCTGAATAAAGCGTGGCCTCCTGTTGGTTTACATTTAGGGAAATACCATAAATGGCACAGATCAAAAGCCGCAAACACAATCGCTCTGCGCAACTGATGGCTTTAGCCGCCTCTCTTCCACTACTTGCACATGCCGCAAGCCCTGAAGATGACGTCACCCACTTACCCACCATTACGGTTAAATCAGAAGCCGAAAGCAAATACAAGGCAGACCGTTTAAGTTCTGCAAAATATACACAGCCGTTGTTGGATACCCCACAAACAATTTCTGTGATTAAAAAAGAAATGCTACAAGAACAAGGCGCAACGTCCTTAGTTGAAGCCTTACGCAATACACCAGGCATTACTCTACAATTGGGAGAAAATGGCAATACTAGTGCTGGCGATGCCTTTCAAATGCGTGGTTTTTCCACCCAAACCTCGACCTATGTTGATGGTGTCCGAGATTTAGGCGCAATCAGCCGTGATGTATTTAACATTGATCAAATTGAAGTTGTCAAAGGCCCATCGGGTTCAGAAGCGGGTCGTGGTGCAGCATCGGGTTATATCAATTTAGTCAGCAAATTACCGCAAAGTGAAAGCAGTCAGGAAATTTCTGCAACTTACAACACAGCACAACATACAAGACTTTCTGCAGATATTAACCAGGCCATCAATCCAAATACCGCATTTCGTCTAAATGTAATGGGGCAAGAGGGCGGCATAGAAGGACGTGACTATATTGAAAACAATAGTTATGCCATCGCCCCTTCTATTGCCTTTGGATTAAACACTGCCACACGCCTTTATTTATATTCTCAACACATCAGACAACGCAATATTCCAGATGGTGGCATTCCAACTGTGGGCATGCAAGGCTTTTACAATACCGATTCACTGTTAGCCACTGCGCCTAAAGTTAATCGGGAGAATTTTTATGGTCATGTCAATGACTATGAAGATGTCGATGCTGATATGTTCACCGCAAAAATTGAAAGTGATTTAACCGATCAACTCAAACTGACCAATATCACCCGTGTAGCGAAAACCCACATGAATCGGGTTTTAACAGGCATCAATACAGGTGCAAATGGTCTTCGAACCAATGGTTCATCAAACCCTGCCGAATGGGAAGTGAACCGCTCCCGCCAAGGCGTCGATCAAGAAAATAAAATTCTGGCCAATCAAAGCACTTTAAACTGGAGTGTCAAAACGGGGGCAGTACAGCATGATGTTGTTGCAGGCATGGAGTTTTTAAAAGAACAGCAATCTAGCAAACTCATGGCAACCCAGATGCCTGGCGAAGCCACTGCCGATACACCGTGGGCCAATCTTTATCACCCAGACCGCAATCAAGCCATGCCAGCGCTTATTTATAATGGCGGTTATACCGATGGTGAAACCCAAACGGCAGCCGCATATTTATTTGATACTCTAAAATTTGGGGAGCGTTTTCAACTGAATGGTGGCGTACGGGTCGATTATTATGAAACAGATTATCAAGGGCTTACTCTGCCACGTGGGGGAAATGCTTTGGTGGCCACAGATCTGAGCACCCACGATACGCTGTTCAGTTGGAAACTTGGCGCTGTGTATAAGCCTACGTTAAATAGCAGCATTTACGCTGCGTATGCAAAATCGCTGACTCCGCCCGGCAGCGCCAACTTTAGCCTGTCTGAATCGGGCAATGACGCAATCAATGCCAAGCCTCAAGAAACCCATCATTATGAAGTAGGCAGCAAATGGGAGTTACTACAAGGCAAGCTGGCTTTGGCTGCTGCAGCGTATCGTACAGAAAATGAAAATCAATCGACTATAGATCCAATTTCTCAGCTTGCTGTACAAGAGGGTAAAAAACGGGTCGATGGCATTGAGTTGAGTGCCGTTGGTCAAATGACCGAAAACTGGAATTTGTCTGCAGGCGTTGCGCACATGAAAGTGAAACAACTCAATCAACGTTCAACGAGTGCCACAACCTTATCGGAACGTTGGTCGCCTGAATGGACTGCAAGTTTATGGTCAACCTACGACTGGGCGGGCTTTAAATTAGGTTTGGGCGCGCGTTATGTCGATGAACAAAACCGTGTTGTGACTGACAGCAACGCACCAGCCAACATGCCAAATATTCCAGGCTATGTCGTGTTTGATGCATTGGCAGGCTACAACTTCAACAAAAATGCCTCGTTAAATTTAAACCTTTATAACCTTGCCGATAAAGAATACATCAGCACGCTAAACAATGGTGGTGGTCGCGTCGTGCTTGGGCAGCCACGCTCGGCAGCAATCAGCTTAAACTACAAGTTCTAAGTTATAGCAAATCTGTAGTAGCCTGCTTAAAACAGGCTACAGATTTAGATTCGAGCGATAGATTATTTTTCATACCATCTATTGCTCGAACTTTGCATGCCGAACAACGCTGTAGAATGTTCAGCAGTTTGAATTCAAACTTTTTCAGGAAGAATCGGTATGATGCTTCACATTCCAGAGGTCCTCAGCAAAATTCAAGTCCAACGAATTCGTGCTGAATTGGACACCGCAGATGCATGGCAAAATGGTCAACTCAGTGCAGGGGCTCAAGCACAGAAAATTAAACAGAATTTACAATTTGACCTGCAGCATCCGAGCTATGTAACTCTGTCACAAGACATCCTCAGTGCACTAAAACAACAGGCTTTATTGCAGTCCTTTGCCTTGCCGCTGCACATTCTGCAACCCATGTTCAATTGTTATCAAAACACAGGAACTTATGGCAATCATGTCGATAATGCCGTGCAATATTGTGCACAAGTACGACGCCCGATTCGCACCGATGTATCCATGACCCTATTTTTAAGTGAGCCTGAAGAATATCAGGGCGGTGAACTGATCATTGAAGATAGTTACGGTAGCCATGCGGTTAAACTCAATGCAGGCGATGCCATCGTATACCCTGCCACCAGTTTACATAGAGTCGAACCTGTTACAGCAGGTCAACGAATTGCAGCGTTTACATGGTGTCAAAGTATGGTAAAAGATGACTGGCAACGCAGTATGCTGTTCAATTTAGATATGACTATTTTGCAATTGCGTCAACAACTTGGAGATACAGCAGAAGTATTGGCACTAACCGCACATTATCACAATCTGATTCGTCAATGGAGTCAGTTATGAATACCACGCCATTGGCAGCTTTGAATCACATCCCGCCACATTTACACACCATTGCCGACTATCAAAAACAGGCGCAATTACATTTAGATGCAGCCACTTGGGCCAATTTAGAAGGCGCTGCAGGCGATGAATATAGTCTGAACAACAATTTACGTGCGTTTGCCGATATTCAATTATTGCCCCGTCATTTAAATACTTTTGCAGGGGCAAATACGCAAATTCAGCTCTTGGGCGAACAGTATCCACACCCAATTTTTTTAGCACCCGTGGCTTACCAACAACTGTTTCATCCACAGGGGGAAATTGCTACAGCGCAAGCGGCAGCCGCCCTACAAGCCCCCATGATTCTCAGTCATTTAAGTACCACTTCAATGAGCACACTGAATCAGGTTTCGGGCGCGGCAAAATGGTTTCAACTGTATTGGCAAGGCAGTCGTAAAGCTGCTTTGGATTTGATTTTTCAAGCGCAACACTATGCCTATCAAGCCATTGTACTCACGGTTGATGCACCGCACATGGGCATTCGAGATCGGGAACGTCGCGCTGCTTTTCAATTGCCTGCACATATTCGGGCGGTATATCAATCATCTGTAAATACCACTCCGCTTAAGGAAAATCAGCACCCTCTTTTTGATGGATTGATGCAGCAGGCTGCCACATGGGAAGATATTGCTTGGTTGCTACAACACAGTCCACTGCCTATTTTACTCAAAGGTATTTTACATCCTGACGATGCGCAGCAGGCATATCAGTACGGAGCACACGGTATTATTGTGTCTAATCATGGTGGCCGAATTTTAGATACCGCGGTCAGCCCAATTCAAATTTTAGGCACGATGCGAAAAATTTTATCGCACGATTTCCCAATTTTATTAGACAGTGGGATTCGTCGTGGCACAGATATTTTTAAAGCACTAGCCTTGGGAGCAAGTGCGGTTTTGGTCGGTCGTCCGTATATTTATGGCTTGGCAGTTGCAGGCGCGCTAGGGGCAGCGCATAGCATTAAGCTATTAAAAGAAGAATTTGAGGTCACAATGGCACTTATGGGAACAAGCTGCATCGAACAAATCAACAGCGGTTATATTTATCACCAAAACAGCCAATAGCAGAAAAATATTTCACAGCACATGCAGTATATGTAAAAAACAGGGAATTATTACGCTTGCAGATCGATTAACATACAGATATTGGTTTACAAGTGCCATGATTCTACTTTTAGCGATAGCCTCCTGAAAACAGCTTGTAAATTGATAGAATAGACACAATCTATATTTATAGTAAGTTGCCGTTATCCACGCGATGCAACCGCTACTATTCAAGGAGTTTTCACATGATGTTGGCAGATCCAAGCAAAAAATACCGTCGTATGTACCAGCGTGTCGATTTACCAGACCGCCAATGGCCAAATAACGAAATTACCAAAGCGCCAATTTGGATGAGTACCGACCTACGTGACGGTAACCAAGCGATCTTTGAGCCAATGAACATAGAACAAAAATTCAAAATGTTCCAAATGCTTGTGAAAATTGGTTTTAAACACATCGAAATTGGTTTCCCATCGGCATCTCAAGTTGACTTCGATTTCACCCGTAAATTGATTGAAGAAGGTCATATTCCAGATGACGTGTATATTGAAGTCTTGGTACAGGCGCGTGACCACTTAATTCAACGTACTTTTGAATCTTTACAAGGTGCTAAACGTGCGATTGTGCATATTTATAATGCCAACTCACCAACCTTCCGTAACAAAGTCTTGAATGTTGATGTTGAAGGTGCCAAACAATTGGCAATCAATGCAGCAAGCAAAGTAAAAGAATACGCAGCGAAGCAACCTGAAACAGAATGGGTATTCCAGTACAGCCCAGAATGTTTTACTGCAACTGAGTTGGAAGTGGCTAAAGATGTTTGTGATGCCGTGACTGAAATTTGGGAAGCATCGCCAACCAATAAAGTAATTTTAAACTTGCCTGCAACGGTAGAAGTGTCTACACCAAACGTGTATGCCGACCAAGTGGAATGGATGCACCGCAACATTGCGCGTCGTGATGGCGTGATCATTTCAGTACACTGTCACAATGACCGTGGTTGTGGTATTGCCGCATCTGAATTGGCAATCATGGCAGGTGCAGACCGTGTAGAAGGCTGTGTATTTGGTAATGGTGAACGTACCGGTAACGTAGACGTTGCTGCAATTGCCTTGAACATGTACACCCAAGGTGTTGCACCAGAATTGGATTTCTCGAACATCAACGAAATTATTGCCACAGTTGAAGAATGCACAGGTTTGCCAGTGCATCCACGTCATCCGTATGCAGGTGATTTGGTGTTTACTGCATTCTCTGGTTCACACCAAGATGCGATTAAGAAAGGTTTTGAATTCCAGAAAAACGAAGAAATTTGGGATATGCCTTACTTGCCAATCGACCCGAAAGACTTAGGTCGTGACTATGATGCGGTGATTCGTGTCAACTCACAATCGGGTAAAGGCGGGATAGCTTACTTGTTAGAATCGAACTACAACGTGACTTTACCACGTCGTTTACAAATCGAATTCTCACAAATTGTGCAACAACGTACCGATGAGCAAGGCACTGAAATTAGCGCAAGCGAAATCTGGAACTTGTTTAAAGACACTTACGTTGCAGTAAAAGATGCGCACTATGCGACCAAAAACTACAAACTATCTGATGAAAATGGCAATCAAGTCATTGAGTTAGATGTGGTCGTGAACGGCGAAACGCAACGCTTACGCGGTGAAGGCAATGGCCCAATTTCAGCAATTTTGAATGCACTTCAATTACCAATTGATGTCTTGAATTATGAAGAACGCAGCATTAGCTCTGGCGCACATGCAAAAGCGTTGGCATTGATTGAGTTGCAAGTCAAAGGCACAGGTAAATCTGCCTTTGGTGCAGGGGTACATGACAACATCGTGACCTCATCTATTGATGCAATTATTGCCTGCACCAACCGCTTGATTGAACAAGGCGTATTAAGCACAGATCAAGTAGTTGCAGCAGCAGTATAATCTTGCGCTAACATGTAAAAGCATTTTGAAAAGGATACCCCAAGTGGTATCCTTTTATTTATTCATCCTCAGGATTTAAGGCGAATTATTCCCGTGTCTTTTCCAGCTGACTCAGTAGGTATTGTTGTTCCAGAAAAATTCCAATTTGAAGAACCTTTAGAACTCGAATGCGGTCGTGTTCTGCCCCGCTTTGAACTCATGGTCGAAACTTATGGCACGCTAAATGCCGATAAATCCAATGCGATTCTGATCTGTCATGCACTATCAGGGCATCACCATGCTGCGGGTTATCATCATGCCGATGATAAAAAAGCAGGTTGGTGGGATGCCTGTATTGGCCCAGGAAAAGCCATTGATACCAGTCGTTTCTTTGTGGTGGCGCTAAACAATATTGGCGGCTGTAACGGCTCTACAGGCCCAACATCGCCCAACCCTGAAAATGACAACCGTCCTTATGGCCCAGACTTCCCTTTAGTGACGGTGCGAGATTGGGTAAAAACCCAAGCCATGCTGTCTGACCGTTTAGGCATTGAGGTCTGGTATTCAATTATTGGCGGTTCTTTGGGTGGTATGCAGGCTTTGCAATGGTCGGTAGATTATCCTGACCGTCTGAAAAAATGCGTAATTATTGCCAGTGCGCCAAAACTGTCTGCACAAAATATTGCCTTTAACGAAGTCGCACGTCAGTCCATTTTATCTGACCCAGATTTTCATCATGGACGCTATTTGGAACATGACAGCTATCCAAAACGTGGATTGATTTTGGCACGCATGGTCGGACACATCACCTATTTGTCTGAAGAAGCCATGAAACAGAAATTTGGTCGTGACTTAAAATCTGGCAAGTTTATGTATGGTTTTGATGTCGAATTTCAGGTCGAAAGCTATTTGCGCTATCAGGGCGAACAATTTAGCCGTAATTTTGATGCCAATACCTATTTAATTATGACCAAGGCACTGGATTATTTTGATCCTGCACGTGAATACGAGCAATCCTTACAAAAAGCCATGGCGAATACAAAATGCAAGTTTTTAGTGGTGTCATTTACCACCGACTGGCGCTTTAGCCCTGAGCGTTCGCAGGAAATTGTGGATGCGCTAATTAGCAATCATAAACCTGTCAGCTATTTAGATATTGATGCCGAACAAGGACACGACTCGTTCTTGTTCCCAATTCCACTGTACGTGAAAGCCATGCGTGCATTCTTGGGCGGAACAGAACATCTTCAAGCAACCCCACAGGAGGCCGTGTAATGCGTCTTGATCAGCAACTTGCCGAAAAGTGGATTAAACCCAATTCTAAAGTACTCGATTTGGGTTGTGGCGATGGTGAACTGTTGGCACACATGAGCAAACAGCATAATATTCGTGCATACGGATTAGAAATTGATCAAGAAAAGATTGCAATTGCGATCAGTCGCGGGTTAAATATCATCCAACAAGACTTGAATTTGGGGCTTAGCCGTTTTGCAGACCAGTCTTTTGACTATGTGGTCATGGCACAAGCCTTGCAAGCAGTAGATGCACCTGACGTATTATTAAGAGATATGGTACGTGTGGGTAAACAGGCGATTATTACCTTTCCAAACTTTGCGCATTGGAAGACTCGTTCTTTTCTTGCCTTAAAAGGAAAAATGCCTGTTTCAGATGCATTACCTTATATGTGGTACAACACCCCAAATATTCATTTGTGTACGTTTCGTGATTTTGAGGCACTTTGTGCCGAAAATAATATTCGCATCATTAACCGACTTGCCGTGAATGGGAATCAACAAGATAGTTTACTCAGTAAGCATCTGCCTAATTTGTTTGGTGAAGTCGCAATTTATCGAGTGAGCGCTCTATGAAAAAACTATTATTAAGCACCACGCTATTGGTTGGACTGTTGAGCATTCAAGCCCATGCAGATTATGTTTCACCATCATCTTCTGTAGCGAGCCAAGCGGCTCAATATTCAACCATGGATATTAATGGCTTGATTAAAGCAGCCAAAGCAGGTCAGGCAGGCGCACAATTTTACTTAGCGACAAAATATCAACAAGGTAAAGACGTTCAACAAGACAGCCGTCAAGCGTTTGCTTGGTACAAAGCTGCGGCAGATCAAGGTTTATCGGCTGCGCAATTAAATGTAGGTCGTATGTTGGCAGATGGTATTGGCACGAAAAAAGACGAAGTCTTAGCACGTCAATATTTTGAAAAGGCGGCTAGCCGTGGTGATAACCGTGCCAGCTTTAACCTTGCCATGATGGAAGAACAAAAGAAAAACTATATGGGCGCGTATCAGTGGTATGAGTTATCTACCCGTGATGGCATGCTCGACAATAAAGTAATTTCTTTGTCTGAAGGTAAGAAAACCGCTTTGGCAGCTAACTTAACTCAAGAACAAATTCGTCAAGCACGTGACCGCGCAGACCAATGGATTCAAGCGCAATAAATTTAACTACGTTTGAAGTGATCTCAAAGCACCTTCGGGTGCTTTTTGTTTTATCCGAAATAAACTGCCTGCATGGCCTGTAGCAGTTCAGGACTGAATTCTTCTACTGCAGCAGAACCTAATACCGCATCTATACCACAATGCGGACAAATTGCGGTTTGCTCATCATCACACCAATCTTCAATTTCGCTATAAGCAAAAGTTTCCAGACAGTAAAAACAGCCAGAACGCTCACTTTGCTGCAATAATGTACGGTGCTGACTCGAATAACGGTAGATCTCTGAAATTTTGCTCATCATGATTCCCCTATTTTTTTATATCTCAGCATAATTGGTATGTATTAAAACAAATCTATCTAAGATTAAACTTTTAAGTCTGCAAAATCCGTTAAAATATCCAAGATTATTTTGAATTAAGATCTGAATTATGGCTGCAACTGATTGGCGTGCTCAAGGTACTTTGGTTTTAGCAAGCAATAACAAGGGAAAAATTGCAGAATTTGAAACCCTGTTTGCGCAATTAGACTTGCCTGTGCAAGTGATTCCGCAAGGTCAACTAAATATTGAAGATGCTGTTGAAGATGGTTTGAGCTTTGTTGAAAATGCCATTTTAAAAGCACGCCATGCCGCAAAAATTTCAGGAAAGCCTGCCATTGCAGATGACTCTGGTTTATGTGTGCCTATTTTAGGCGGCGCACCGGGGATTTATTCTGCACGTTTTGCAGGCGAACATGGCAATGATGCAGCCAACAATGAAAAACTTTTGAATAAACTCAAACCACTACGTCAAGACGGCGCAGCAATTGAAGGTATGTTTGTTTGTGTTTTGGCTTTGGTTGAACATGCCGATGATCCATTACCACAAATTTTCCAAGGTATTTGGAAAGGCGAGATTTTAGCAGAAGCTCGTGGTGAAAATGGTTTTGGCTATGACCCGCTCTTTTGGTTGCCTGAATTGGGAGTGTCGAGCGCAGAAATGTCGAAAGCAGAAAAGAATAAAATCAGTCACCGTGGTCAGGCGATGCAACTGTTTAAAGCAAGTTTACAAGCTTAGATTTAACAGATGTGATTGATCTTACAGCCCGTTTTCAAACACGGGCTGTTTTATTTTCAAGCTTTACAAATCAGGTCAAACATCCCTTGTCGTCAAATCGCAACACATTCGTCACCGCATTGTCATACAGACCTGTTGAGATAGGCTCAACTATTGAGAGGTCTAAATCATGGCAGGATTATCTATTTGGCACGTGCTGATTTTTGCAATTGTGGTCATTTTATTATTTGGTACATCTAAGCTTAAAAACTTAGGTAAAGATGTAGGTGGCGCGGTCAAAGATTTTAAAAAATCAATAAAAGATGATGAGGCAGAAGCGGCGCAACTGAAAGAACCTCGTACGATTGAACATCAAGCCAATAGCAGTGATGTAAATTCGACTGTAAAGCATTAAGGCTGAGGGTTTGAGATTATGCTCAATATTGGAATGACGGAACTGCTGATTTTCGGCATCATTGCATTATTGGTGCTGGGTCCTGAAAAACTCCCTGAAGCAGCGCGTTTTGTCGGCAAGTGGTACGCTAAAATTAAACGTATGGTCAGTAATGTTCAAAATGACATTGACCGCGAATTGCGTTTATCTGAATTACGCGAGCAAATGCAGCAAGAAATGGCGCGTATTCAGGAACTTGAAGCAAAGATGCAAGCACAAATGCATGAAATGCAGCAAGAAAAAATATTTGAAGATACAACTGCAAAAAGCACACATTCCCCGCATGCCGTATCAAAAAATACCTTACAACAGCATCATTACACCTTGGTTTTAAATACTGAAAAAACCTCTGCGGTGTTACTCCCTAAAACTAAAATGACATCACATTCAAATTTATCTGCGCTACAACATACTACAGCGCCCTATACTGAAATGAAGGTTGCAGTATGAGCCAATCAAACGCTTCTGAGCTTTCACATTTGCCTGTGAAGGCAGAGCAAGCCGCATTAGAAGAAATGCCAATTACCAAGCACTTGATGGTGCTGCGTAATCATCTTTTTAAAATTGTAGGGCTTATTCTTGCCTTATTCTTCTGTTTATTGCCCTTTGCCAATAAAACTTATCAAGTATTGTCGGAACCATTACGTGCACAGTTGCCACATACATCAACCATGATTGCGACTGATGTTACCGCAACCTTTATGGCGCCGTTTAAACTAAACTTTTTTGTCGCGCTGTTCATTGCGATGCCATTTATTTTGTATCAGATTTGGGCATTCGTAAAACCAGCGTTATATGAAAAAGAAAAAAGTTTGGCGCTGCCTTTGCTGATCGGCAGTATTTGCTTGTTCTATATCGGAATTAGCTTTGCTTACTTTGTCGCCTTGCCATCCATTCTGCACTTTTTCATTAGCGTTTCCCCTGAAACAGTCGCCCCGATGACCGACATTAATAGCTATCTTACGTTTTGTTTGAAGCTGTTTTTGGTTTTTGGTTTTACCTTTGAGATTCCAATTGTCACACTTTTGCTGATTATGATTGGTGTCGTGTCTACGCAAACTTTGGTTGAAAAACGTCGCTTTATTATTGTTGGCTGTTTTTTTGTGGCCATGTTTGTCACACCGCCAGACGCTTTATCGATGATCATGCTTGCCATTCCGATGTGGATGCTGTTTGAAATTGGTTTGTTTTTTGGCAAATTAATTGAGAAGCGCCGAGTCAGTCACAGCTAATCTAAAATATTGAATTTTAAAAAGAAGCACATGGTTGCTTCTTTTTTTTTGCGTGTAGATCACAACTGAACGGATTTAATCAGTTTGACACATAAGCTTAACCCGCATGTCATGTTTAGCCACTAATTTACATATAACTTTCAAACGACTAAGCAATTTGCTAGGAAAAAAAATGACTGATTTTATGCCTTACAATGAAGATCAAGAGTTAGATAATAACACTTCAGACAATACGCACTTTCGTGACATTCTAGAACAACGCATGAGCCGTCGCAGTTTAATTAAAAAAACTGCAAGCGGTGCAGCAGCTTTAGCTTTAGCTTCTTCTTTATCTGCATGTAGTGATGATGATGAAGATACAAATGTAACACCACCAACAAGTAAAGAAGAACCCAATACCAAGCCTGAAACATTAACATTTAAAGCTGTAGATAAAAATTTAAATGATATTGTTACTGTTCCTGAAGGTTACCAAGCAACTGTATTATATGCTTTAGGTGACTCAATCAATCCTTCTTATAGCAATTGGAATGCAGATGCAGATGTTCCATCTGGCCCAAGTTTCCAATTCCGCTCTGGTGACTGTCACGATGGCATGAGCTATTTTGGCTTAAGTACTAAAACTGGTCGTTATGATGAAAATGCATCAGATCATGGCTTATTGGTTTTGAACCACGAATATATCAACCAAACCTTCTTACATCCAAAAGGCGCAACTAAAAAGGATGGACGTCGCCCAGAAGATGAAGTGATTCGTGAAGTAAATGCACACGGTGTTTCAGTCGTTCATATTAAGAAAAATGCTGAAACTCAAGCTGTAGAGATTGTGAAGTCATCACCATTTAACCGTCGTATTACAGCTTCGACTGTCATGGATTTTGCAGGGCCTGTAGCTGGTTCTCCATTACTGCACACAGCATTCTCTCCCGCTGGTCGTCAAACTCGAGGCACACAAAATAACTGTGGTAATGGTTATACACCATGGGGCACTTATTTAACTGCTGAAGAAAATTTTATTGGTTATTTCCAACGCTCAGGTACAGACCAATACTCAGCCCGTAGTGAAGCTGAAAAAATAGCACTTAAACGCTATGGCTTAGGCTTAGAGATCTCTTATCAAACTGAAAAAAATGCAGACGGTAGTGTTAAACGTGATGCGAAAAACAACATCATTTATATTTTAGATGCTGATGGTAAAAAAATTCCAGAACGCGATGAGCAAGATCGCATCGTGTATTTGAATAAATCTTCACGCTATGGTTGGGAAACAGCAGAAGCTGGTTTTGAATCTCAAGACATGTATGATCGTTGGGCTGCTAACGTAACCAAAGAGTCTGCAACTCAAGACTATCGTAATGCGCCAAATACATTTGGCTGGATTGTAGAAATTGATCCATTCGATAGCCGCTCAAACCCAGTAAAACGTACTGCATTAGGTCGTTTTGCTCACGAAGACTGTCGCGCCAGCCGCGCAATTGAAGGGCAAAAATTTGCATTCTATATGGGCGATGACTCGCGCGGTGAGTACATCTACAAATTTGTATCAGATGCAACATGGGATCCTAAAGATGTGAATGGTGGCTATCGAGCTGGCGACAAATATATGAATTCAGGGAAATTCTATGTCGCTAAATTTAATGCATCAGGCACAGGAGAGTGGATTGAACTGGCTTATGGTAAAAATGGCTTAACCGAAACAAACGCTATTTACCCATTTAGCTCACAAGCGGATGTCCTTACTTTTGCTCGTCTTGCAGCAGATGCTGTAGGAGCTACAAAAATGGATCGTCCAGAATGGGTTGCTGTAAACCCTGAAAATGGTGAAGTGTACGTGACTTTAACCAATAACTCGAACCGTGGTTCAAGCTATGCAACAGATCCTGCAAACCCACGTAACTACACCGATCCTGAAGGTGGTAAAGGTAACGTCAATGGTCATATTATCCGCTTTAAAGAAGAGAATACTGCAGCAACATCATTTGAATGGGATATCTATCTATTTGGTGCTGAAGCAAGTATGGATCCGACAATTAACCTTTCTAATTTAAGCGATGCAAACGACTTCTCAAGTCCAGATGGTATGTGGTTTGACCCACGTGGTGTTCTTTGGATTCAAACAGATGATGGCGCATATACAGATGTTACAAACTGTATGATGTTAGCAGCACTACCTGGTCAAGTTGGTGATGGCGGTGTTGTAAAAACTGTTGGTGATCAAAGTACAATTGCTGGTGCTCAAGTCACCGATAAAAACTTACGTCGCTTCCTTGTTGGGCCAAAAGAATGTGAAATTACAGGTGTAACCATGACACCTGACTACAAAGCAATCTTTATTAACGTTCAGCACCCAGGTGAAGATTCAAAGAGTTTTGATGCGCCAAGCAGCCATTGGCCTGCAACACAAACTGACATGAACAATAAAACTGCACGTCCTCGTTCAGCAACGGTTGTCATCACCCGTAAAGACGGCAAAGCAATTGCTGGATAACATCCATAAATTAAAAATGCCGACATCACGTCGGCATTTTTTATGCCTCAATGTTCAACTGTTGCTGCACAATATCTCCCTTTTGCTCACCATATTGTGTTTTTTCCAGCCATGTAAATTGCTGCGCCTGCATACGTAAAAAATTGGAACAACGTGTACCGTAAAGTGGACTTTGAATAAAAGTCGATGACAACAACGCTTCCATCTCCAATGAAATCCCTGTTTGCGGTAACAATTCAGATGCAACTTTGCGTTCATCTTGCAAAATATCCCACGCCGCAGCATTTAGCTCTGCCGTTGCAAGATCAGGCAATTGCAGCATCGGTAAAAACTCCTGCGTAAAGCGTTTGCGTAAGCGTGCAGTTTTCTCCCAAGGGTCACTCATCAATCCATTCGACACCACATAAACGCCTTTAGCTAAAACCTGCGGCGCTTCTCCACGGCTACTCATGTACACCGCTTGAGTGGTGTCACCCACAAATAAATTAAAACCTGCATATTCACATTGCTGTTTTTCTAAGGCTTGCGCAAAACGGATAGGCGTTTGCTCAGATTCTAAAAAAGCCTGAATAATATGCCCACGTGAAGTTGGATATTCACGAACATCATTCGCATCACGATAATTGGTAATCACAGCCCAGCGTCCCGATGGGGTAATGCCCATCCACGTACCGCCCGATTCTAAATCTTGCCCTGCAACAATTGGACTATCAGACCATGCTGCCAGTGCTGCTGTCGGACGCCGATAGAACTCATCTCGATTTGAAATCAAACACAGTGGTGTGTCTGTCAAGACCTGCCAAGCCAATGCCACAATACACATAATTTAAACTCTTGATCTTTACACATTGAATGTACAACATTTTTCATCACATTCAGCTAAAATCTGTGCAAAACAGAATCACAAGGAACAGGAATGCTCACCTATCCAAATATTGACCCCGTTGCTATTTCGCTCGGGCCTTTACAAGTCCATTGGTATGGCTTGATGTATTTACTGGCATTTTTATTTGCATGGGGTTTGGCAACTTACCGTGCCAAACAACGTGGCTGGACACCAGACATGGTTTCCGACCTGATCTTTTACGGCGCTTTGGGCGTGGTGATTGGTGGACGTGTCGGTTATGTGTTTTTCTACGGCTTTGAACAATTTTTGGAAAATCCACTGTGGTTATTCCAAGTCTGGACAGGCGGCATGAGTTTCCATGGCGGCTTTCTGGGCGTGATTTTAGCCATGCTGTTCTGGTGTAAAAAATACAAAATGACGTGGTTTCAAACTTTGGATTTTATTGCCCCATGTGTACCTACAGGTCTAATGTTTGGTCGTATTGGTAACTTTATTGGTGGTGAATTATATGGTCGCCCTGTGACCGATCCGAATTTTGCTTTGGGGATGATTTTCCCGACCGATCCTTTACAATTGGTACGTCATCCATCGCAATTGTATCAAGCCTTATGTGAAGGTCTAATCCTGTTTATTGTACTGTGGTGGTTTAGTTCAAAGCCACGTCCACGCATGGCAGTGTCTGCCCTATTCCTGATTGGTTATGGTTTGGCGCGCTTTGTTGTCGAATTTTTCCGCGAACCCGATCATGGTCAGCTCTTTATTGCATGGATGAGTAAGGGACAATTCCTGAGCTTACCAATGATTTTGGTCGGTTTCTGGATGATGTGGTATGCCTATCAAAAGAAAATTTATGATTGGGGGCCGCAAAAAAACAGCTAAGCTACTACCCATTTAAATGCAGGTTTCATCCATTCAGGCGAAGTCAATCTTCGCCTTTTTTATGCTACAGTGCTATCTATTACTTACACTTTTCAGACATCAATATCTCACATGCTTGAATTTTGGTTTAACCCACAGGTTGCGGTCACAAAGAAAATTGCCCTGCTGATGGTGATCGCGCTGGTCACTGCAGCGGTATACTTCTTAGAACCCTTAAAGCTCGATGCGATTTTAATGTTTCTGGCCACAGGTATTGTTTTTTTAATTTGTCGTTACTGCAAAATTCATTTTACTGCACAACATCCCACAGGTTGGTTGGCACGACTATTGACTTGGATTCCACTGGCGTTGTTACTCGCAATAATTTTCATGCAGATTCAACACGGTGAAATTTTACTGTCGGGCGCTCAAGGCATTGGCTTTACCGCTTTGGCTATTTGCCTGTTTTCGCCGTTGGCTTTACTGCATCAACATCACGCTTCCGACACACAATAAAGTCACAACTTTAAAAACTCTGCTATTATTCTTTCTGATTTACTGGGCATCGAATTGCCCAAACAAAAAATATTTCTTTTGCTTGACCAGAGAACGCTATGCGCCAGTATTTAGACCTACTCCAACATATTCTTGACCATGGTGGCGACAAAGGTGACCGTACCGGAACAGGCACACGTTCAGTGTTTGGGCACCAAATGCGTTTTAACCTTGCACAAGGTTTTCCACTGCTGACCACCAAAAAAGTACATTTCCGTTCTATCGTAATTGAGCTGTTATGGTTTTTAAAAGGCGATACCAACGTCAAATATCTACAAGAACATAAAGTCAGTATTTGGGATGAATGGTCTACCGCAGAACAAACCGCGCGCTTTGGTCGTCCTGAAGGTGAACTTGGCCCAGTGTACGGACATCAATGGCGTAATTTTGGTGCAACACAAAAAGCCGATGGTCTGTATGAGCAAGATGGTTTTGACCAAATTGCATGGTTAATCAATGAAATTAAAACCAATCCAAATTCACGTCGTTTAATCGTGTCAGGCTGGAACCCGAAAGAAGCAGGTCAAGTTGCTTTACCGCCTTGCCATACTTTATTCCAGTTTTTTGTGCACAACGGCAAACTCTCATGCCAGCTATATCAACGCAGTGCCGATGTGTTTTTAGGCGTGCCTTTTAATATTGCCAGCTATGCTTTACTAACCCACATGATCGCGCAAGTCTGTGATTTAGAAGTCGGAGATTTTGTCTGGACAGGTGGCGATACGCATTTATATGCCAACCACTTTGAACAGGCACAGTTACAGCTAAGCCGTGAACCACTGGCGTTATGTCAGTTAAAACTCAATCCTGAAATCAAAGATATTTTCGATTTTAAATTTGAAGATATTGAAATTGTAGGCTATGAGTCACATCCTGCAATTAAAGCACCTGTCGCTGTTTAATTGCCTGTTGCTAGATTTATCATCTCAACATTTAAATTGCCCCAACGTCCCCAAAAGATGCTTGGCAGACTAAGAAAATACGAGCCGAATTATGTCATTTCAAAATTTAGAAGTTGTACACGTAGTCGCTATGGATCAACAACGCTGCATTGGTCAGGGTAACCAATTGCCGTGGCATATTTCGGCAGACTTAAAACACTTCAAAGAAATCACCCAAGGTGGCGTGGTGATTATGGGACGCAAAACCTTGGAGTCGATGGGACGCACCCTGCCTAAACGTGTCAATTGGGTGATTACCCGCGACCCAAACTGGGCATTTGAAGGCACAAAAGTGGCGCATAGCATTGAAGATGCCTTGCAACAAGCCGTTGCCGATGTTCAAGCCTCAGAAAAACCAAACACTTTATTTATTATTGGTGGTGGTGAAATTTTTAGCCAAACCATGCCGATTGCTGACCGTTTGGAACTGACGCATATTGAATTGGATGTTCAGGGAGATGCGCATTATCCTGCCATTCCTGCCGAGTTTAAAAAAGTGGCCTCAGAACAGCATGTCGATGAAAAATCAGGGGTTGCCTTTGAGTTTGCCCGCTATCAAAAATAATGCTGACAGCCTTGGCAATATTTGATTATGATGACTTAAACGGAATTTAACTTTGCCTCAGGAATGGCGGATGCTGCATTTCATCTTCAGTTTAGGTGTCGTTCTTTCTTCTATTTGGCTCAGTATGGCCTTGTGGATTCATCAGCCTTTGGGTTGGTTAATGAGCCGTGTGCTGATTGGGACTTGGCTAGCCTTCACCCTCAGCATTTTGGGCATTTATATCACTCAGCATTTGCTCAGTCGCAATCAGGATATTTTGGTTTATCTTTTGGGTTTTACCTTGGGGCTGTTTTGGTATTTTGGGATGGATGCCAAGCAAGACCGTGACTGGAACCCTGAAGTAGCCCGTATGCTGCATTATGAACAAGTACAAGATCAGGTCACGCTGCACAATGTCCGCAATTTTGACTGGCATGCCGATGGTCGCTATACCGAACGTTGGGAAACCCGCCAATTTAACCTGAAACAGATTACGGGGGTGAATATCATCACCTCTTACTGGATGGGGCCAAAAATTGCGCATACCTTAGTCAGTTTTGACTTTGCCGATCAAGCGCCACTCACCTTTTCCATTGAAATTCGCAAAGAAAAACACGAAGAGTTTTCTGCGATTGGTGGCTTCTTTCGGCAATATGAACTCAGCCTTGTCGCTGCCGATGAAAAAGATATCATCTACACCCGCAGCAATATTCGGGGTGAGCAAGTTTATTTTTTCCCGATCCAGCTCAATCCACAAGAAGCACAAGCACTGTTTCAGGAATATCTGCATAAAGCCGATGCTTTAGCCGCCAAAGCGCGTTGGTATAATACGTTGACCAGTAATTGCACCACGCTACTGTTTGACATGATTCAGGCAGTATCTCAAAAACGTTTCCCTGCCGACTATCGTCTGTTTGCTTCGGGTTATTTACCCAATTATTTATATGATTTGCATGCGCTGGATCATCGTTGGGATATGCAAACTTGGTATCAACGTGCCCACATTAACCCACGTGTGGAAAACTTAAAAGATATCCACAGCCAAGACTTTTCCGCGCTCATTCGACAAGGCGTGCAGCTCGATTCTTCAGCAAACATCAGCACGCCTTATTCGCATCCGACTTATCAGAACAAAGTGCTGCCCTGACCTATTTTGGTCATTTTGCGCAGATACAATCAATTCAGAGAAAAAACCACACCATATCTTGGAAAAAGTTGCAGCAAACATACAAGTTTAACTAGAGCCACGGCGCATAATTTGTTTAGATAGCAACAATTTCAAAAAATTAGAGATCATTCCATGCTAAAAAAATACTTCGGGATCACCTTATTGGGTGCAATGATTGCTTTATCAGGATGTGAAACTATGCCAACTCAAACGAGTGCAAGCCAAATTAGCGCAATCAATCAAGCCAACTTAGTACAACGTACATGGACTGCTACGCAATTGGGCAACAGCATGTTAAAAACAGAAGCAAACCGCCAAAACTTGCCATATTTAAACTTTGATGCCGCCACACAAACAGTCACAGGTTCAGATAGTTGTAACCGACTCAGCGGTAGTTATGTCGCAGGACGTGACACCCTACAATTGGGGCAATTGGCAACCACGCGAATGGCTTGCTTAAATAACAACAACTTAGATCAGAAATTTCATGAAGCCCTAAATAAAGTGACGCATTATCAGGTCTATGGTAAAACCCTGAAATTGCTAGATCGCCATGGAAATTTACTGATTCAATTTGAAACACCAACGGCTGCACGTTAACGGCTAAGCCTAATAATAGACAGGCTTAAAATGGTTTATTCATAAAATATAAGGACAAAATCATGCAACAAGCATTGTTTGGTGGCGGATGTTTCTGGTGTGTCGAAGCCGTATTTTTACAACTGCAAGGCGTAGAAAAAGTCACCAGCGGTTATGCAGGTGGACATACCTTAAACCCAAGCTATGAAGATATTTGCCGTGGCGACAGCGGACATGCAGAAGTCATTTTGATTGATTTTGATGAGCAGCAGATCAGCTATTCACAATTACTTGAGGTGTTTTTTGCCACACACGACCCAACCACATTAAACCGTCAGGGCAATGATGTCGGCACACAATACCGCTCTGTGATTTATTATTTAGATGCTACACAGCAACAAGCTGCCGCCGAGATGATTGCAGCCTTACAAGCTGAAGGTGTGAATGTTGTGACTGAACTCAGTGCAGCACCTGAATTTTACCCTGCAGAAGACTATCATCAGAATTTCTTTGCCAAAAATCCAAATCAGGGCTACTGCAATTTTTCCGTTCCACCGAAACTGAATAAATTACGCAGTAAATTTCAGCATTTACTGAAAGTATAACCATTGGATTTAAAAGCAAGTACAAAACGGTGATACTCATCTTTTGATGACATCACCGTTTACACCACTATTTATTTTACAAAAGTCGTCCAGACAAATGCCTGAGTACGTCCTTGTAAGGTCATCTTCAACTGATCGCCCGACTGTAATGCTGCCACCCCTGCAGGTGTACCAGTCATTACCACATCACCAGGTTCTAAACTAAATACTTGGCTAATATCTGCCAACAATGCCGCAATATCAAAAATCAATAAACTGGTATCGCCTTGCTGACGTAATTCATCATTAATGTCCAAACGATATTGCACGTTTTTCCAGTCCTGAATTTCCGATACATCCACCCAATCTGCCAACACACAAGAACCGTCAAACGCTTTGGCTCGTTCCCACGGCTGTCCTTTTTTCTTCAGTTCATCCTGCAATTCACGCAAAGTTAAATCCAAGCCCAAAGTCACTGCACTTACAGCATCCAATACTTTGGCAGGATCTGTGTCTGCATTTAAAGGCTGGTCAATGCGTAAACTCAATTCACATTCATAGTGACAATTGCCCCAGACCTTATTCCACGTAATCCCATCACTTAAACTGCGTAAACTGCTTGGCGGTTTAATAAATAACACAGGATGATCAGGTACAGCATTACCTAATTCTTTGGCATGGTCTGCATAACTGCGACCGACACAGACAATTTTAGATGGACGTGTACTCATGATCATCCTCAAATAATTCGTAAATTGGGAAAATTAGAACTTACTTTTTAAAAGTATTTTCAAAAACCGTTTGTTCTGCAGGCTGATTAAATGCACGTTTCGGTACAATCACCACTGTACGATTTTTTAATTCCAGCATATAGGTCAGTTTACCCACAGCGAAATTTTGCACCTCGTTATAATGAAATACCTGTTTACGACCATTGGCATACAGCTCGGCATAGTCCTGAAATAAATCAATGCCTTGCTCGCTTTTTCCAAATTGGTATTTTACAAACTGGCGTTTAAACATCATTGGCAAAAACCAATAACGCATTAAAGTTTGCAAGATTAAAAAGAAAGCACCGAGTGCAACATAATAGCGACCTACCCCATCGAAGCCCAAATAAAAGCCCCAAGCAATAATCGCCACACTAATCAACGGTGTAATAAAACGGGTAAATTGTTTTTTACCAAAAGTCGCAAGGGCAAAGCCGTCTTGAGATTCTTCTAAATTTAAAAAATAGCGCAAAGACAATGCTGGCTGCGTGTCAGACATAAGCTCATCATCAAGTCATTCAAATTGAGCTAAATCTTACACTAGATTGAGCACTTTCCTTATTTTTTTCGTGTTTATTCGCTCAAAGCCAGACGTAAAACAATGGTCATGCTTTTGACACAGAAATTTCATCATTTTTAGATAGTGTAGATGCAAAAAAACCGCATCAAAAGTGCGGTTTTTTATTTCAAGTTGGTGCGCTCAGAGAGATTCGAACTCCCGACCCCTTAGTTCGTAGCCAAGTGCTCTATCCAGCTGAGCTATGAGCGCGACGACTTGATGGGGTGCATTATACGTGTTTTTTTCTGGCTGTTAAGTATTAATTCATCATTTTGCAATCAAATGCACAGATATTGGACGATTCAAAAGAATTTTAACGTAAAACCATGAGTACGCTATTCTTTTTAATAAACTGATTATTGTTTGAGTTTACTAAATTTCAGGCACAAAAAAACCGCATTTAAGCGGTTGATTGTTCAAGTTGGTGCGCTCAGAGAGATTCGAACTCCCGACCCCTTAGTTCGTAGCCAAGTGCTCTATCCAGCTGAGCTATGAGCGCATTACTTGTGTGCCAATTTAGGCGATACGTTACTGTTCGGTTTACTTATTGGTGCGCTCAGAGAGATTCGAACTCCCGACCCCTTAGTTCGTAGCCAAGTGCTCTATCCAGCTGAGCTATGAGCGCGACATAAGTAAAGCGTGGCGGTGAGAGAGGGATTCGAACCCTCGATACAGTTACCCGTATGCGTCCTTAGCAGGGACGTGGTTTCAGCCACTCACCCATCTCACCGTAACGTGCCGCCATAATACAAATTAAGTGCTAGCACTGCAAGCTTCGATACCACAATTTTTGCATATTTTTGCTCAATTAAATATTTTTTAAACAATTTTCAGGATTCATCACCAGAATTACGCCTGAACTTTTGGCAATCGCTGCACAAAAACTAGAAACATCGTAAAATAACGACAGAAAACACATTATTGCAATCATTTACGTGCAGTCTTTCCGTACATGACTTATGCTAAACCTATCTTCTGACATGAAGTTTATTCCATGATGAAAAATTGGGTCGATCCTGAAGCGAAAGCTGAAGCCGAACGCTACGAAAATCCTATTCCAAGCCGTACCTTAATCTTAGAAACCATTGAAACCTTGCAAGCGGCACAGTCACATGCAGACTTGGTAGAGCATTTTGCGATTGCCGATCAAAAAAGTATTGACGCCCTGAGCCATCGTTTAATTGCCATGGTACGTGATGGTCAGCTCATGAAAGATGGATTCAAGTTCCAGCTGGCTGCAGAACAACCGACTCATGACGCCACGGTTTACATCAACAGTAAAGGTTTAGGCACAGCCAATATTGCAGGTCATGAAGATATTTTATTGCCTGAACGCGAACTACGTTTGGTGTTTAATGGCGATCAGGTCAAAGTCCGCCAGACATCGGTAGATCGTAAAGGCAAGGCATGGGGGTTTATTACCGAAGTCACCCAGCGTCGTGTCAAACAAATCATTGGTAAATTGTCAGAATACGATGGTGAATATTTTATTCAGCCTGCCCAGCCAAATAGCCATCAACCCATTACCCTTGAAAAAGAATTAATTGAACATGCCCAAGTTAAATTGGGCGATTCTGTGCGCATTGCCATTGACGACTATCCAACCCGCGAAGAATTTGCCACAGGACATATTATTCAGTCGATGGCAGACAAAGCCGAAACTGAAATTATTATTCCGCAAACCATTTTAGAATTTGGTCTGCCGTATGAATTTCCTGAAGATGTCATTCAAGAAGCTGAAAGCTTTCAAGAACCGACTGCCCAAGACCGTGAAGGACGTGTTGATTTACGCGATTTAGCCTTAGTGACTATTGATGGTGAAGATGCCCGCGACTTTGACGATGCAGTATATGCAGAAAAACGTCCAGGCGGTGGTTACCGTGTCGTGGTCGCAATTGCCGATGTCAGCCATTACGTCCGCACAGGCAAACCTCTGGATGATGAAGCTCAGGAACGTGGGACTTCAGTCTATTTCCCGCATTTTGTATTGCCGATGTTGCCTGAAGCTTTATCGAATGGCTTATGTTCGCTCAATCCACAGGTTGACCGTTTGTGTATGGTCTGCGATTTAAAACTGTCACGTGCAGGTCGTGTCACAGGTTTTGAATTTTATCCATCGGTCATGCATTCCAAAGCACGTTTAACCTATACTCAAGTGGCACAATATTTTGAGGGTGATAGTGCGGCAATTCCAGAAGATCGGGAGGTGCGCAAATCATTAAATACTCTGTTCCAACTGTATCAAGTGCTGAAAGGTTTACGTGCTGAACGTCATGCCATGGAGTTTGAAACCGTTGAAACCTACATGACCTTTGATGAGTTAGGTGGAATTAAAGAAATTTTGCCGCGCAGCCGTAACGATGCGCATAAACTGATTGAAGAATGTATGTTACTCGCCAACGTCGCAGCAGCAGAATATGCACTCAAACATGATGTGCCGATGCTGTACCGTGTGCATGAACCGCCAGAGTTTTCACGTATTCAAAAAGTCCGTGATTTTGTCAAATTACTTGGGCTACATTTTCCAGAACAACCCACTCAGGCCGACTATCAAGCGGTGATTGAAGCCACTAAAGATCGTATTGATGCACCAAGTATTCACGCGGTGTTATTACGCTCAATGATGCAAGCCTATTATGGCGCCAATAATTCAGGTCACTATGGTTTAGCTTACGATGCCTACACGCATTTCACTTCACCAATTCGTCGCTACCCTGACCTATTGTTGCATCGTGCCATTAAAGCGCATTTAAAACAAAAACCATCACCACTTTCGGGCGCAGCTTTAGATGATGCAGGCGAACATTATTCTGCAACTGAACGTCGTGCCGATGAAGCCTCACGCTCTGTCACCACATGGCTAAAATGCCACTATATGCAGCAGCATTTGGGTGAAGAATTTGTGGGCGTAATTTCTGCAGTAGCCGAATTTGGTTTATTTGTTACTCTCAAAGACCTTTATGTCGATGGCATGATTCATGTCAGCCAGTTGGGCGATGACTTCTTTGTATTTGACCAAGCCAGCCAAAGTCTAATTGGACAAGCACGTGGTCAAAGCTTTAGCTTGGGCGATGAAGTTAAAATTAAAGTCGCGGCTGTCAATTTAGAAGATCGCAAAATTGATTTTGAGCTCATGCAGCAACTCACCCATGCAGGTCGTGCTATTCGTATGCGCGCACCGCGCGTGGCAAAACCGTTCAGCCGTGAAGCCACTGAAGAAGTTTTTTCTGAGCGTCCAAGCAAGGCGACTTTAAGTGAAAACGGTGAGCAACCTGTGCCGAAGAAAAAGCCAAAAAGCAAACCGAGCTCTTACGGTAAAAAAACCTCAGCGAAGTCGGAAGCTAAACCGAAAGACAAAGCCAAAAAAAAGACCAAGGTGAAAAAGAAAAAATCCAATGCCAAAGCAAAGGGTGAGTAAATTTTACTAAATAAAAAAGAGTGCTACGGCGCTCTTTTTCATTTAATATATCTCTATAAAAATAAACCACTTAAAAATCATGACATCACAGAAAATTACTAAATACTATTACCATGAATATGTAATATGCTTAGTCTTTGTACTTAGTATTTCAGCACTGATTGCTCTCTTTTTTATAGACTTCACCCCAACAAATCAAGTCAAAATCACAGCCTTCATTGTTGCAACGTTGATTTATTTGGCTGTTTTGATCTACTTTTATGTTCTGCATAGATACGGACAATGGATCATTCCACGTACATGGACAAATGTACAAAAAAAGCCAAAATTCTATTTTTTACTCCTCTTCCCTATTTTTGTAATTCTGTTTCTTTACTTAAATCTAGTTGTCTATCCTCCTCTGCTTCATACCCTAGTTTTGGGTACACCTGCTGTGGTGACATTGGAAGCAAGCGCTGTTAAAAAACATGGTAAAAAAGGAAGTGTCTACTATTCTATTGAAACACCGTATGACTCTACTGGTATGTTTCGAATCAATGTAGATGAATATGAACACTACAAAAATCAAAATCTATTCATAAAATTATCGGTCATTGAGGGGCGCTTTGGCACCTACATCCAAGATATTCAATCTATCCACGGTGAAACAAGAGCGAATAAATAGCACCCAAGGCTTGATTTATCCTTCTAGAAGCCTTACTTCTACAAATAACACAGGAAATAAATCGGCAGACCGACATGACATTAGAAAAGGCAACTTTGCCTGTTCCACAGTTTGATCAAATTACCCTGGCAGATTTAAAACAAAAAATTGAGCATGCCATTCAGCAGGGACAAAACTTTTTAAATAATCTGACTGCAGTACCTGAAAATACGACGGCGCAATTAAATGTTTTAGAACAGATTGATCAGCTCGAAAATAACATGAGCGAAGCATGGGGCGTGCTGTCACATTTAAATGCGGTCATGAATAATCCTGAAACCCGCGAAGTGTATCAAGCGCTGTTACCAAGTTTAAGCGACTACTACACTCAATTGGGTCAGCACACGGTGTTGTATCAAAGCTATCAACATATTCACGACGCCAACACCTTTAAAGATTTGCCTGCTGCACAACAAAGCGCAATTCAACTGGCATTGCGCGACTTTAAACTGTCAGGTGTGGCCTTAGAAGGTGAAGCTAAAAAACGCTATGCTGAAATTTCAGCGCGTTTATCGCAACTGTCATCAGACTTTTCCAATCATGTGTTGGATGCCACTCAAGCCTATTACAAAGTATTGTCCGAAGATCAGCTCAAAGGTTTACCGCCAAGCAGCGTTGAATTGCTGAAACAATATGGTCAGCAACGCGAATTGGAACAAGCTGTGGCAACACTGGATATTCCTGCCTATTTAGCCATTATGACCTATGCCGATGATCGTGCTTTGCGCGAAACCTTGTATCAGGCATACACTACTCGCGCGTCCGATCAATCAGCCCAGTCTGAATTTGACAACACCCCGATCATGGAAGAAATCTTGCGTTTACGTCAAGAAATGGCGCAATTGCTCGGTTTTAACAACTATGCAGAATTATCCCTTGCCAGCAAAATGGCACCAAGTGTCGAAGCAGTCGATCAATTCCTGCGTGAACTGGCAGAACATGCTCGTGCACCTGCAGAACAAGAAATTGCCGAACTCAAAGCCATTGCCGCCCAAGATGGGATTGATACCTTACAACCGTGGGATACAGGCTACTATTCTGAAAAATTAAAATTACAGCAATTTAACCTTTCACAAGAAATGTTAAAACCATATTTCCCTGCACCGAAAGTGGTTGAAGGTCTATTTAGCATCGTCAAGCGTTTATACGATGTCGATATTATTGAGCGCGCTGCCCCTGTTTGGCATCCTGATGCACGTTATTTTGAACTTGAAGATCAAGGTCAAGTGATTGGTGGTTTTTACTTTGATCTATATGCCCGTACAGGCAAACGCGGCGGTGCATGGATGAGTGGTTTCCGTTCACGCATGCAATTGGCACAAGGTTTACAAAAACCAATTTGCTATATGGTGTGTAACTTTACCCCACCTGTTGCAGACCAACCCGCGCTTTTAACGCATGATGAAGTCATCACCCTATTCCATGAATTTGGACATGGCTTACATCACATGCTAACTGAAGTAGATAATATTGCTGTGGCAGGTACACATGGTGTCGCTTGGGATGCGGTGGAATTACCAAGCCAATTCATGGAATTTTGGACTTGGGATCAAGATAGTTTAGATATGCTGAGTGCGCATATTGAAACCCAAGACACCCTGCCAGAACACCTGCTTAAAGCACTGTTAGATGCCCGTTTCTTCCAGTCGGGAATGCAGAGCCTGCGCCAAATTGAATTTGCCCTGTTCGATTTAAGTATTCATCGCAGCAACCCTGCTTTAAATGCGGAACAGATTCAAGCCATGCTAGATGATATTCGTCAAAACTATGCCGTTGCGCCAACTACAGCTTACAACCGCTTCCAGCACAGCTTCAGCCATATTTTCGCAGGCGGCTATGCTGCAGGATATTATTCATACAAATGGGCAGAGGTTTTGGCCAGCGATGCCTTTGATCGCTTTGAAAATGAAGGGCTATTTAACACCGAAACTGGCAAGCAGTTTAGACAGTTTATTCTAGCAGTTGGCGGAAAAGATTCAGCGCTTGACGCATTTATCAATTTCCGCGGACGCGAGCCAAAAATAGACGCACTATTACGTCATCAAGGTTGGACGAACATAGTCAAAAACGCTTAAACTAAGAACTTTAGATGAAGTTAGGGGAGTCGTGATGACCATTAAACGTCGTTTCATTGCAGGCGCAAAATGTCCGAAATGTCAGGCGATGGATCGGGTTGTCATGCTCACCGCTGACGAAGCTGAATGGATCGAATGTATCGAGTGTGATTATACGGAAAACCGTCCAACACATATTGATGAACCTGAAATCCCAGAGGTTTCAGATGAAATTGGGGTGATCCAGTTTAAGCCGCGTCAGTCAAAGTAAAACAATAAGGTTCAACAACGCATGACTGAAGATCAACGACATAACCCTAAGCTTTTATGGGCGATTACGGGTGGGTTAATTATTGTCATTATTGCCGTATTTATCTTTCAATGGATGGGCGATAGCGACAATACTGCGCCTATAGAAACTGCCCCAACTACGGCGTCTGTAGCGAAAGCTGTACCTGCTGAAGCAACGCCATTGCAAGAAGATGAAGCAGCACCAAAACAGTTGGTCACAGAAGATTTACTCAAAGCACCTATATCTGAGAATGCAGCGCTTGCCAAAGAAGAAGTGGCTAAATTAGATGACATTCAAAATCAGCTGAATGATCAACGTGCCTTATTAAAACAGCAACATAACGATGCCGATGAATTGATTAAACTGAAAGAAGAACAAATCAAAATACTGGAAGCCCAACTGGCACAGTAAGCCTCCTCTGCTTCACATCAGTCATTTTAAAATACGATAAAGGGTCAGTGTTGTAGCCAATTTAAGCTAGAATAGCCAGAGGTTATTCTGGCTTTATTTGTATGACATCTTCTGGTTCTGCCCAACAAAATTTGCTCAAAGCAATTATGCTGTTGACCTGCTCTGCCTTTCTGTTTTCACTCATGGGAGTGTGCGTTCGTTACGCATCAGAAACGGTAGATAATGCCACAGTGGTATTTTTCCGTAATTTTATTGGTTTGTTTATTTTTATCCCGTTCATTTTCAATAAAGGCTTAGGCTTTTTTAAAACTGAAAAGTTATGGATGCACACTTGGCGTTCGGTGGTCGGCTTAACCGCCATGTATGGTTTTTTCTACGCGATTGCCAATCTAAAACTGTCCAATGCGATGGTCTTTACCTATTCATCGCCTATTTTTATTCCCCTAATTGCATGGCTATTCCTTAAAGAAAAAATCACCAAACCAATGCTATGGGCTGCGTTCATTGGTTTATTTGGCGTGTTATTTGTCGCCAAACCCGATGCAGGTATGTTTAATAGCATGTCCGCAATTGGACTCAGTGCCAGTTTTTTAGCAGCGATGGCTTTTGTCACGGTACGCGCCCTGACTCAAACCGAACCGCCTGAACGCATTGTGTTTTATTTTTGCATGATTGGGACACTCATTTCTGTTGTACCGATGTTCTGGTCATGGCGTCCTTACAACTTAAAAGAATTGAGTTTTTTAATTGGTGCAGGATTGCTGGCCAATATCAGTCAGATCTTTATGTCCAATGCCTACCGTCTTGCCCCTGCTGGGCAAATTGGCCCTGTCAATTACATTGCGATTATTTTTGCAGGGATTTGGGGCTTTAGCTTTTGGCATGAAACGCCAGACTTATTTAGTTTAATTGGCTTTGCCCTAATTTTGCTTGCCATTATTTTGTGCAGTCCACTGTTACAAAAACACCTGAATCACCACTCACCACATTCTTAATGCTGTTTTTGTATTCCCTACACATCAGCCTCATAAACCTTATAAAAAAACACCCCGTAGCGAACTACAGGGTGTTGTTAAACAATAAGATGACAGTGATTAAGTATCCATGTGCTTATTCATACCAGCCGAATAGCTTGAACGCATACGGTGCATAGGCAATAATCAACATCGCAGGAAGCATCACAATCATAGGCAAAATCCAACGCTCATAACGATAATAGAACGATTTATGACGAACTTCTGCATCGGCTGCAGCGACTTCTTCATCTCCAATCGACTGCCTTGCCAATAAGTGATTCAGCGCTACAGGTGGCGTCACATAGCCTAATTCAAAACCAATTAGGGTAATCATCCAGAAATGTGCAGGATGTATCCCATATTGATAAGCTACAGGCGCAACCGTTGCAGAAATTAGAATCACCGCACCGAATGGATCCATAATCATGCCCACAAAAATCATCAAGGCAACAATCAGGCTAATCACAATAAAGATGCTGCTAATGTCGGTTGGGAACGCTTCCATAATTTCAATGCGTTCTAAATAGCCACCTACACTGACTGAAAGCGCCATCAAAATTACCAATGCCCCAATATGTCCCACCGTTTCACTGGTCGATAAATGCAGAGCTTTGAAGAAACCATACTGACGCAATGGTGAATCAGGTGCAGTCAATAATGAGCGCTCAGATGAAGCTGCTGTCTGTTGTGCTACAGGCTTGTGATCTAAAGTCTGATCCCACTGCCCCATCGCTGGAATAGGCGCAGGTTCATGGCGCAATTTATCAAACAACACCATCATCAATAAAATAACCGGCATCATTACAGGTGCAGTAAATTCATTCATATTGGTGTCTAAAGCATATTTATAGAACAACCAAATCAACACAAAAATGAGGATATATGGTAGTACAGGGCCAAAAGCACGTAAGGACAATGGCGCAGCTATGTTCGGTGCAGCAATGCGGAATTTATTTTCAGCAAAGAACAACGAAATCACTAAAAATAGGGTTGAAGTCAGTAGGAACACATACAAACCATAGTGATACAGCATGTCCGTTGTGACTTCTTTATTCAGCGATGCCACCACAACAATCAATAGGCATGGACGAAGCACGACCCCCATTGAGCCTGACATAGCTGTTGCCGCCAGTGCAAACTGACGTCGTCCACCCGCATTCCAAACTTCTTTATAAATGATCGCACCTGCAGCAATGACAAAAATCCCCGATGCACCGGTATAAGCCGTTGGTAATGCAGCAGCAATCAGAATCAGCCAGGTTAAGGTTTCAGGTGCCAAATTCCACGGACGCAGAATATTCAGGAACAAATCCACAATTCGGGTTTGTTTGAGCAACATCCCCGCCCAAATAAACAATGCCAAGTTCAGGAAAATACTGGAGAATTCGACCAGTTGCCCCAAGTAAATCCCTTGCCCCATCGGATAATCCATTAGGAAAGTAAAGGAGAAACCTGTACTAATTGCCATATAGGCATACAAAGGCACGCTCAGGAACGCAAGACCTAAACTGCCGCCTTCACGAGTTGGTGCAGGTGGCTTAATGAGCTGGAATAAACTAATCAAAGTCAGGGTTGCAAACAGAATCATCCACATCCAGTAAATGACCTGTGTTTCGCCACTCATCGGTACGCCCGAATCGAGTACTGAACGATATTGACTGATACTTGACGAGGTTAAGAAACCATTCGCCACCACCATTAAGGTCGAGTACACCTTGAAGTCAATTTTGGTCGCAGGGCCACGTAAACCAATGTGATGGGTTTTTAAAGTGGCACTAATTGCGGCAAAGACCACCATCAACACCAATAAAATGGCACGGTTTTCAGTACCAAATTTAAAAATGCCAAAGAAAGAGGTTTCAATGGTTCGATACATTTTCAAGCTTGGATGAGCTTGAATATGCTGAATCGCCTGATCATGAAATTGAAATTTTTCTTCACAAATTTGTTTGGCTGCCAAAATTGAAGCACGGACATCTGACTCAGAGGCGGTGCCAAAAATATCGGCAAACTCATCAGCAGCATTGGCTTGCATTTGGGCATGTACTTGCGCATCGACATCGGGGTTGCGTTCACAGTCAGGTGCAGTGGGTTCGGCACGTAAAAATGAATATTGCATACCTGTTGCAGGGTCACCATATAGGCGTTCACCCATGCGCAACAACTGACCATGTACCATTTCACCTGTACCAATAATGAGGGTCAGTAACAACAAGATCAAAATAACGAATGTAGAAATCCATTCTGTCCATATATGTCTGAGCAAAGCCAAGCCAGACCTGCGTTGTCCGTTATTGTGCATATATTTTCCTGTTTTTATTCTATGCAGAAACCGAGACACTCGAATTTCTGTCTGTCCTTATTCAACGGAATATCCATCTTCCATTGAGCATTTTTGTATTCAGTTTAAATGTGAATGAACGTCGTTATTTTTAAAATGACAATATAGATTTTCTTTTAAGTAAAAATGGTCAATTGTGAGATTTCTTGTGAGCCCTTTTTGCCATCATTTTGATGTAATTTTAATGCGGATCAATGCAATAGGCCCAAATAATATAAGCCAGTGCAAAAATTACTCCCCAAATCACCCCCAATAAATGTGCCTCAACTAATACAGGACTGCCGATTAATTCTGCTGTACCCAAACTGCCCACTGTATTTTCCCAAATCAGTTTAGATAAAATAAGCAGCAAGACCAATGTGGCAAAGCCACGTTCTTTTTTATAAAGCAAATGCACACATGCCACCGCCACATAAGCACCATGCAACACCCCAGAAAGTCCTGCATAGGCATCAATATCGGCAAGGAAGTAATAGAAACTCAGACTAATCGCTGGCGGTAGTACCAACAAAAGCGCCACAAAGTGCCATACTTTGGCATGCGGAAAAATAAAAGGTAAACAGGCAAAGGCGATCATATTAAGCAAATAATGAATCCAGCCCACATGCACCCAATGCCCTGTCCATAAGCGCCAGAATTCATCCAATAAATGTGTAGACCAATAAATAAAATGCTCTGCAAAAATCTGCAAACATGCCGAAACCGACATACATGCCGCAATAAACACAATTTTTCGACTGAGAAATTGAGATGAATATTGCATAGGCGCTTGCATCCTCCAAATTATTCTTGTTATGTGCTTCGGCAAACGGATTGCCCAATCCTAAAACTTCTTGTCTATATTGAATTGGGCAATCTTGATATTTTTACAATTGAGCTGCCGTATCCTCATTAAATAAATCATCTAATTCAGATGAATCATCTTGTTCATCCCAGAAACGTTGCTGATCACCCGTACGCACACCTGTATGTTCAGTCCAGTAACGGTCTGAAATTCCTTGTACCATGCTTCCTGCCATGGCATCAATCAATTTAAATTGTGGATTTACAGGTTTTTCGTCACTGCGTGCATTAGAAAAGGCTTTGAGTGCGTCGCGGATTTTGGCATCTTCACCACTGGCTTGGGCAGCAACCGCGTATAAAGCGTGTGATAAACGCACGCCTTTATTTTCACCGATTTGCATCGACTGCTTTAAGGTTTGATACGGATCAGGTTTGCCATCTCCCGCACCTGGAAGCAAAGTCCAAATTACGGCACGTGTAGCCTCTGGTGCGCCCCAGAATTTTTCATTGTTTAAACAGGTCATACCACGTTCAACAATCGCGGCAATATCTTTAGGCACATGCACTGCCCCGCCTGAATTAATATCATTGGTCATGGCTTGCAAGCCACTCAACATCCCCAACATATACACAGTTTGATCAATATCACTGTTCATTTTTGGACAACCTTCGCCCAAAGGTTTCCGATATTTCTTTTCCCAACGATGCTGAAACAATTGATAGCCTGTGTATTGGCGCTGTGCCGCCAAAGCCGCCCAACGTTTTTGCTGAATCCGCGCATCTTGCGCTTCGCCCACTTGCCCTGCTTTTGCTGCACGTAAATAACGCAATTCAGCATCCAAAGCTTTTTCTTCGGCACAAATACCCGCAGCCGAATACATTAGTACCGCAACACGGGTTGGGTCTGCGCCCATATCTTTAGTCGCCATAATGGCAGGGGTTAAGGAATTACCAGAATTACACACCATTTCAGCATCTTCCATCGCTAAAATTGGCGGCACAATATGTTTTTCAGTAAATCCAAGTGCGACATTGGCACCTGTTTTGATCACTTGTGAACAACCTGATAATAATAAACTTGTGATTGCAAATACGGCCACACCCTGGCCTATTTTTTGGACTTGCGACATTTTCCTGTCCTCTATAATTGTGTTTATGTCCATTGCAACAAACATAGCAGAAGCAATATCTGAATAAAAGCGTCTACTTGCTGCTTCAGATGGATAACTTTGCCATGTTTTAAAGTGACTAAAATTGACTGAAATCTGTCATCCGACAAAATTTAGGCAAAAAAAAGTAGCATTGCGACGGTTCAGCACATGCTACTTATTAACTGATGCCCAATTCGGGCTTATCTTAAAAAATCTTTCGACTAAATTTAAATCTGCACATTTCAGGAATCTGATTTGTATTGATCTACACTTGTCTGGAATGAATATAACTGAAAATAGGGATATGTGTAATCTTTTATGCCAATATAAAATGACTGATCAGGACACGAAAAATAGATGATAATTTTATCTTTATGATACTTATAGTTTTTTATTATTATAAAAATATACAGCTGTCTGTAAATTAGAGCATTTTCGCCAATACTTTTAGAGCCTTCCATTCCGCCTTGGAAACCTGATCACACCAAATCACCAGAGGTTTAAAGGCTTGCTGAAATTCCATGACGATATAAATTTGATGATCTATCACTTGACGCAGTTGCACACGCTGAATTTCAATTTGGCGAGCTGTGCTTTTAATCTGTTGTGATACTACACGAGGCGCGAGATAGGAAATTGACCATTCACGGTCATCTAATTGATCTAAACCAACAATTCGGTTTGCACGAACAAATTTAAAATATGTCCAGCCCATAATGACAATACATACAACGCTAAGCCATGGCTTTAACACTTGTAGTAAAAGCCAAACGATGAGTAGAGCGATCATCAGCTGAAACACTATTGCGATGACACTAGGTTTCAGCTGAAACTGCTGCTTAGCCATGCACATAATGCTTTAGTTTACGGATAAAATCTTTCAACTCAGGACGTGGTGGCTCAGACACTTCCATAAACCAATCCAATAAATCTGGGTCTTCCTGCTCAACCAAATCGGCAAACATTTGTTTTTCTTCCGCACTGGCAGTCAAATAATGATTTTTCACATACGGGTCAAAATAGACATCAATTTCCTTTAAACCACGACGGGCACGGTAAATCACTTTGCGTTCTTCTAAGCTGATGTCATCACTCATGCGGTTTCCCCATTAAAACTAAACTCAGGCTAGTTTAACCGACCCCTTTTAAAGTTTCGATGACTTTTATGCAGCATTGACTAAAAGCATCATCTTTCATTTGCAATTGAAACTTTTGCACCTTGTTGCCCCCTATAAATTCTTCTAAGGTGAATTCAAAATAACAACATCAGGAAGATAAAACCATGCAATCTGCCGCAATTCGCCCCATTGCCAATATGTTACCGCGCACCTTATTCAGTGCTGAACACGACAGTTTTCGTGATTTGGTACGAAAATTCTATTTGCAGGAAGTCATCCCCCATACTGAAAAATTTGAAGCGCAGCAGCATGTAGACCGTGAGCTATGGCGTAAAGCAGGTACTTTGGGTTTGCTGTGTAGCACCATGCCTGAAGAATATGCAGGTTCAGGGGTAGACCGCTTATACAGCATGATTTTGATTGAAGAACAAGCCTATGCAGGTGACAGTGCTACCGGTTTTTCACTGCATTCAGATATTGTCGCCAATTACATTAATAACTTTGGCACAACTGAACAAAAACAACACTGGTTACCCCGCATGGCCACAGGTGAAGTCATCACCGCGATTGCCATGACCGAACCCAGTACAGGTTCAGACTTACAAGCTGTGCGTACCTCTGCGGTATTGGATGGCGATGAATACGTGATTAATGGTTCTAAAATTTTTATTACCAACGGCTATTTGTGCGACATGGCGATTGTGGTATGTAAAACAGCGAACACAGACAAAGGTTCAGCCAATCTGTCTTTAATATTGGTAGAAGCAGACCGTGCGGGATTTAGCAAAGGCAAACCACTGAATAAAATTGGTATGAAAGGTCAGGACACTTGCGAATTATTTTTTGATAATGTCCGCGTGCCTCGCAGCAATTTATTGGGTGCAGAAGGCATGGGCTTTATCATGCTGATGAAAGAACTGGCTTGGGAACGCTTAATTGTCGCGATTATTTGCCAAGCAGGTGCAGAAGCTGCTTTTGCACATACACTGCAATATACTCAGCAACGTCAAGCCTTTGGCAAAAGTATTCATAGCTTTCAAAATACGCGCTTTAAACTGGCAGAATTACGCACCGAAATTGATTTCTGTCGTGCTTTTTTAGATCAATGTATGCAGTTACAACTTCAAGATCAGCTCAGTGTTGAAGCTGCAGCGGCCGCCAAATATAAAATTTCAGAGATGTACTCCAAAGTGGTGGATGAATGTCTACAACTGCATGGTGGTTATGGCTATATGCTTGAGTATCCAATTGCACGTGCTTACTTAGACAATCGGGCCAATCGTATTTATGCAGGCACCAATGAAATTATGAAAGAGCTGATTTCACGTTCTTTATAAAATTTCCACCTCAACATAAAAATGGCGCAAGCAATTTTAAATTTCTTGTGCCATATTATTTTTGCACCCAACGATTTAAGACACTAATTTAGGTTTACGCTGCTGTGCAGGCACAGCTTGTTTGAATTTTAAAATACCATCTTCAAAACTTGCTTGTTTTAAAGTTTTGCGATCTTCTAAGTAATTGTTGGTCACTCGCCATGGCGCATGTTTGCCTTGCTTTGGCATCACATCAGCAGCACGCGCGATATAGCCCGAACTCAAACTGCCCATCACCGTATCTTCCAATAACTCTGTTTGGTCACCTTGAGGAATTACCTCGTCATAACCTTGTCGATCCATATAATTGAGCAAACGACAAATATAATCCGCAGCCACATCCACTTTAAGCGTCCAAGAGGCATTAATATAGCCAATAATCATCGCCATATTCGGTACATCGCTGATCATCACACCTTGATATAGCATGTGCTTCGAGGTGTCTAAAGGCACACCATCAATTGTGGCTTGAATACCGCCTAGAATCTGAATATTCAAACCTGTCGCAGACACAATAATATCGGCATCCAAATGTTTACCCGATTTTAATTGCACACCTGTTTCAGTAAAACTTGCAATTTGATTGGTTTCAATCGAGGCATGCCCTTCGCGTAAAATCTTAAATAAATCACCATCAGGCACAACACATAAACGCTGATCCCACGGATTATAATGTGGCGTGAAATGCTTCATATCTACCTTGCCCTTGAGCTGCATTTGGATAGATTTCAGCAACAAAGTCCGCAGTAATTTCGGCTGTTTTTGTGCTAAAGCATAAATGGCGCGTTGCATGCCAATATTACGTGCGCGCGTGATTTTGTAAGCAACATCTTCAGGCAAAACTTTACGCATTTGCTGATAAACAAAATCCATTGCAGGCACTGAAGCAATATAAGTCGGCGAGCGTTGTAGCATGGTGACATGCGCTGCACCACCTTTTGACATAGCAGGTACTAAGGTAATGGCGGTTGCACCACTACCAATAATTAAGACCTTTTTACCACGATAATCTAAATTCTCAGGCCAATGCTGTGGGTGAATAAATGTACCTTTAAACGCATGTTGATTCGGAAAGTCAGGCTGAAAACCTTGATCGTAATTGTAATAGCCTGTGCAACCTAAAACAAAATTAGCCACCCAAGTTTCAATCTGTTGCACTGCATTTTCTATACGTAACGTCCACTTACGTGTTTGAGAGTCATAATTGGCAGATAACACACGATGCTGAAAATGAATTTTTGAGTGTAAGGCTTTTTCTTGAATGACTTCTGCTAAATAACCTTTGATAGATGCGCCATCGGCAAGTACATTGGTTTTTTTCCAAGGCTTAAAATTATAACCAAAAGTCGACATATCCGAATCTGAACGAATGCCCGGATATTGGAATAAATCCCAAGTGCCACCAAAACTTTGACGACGCTCAATAATTTCAAAAGAACGCTGTGGGCAATTTTGACTTAAATGTGCAGCTACACCAATGCCCGAAATCCCTGCCCCAATAATTAATATATCAACCTGCTTATCCATGTTTTATTGTCCAGCTTGAATGATGTTTTTTATTAAAGCACAAATTTGACAATACACAATGTCAAGTTTGGCAAAAGTTGCTAAAATTTATATCAATTCGGGACAATTTCATCATTTTTTGAGATTCAACTTATTTTTTACATAAAAAAAAGACCGGTAAAACCGGTCTTTTTCTGAACAACGTGCGTTATTCTTGGCGAAATTATTTAACTTCGCGATCTACAAGCTCAACGTAAGCCATCGGTGCAGCATCACCCGCACGGAAGCCCGCTTTAAGAACACGTAGATACCCGCCGTTACGCTCTTTGTAACGAGGGCCAAGAACGGTAAATAATTTACCAACAGTTGCTGCTGAACGAGTACGAGCAAACGCTAAACGACGGTTTGCTACTGTATCGTTTTTAGCTAAAGTGATTAAAGGCTCAGCAACACGACGTAATTCTTTTGCTTTAGGAACAGTTGTTTTGATTAACTCGTGTTCGAACAAAGAATTAGCCAAGTTTTGGAACATCGCTTTGCGATGGCTGCTTGTACGGCCTAATTTCACACCACTATTACGATGACGCATGGTGATAGTCCTACTTAATTAACGGCTACGATAGGCGAAACGATCGTCCATACGGAGACTAGCCGGTGGCCAGTTCTCTAAACGCATGCCGAGCTGTAAGCCTTTAGAAGCCAGAACATCTTTGATCTCTGTAAGCGATTTTTTACCCAAGTTAGGCGTTTTAAGTAGCTCAACTTCAGTACGCTGTACAAGATCACCAATGTAGTAAATATTTTCTGCTTTCAAACAGTTAGCAGAACGAACAGTAAGCTCTAGATCATCTACTGGACGAAGCAAGATTGGGTCAACTTCTTCACGAGGCTCTTGAGCAACAGGAGCTTGATCTTTCTGAAGATCAACAAAAATTGCAATTTGTTGTTGCAAGATTGTTGCCGCTTTGCGGATTGCTTCTTCTGGATCAACTGTACCATTGGTTTCAAGATCAATGATCAACTTGTCAAGGTCAGTACGTTGTTCTACACGCGCATTTTCTACGATGTAAGACACACGTTTAATTGGGCTATAAGAAGCATCTAACTGCAAACGACCTACAGGGCGAGTTTCGCCTTCTGGGAAACGTGAGTCAGATGTTTCATAACCACGACCTTGAGCAACTTTCAGGCGCATTTTTAAATTGCCTGTAGCACTTAAAGTGCCGATCAAGTGTTCAGGGTTAACCACTTCAACATTATGCGGTAAACGAAGGTCTGCAGCAGTTACATCGCCTGGACCTTGTTTTTCCAATGTCAAATAAGCTTCATTTTGATCGAACAGCTTAATAGACAATCCTTTCAGGTTCAGCAAGAGCTCGACGATGTCCTGCTGCAAGCCTTCCAAAGTACTGTACTCGTGCTCGACACCTTCAATTTCAACTTCTACCACAGCTGCGCCAGGTAAAGAAGAAAGAAGGATGCGACGTAAAGCATTACCAAGAGTATGACCAAAGCCACGCTCTAATGGTTCTAGAATAACTTTTGCCGAGGTCCCGCTTGCCGCTTCGACCTTGATCGCTTGCGGAGTAAGAAACTCATTTGCAGTACGCGTCATTATTGCTACCTCAAGGATTATTTAGAATACAATTCTACAATCAAGCTTTCGTTGATTTCAGCAGGTAAATCAGAACGATCTGGTGCAGCTTTAAACGTACCTTCAAATTTAGAATGGTCAACTTCCATCCATGAAGGGATACCACGTTGAGCAGCCAATTCAATTGCGTTTTTAATACGTAATTGTTGTTTTGCACCTTCGTGAACTGCAATTACATCACCAGCTTTAACTTGAATAGACGCAATGTTAACACGACGACCATTTAAAGTAATGCTACGGTGAGATACAAGCTGACGAGCTTCTGCACGTGTAGAACCAAAACCCATGCGATAAACAACGTTATCAAGACGGCTTTCGAGCAATTTCAACAAGTTTTCACCTGTTGCGCCTTTCACACGAGCAGCTTCTTTATAGTAGTTACTAAATTGACGCTCTAAAACACCGTACATACGACGTACTTTTTGTTTTTCACGTAATTGTAGTGAGTACTCAGATTGCTTACCACCACGAGCCCCGCCATGTTGGCCAGGAGCTTTAGCGTGTTTTTTAGTTTTGACGTCAAATGGTTTAACGCCAGATTTTAGTTGCAGGTCTGTCCCTTCGCGGCGAGAGAGTTTGCATTTTGGACCAATATAACGAGCCATGAATGTTTCTCCTTACACGCGACGTTTTTTAGGTGGACGGCAACCGTTGTGAGGGATTGGAGTCACATCGGTAATGCTGTTAATTTTATAACCCACTGCACCTAATGCACGAACCGCAGACTCACGACCTGGACCAGGACCTTTAACAAGGACGTCCAAGTTTTTCAAACCGTAATCTAAAGCAGCTTTACCAGCAACTTCAGCAGCTACCTGAGCAGCGAACGGAGTTGATTTACGTGATCCACGGAAGCCTTGTCCACCTGAGGTAGCCCAAGCCAGTGCATTACCTTGACGATCGGTAATGGTCACAATGGTGTTATTAAAAGAAGCGTGAATGTGTGCAACACCTTCAGAGACGGTACGAGTGACCTTCTTGCGTGTGCGAGTATCTTTAGCCATCTTTTAGCTTCCAGAAATCTTATTTCTTAATCGGTTTGCGCGGACCTTTACGGGTACGTGCGTTAGTTTTGGTGCGTTGACCACGGACAGGCAAGCTGCGACGATGACGAAGACCGCGGTAGCAGCCTAAATCCATTAAACGTTTAATGTTCATGGAAATTTCGCGACGTAAGTCACCTTCGGTCGGAACCTTAGCAACTTCTGCACGAATCGCATCAAGCTGAGCGTCATCTAATTCACGGATCTTTGTTGTTGGTGCGATACCAGCAGCAGCTAAGATAGTCTTAGCAGTGTGGCGACCAATACCAAAGATATAAGTGAGAGAGATAACAGCGTGCTTGTTATCCGGAATGTTTACACCGGCAATACGAGCCATTCAATTTTCTCCAAAAAGGCAGTTAAGATAATCAACCGCCCCACAAAAATCTTGAGGGGCGGATAATAACCTAATTAGCCTACTGAAATCAACAGGTCTTAATCAAATTAACCTTGACGCTGCTTATGACGAGGTTCTGCGCTGCAAATTACGCGAATAACCCCATTACGACGGATAACTTTGCAGCTACCACAAATTTTCTTTACAGAAGCTTGTACTTTCATGATGAAACCTCTAAGTGCGCTTATCCCTTAGGATGAGCAGTCGTTTTTCTCATTAACGTTTGATTATCGTACTGGTGCGAGGTGAGATGTGCTTGAAGCTGAGCCATAAAGTCCATCACAACCACTACAACGATTAATAATGATGTACCACCTAAGCTAAATGGAATTCCAAATGAGCTTTGTAGAATCATCGGCATTAAGCAGACTACAGTGATGTAAATCGCGCCAATAAAGGTCAAACGACTGAGAATATGATCTAAGTAACGAGCAGTTTGCTCACCTGGGCGAATACCAGGCACATAAGCTCCGCTGCGTTTCAAGTTTTCCGAAACTTCTTTAGGGCTGAAAACCAGCGCAGTGTAGAAGTAACAGAAAAAGATAATTAACGCACCAAAGAGCACCAAATACAACGGTTGTCCAGGCGACAATACCAATGCCAAGTCTTGTAGACTACGCTTGATTAATCCAGCATTAGGGTCCGCACTGCCGACCCATTGACCTAAGCTCGCTGGGAACAAAAGCAATGAACTGGCAAAAATTGCTGGAATCACACCTGCCATATTAATTTTTAATGGCAAATGCGTTTGCTGAGCAGTAAATACACGACGACCTTGTTGTTTTTGAGCATAGTTTACTGGAATACGACGCTGCGCCTTCTCAATAAACACAATTGCTGCAAGTACACCCAAAGACAATAAACCAAAAATTGCCAAACCAATCAGGCTTGACTGGCCACTATCAATAGATGTGAAGGATTGCATAATTAAATTAGGCAAGCCTGCAACAATACCTGCGAAAATGATCATGGAAATACCATTGCCCACTCCGCGTTCGGTAATTTGCTCACCCAACCACATTAAGAACATTGTGCCTGCAACCAAAGAGGTCACAGCTGGAACGTAAAAAGCCAGACCTGACGTTAAGGTAATACCTTGACCAATCAGACCTGCACACATCCCAATCGCTTGCACAAGTGCAAGAAACAATGTGCCTTGGCGCGTATATTGATTAATTTTGCGTTTGCCTTGCTCGCCTTCTTTTTTCAAAGCTTCAAGCGAAGGAACCACGGTAGACATCAACTGTACGATAATCGAAGCAGAAATGTATGGCATGATCCCTAAAGCAAGAATCGACATCCGCTCTAATGCACCACCCGAAAACATGTTAAACAAACCAAGGATTGTACCTTGGTTTGCATTAAACAATTGTTCAAGTGCGGCATTATTAATGCCTGGTACTGGAATATGCGCTCCTAGTCGAAATACCAACAACGCACCAATGAGAAACATCATTCGGCGTATAATTTCACGGTATTTCACGTGAAATGGTTGGCCTTTCATCATGTGAACATGACCTGAAGAACTAGGAGACATAGACACTGGGGATTACTCCTCGACTTTACCGCCAGCCGCTTCAACAGCAGCTTTAGCGCCTTTAGTCACAGCAACACCTTGAATAGTGAATGCGCGAGTAATTTCACCAGAAAGTACGATACGAGCACGAGCCATATCTTTACGTACAACGTTCGCTGCTTTTAAAGTTTCAAGGCTAACGATGTCGCCTTCCACTTTAGCAAGCTCAGATAAACGTACTTCAGCAGTTTTCAAAGCGATTTGGCTAGTGAAACCGAATTTAGGTAAACGACGATATAACGCAGTTTGACCACCTTCGAATCCAGGACGTGTACCACCGCTCTTACGTGAGTTTTGACCTTTGATACCACGACCACCAGTCTTACCAACGCCAGAACCGATACCACGGCCTAAACGACGGGCTTCACGCTTAGCACCTTCTGCAGGTGCAAGTTCATTTAAACGCAGAGTCATGGCTTATTCCTCTACACTAACCATATAGTAGACTTGGTTGATCATACCACGGTTAGAAGGCGTATCTTGCACTTCTACAGTATGACCAATACGACGCAGACCTAAACCTTTAAGGCTAAGCTTGTGATTTTTCAAGCGGTGCGATGCAGATTTAGTCTGGGTAACTTTAATCGTTTTCATGATTGATTACCCTTGAATTTGTTCTACTGAAAGACCACGTTTCGCAGCAACCTTTTCAGGAGTTGTCATGTCACGCAAACCGTTGAAAGTTGCGTTCACTACGTTTGCAGCGTTAGTAGAACCACGGCATTTAGTCAATACGTTACGTACACCTGCAGCTTCTAAAACTGCACGCATAGAACCACCCGCAATTACACCAGTACCTTCAGATGCTGGCTGCATGTAAACACGGCTTGCACCATGACGCGCATGAATCGGGTGTTGTAAAGTACCATCTGCCAATTCGATAGTGATCATGTTACGACGTGCAGCTTCAAGTGCTTTAGAAATAGCAGCTGGAACTTCACGTGCTTTACCACGACCAAAACCTACGCGACCATTACCATCACCCACAACAGTTAATGCTGTGAAAGAGAAGATACGACCACCTTTAACAACTTTGGCTACGCGATCAACGGCAACCAGCTTTTCAACAAGACCTTCGTTTTGTTCAACTTTAGCCATGATTAGAACTCCAAGCCGTTTTCACGAGCAGCATCAGCCAAGGCTTTGATACGACCATGATATTTAAAACCAGAACGGTCAAACGCAACTTTAGTTACGCCAGCTGCTTTCGCGCGTTCTGCGATTAAAGCACCTACTTTTTGAGCTGCTTCAACGTTACCAGTTGTACCAGCACGTAAAGTAGCATCTAAAGTTGAAGCTTGCGCTAAAACTTTGCCACCATCTGCTGAAATAACTTGAGCATAGATGTGACGCGGCGTGCGGTTTACACACAAACGAGTCGCACCCAATGCACGGATGTGCAAGCGTGTGCTTTTCGCACGACGCAAACGGGATTGTTTCTTTTCGTTCATAAGAACCTCGCGCCTTATTTCTTCTTAGCTTCTTTACGAAGAACAACTTCATCCGAATAACGAACACCTTTACCTTTATATGGCTCTGGTGGACGGTATCCACGGATATCCGCAGCAACTTGACCTAAAGCTGCTTTGTCAGCAGATTTAAGGATAATTTCAGTTGCAGTTGGAGTTTCTGCAGTTACACCTTCAGGAAGGGTGTAATCGATTGGGTGTGAAAAACCAAGGTTAAGGTTAACAACGTTACCTTTTACCGCAGCTTTATAACCAACACCAATCAATTGTAACTTACGTTCGAAGCCTTCGCTCACACCTTTTACAAGATTGTTAAGCACAGCGCGAGCAGTACCAGCTTGCATCCAAGCGTCTTTCGACTCAGCTTTAGGAGCAATAGCTAAAATACCGTCTTCCTGTTTTAGCTCGACCAGCGCATGCAGGTTGAAAGACAATGTACCTTTGCTGCCTTTCACTTCGACCTGCCGGCCGTTCTGAGTAACTGTAACACCGTTAGGTACAGTTACTGGGGCTTTAGCCACACGAGACATGAGGAATCACCTATTATTAAGAAACAAAAGCAATAACTTCACCACCGATACCTGCAGCACGTGCAGCGCGATCAGTCATGATGCCTTTGCTTGTAGAAACGATTGCAATACCTAAACCTTGCTTAACGCTTGGAAGTGCATCTTTACCGCGATACTGACGTAGACCTGGACGGCTTACGCGTTTCACAGTTTCGATAACTGGTTTGCCTTCATAGTATTTTAAAGTAATCGTTAATGTAGGTTTGCCTTCGTTGTCAGCCACTTCTACATTTGCGATATAACCTTCTTGTTGAAGTACGTTTGCAATAGCAACCTTCAACTTAGAATTAGGCATAGAAACAGTTTGTTTCTTTGCCATTTGAGCGTTACGAACACGCGTTAGCATGTCGGCAACGGTATCTTGCATACTCATTTATAGTGCTCCTTACCAGCTTGCCTTAACAACGCCCGGTACATCACCTTGCATTACTGTGTCACGTAATTTGTTACGGCTTAAACCGAACTTACGGAAGTAACCATGAGGACGACCAGTTAAACCACAACGGTTACGAAGACGTACTGGAGACGCATTACGTGGTAATGCTTGTAATTTCATCATCGCTTCGAAACGCTCTTCGTCGCTTGCATTTACGTTTGCAATCGTTGCTTTTAATTCAGCACGTTTTGCAGCGTATTTAGCAACAGTAGCTTCGCGTTTCAATTCGCGATTAATCATACCTTTCTTAGCCATATCGACCTCTTATTTGAACGGGAAGCCGAATGCACGCATAAGCGCACGGCCTTCGTCATCGGTGCGAGCAGTCGTAGTAATGGTGATGTCCATACCACGAATTTGATCAATCTTATCGAAATCGATTTCAGGGAACATGATTTGTTCCTTGAGACCCATAGAGTAGTTACCACGACCATCAAATGATTTCGAAGAGAAACCACGGAAGTCACGGATACGAGGGATCGCGATAGAGATCAAACGGTCTAAGAATTCGTACATACGTTCGCCGCGTAAAGTAACTTTACAACCAATCGGCCAACCATCACGGATTTTAAAACCAGCGATTGATTTACGAGCTAATGTTAAAACTGGTTTTTGACCAGCAATAGCTTGCATATCAGAAAGAGCGCCATCTAACAATTTCTTGTCAGCAGCTGCAGCACCAACACCCATGTTGATGGTAATTTTAGTGATGCGAGGGATCTCCATCACATTCTTAACGCCCAATTGTTCTTGTAATTGAGCCTTAAGTTCGTCGTTGTAACGTGTTTTAAGTCTGGCCATTGCCTATTTCAACCTATTACTTCGCCACCGCCACTGATTCACCATTCGATTTATAAACGCGAGTTTTCACGCCATCAATCGTTTGGTAACCAACACGGTCAGCCTTTTGGGTTGTAGCATTAAAAATTGCCACGTTTGAGATATGAAGCGAAGCTTCCTGCGTTACGATACCGCCTTCAGCGCCCGTAGCACGGTTTGGCTTCTGGTGCTTCTTAACCAAGTTAAGACCTTCGACCTTAACACGGTCATTAGAAACTGACAGAACAGTACCCTGTTTGCCTTTTTCTTTACCTGCGATCACAATTACTTGATCGCCTTTTTTAATCTTAGCCATGATTGCCTCTTATAGAACTTCAGGAGCCAATGAAATGATTTTCATGAACTGTTCAGTACGAAGTTCACGAGTCACTGGTCCGAAAATACGAGTTGCAATCGGTGCTTTGTTGTTATTCAAAATAACAGCAGCGTTATCATCAAAACGGATCACAGAACCGTCTGGACGACGAATACCGAACTTTGTACGTACAACAACAGCATTCATCACGTCACCTTTTTTAACACGTGCGCGTGGAATAGCTTCTTTTACAGTAACTTTAATAATGTCGCCAACAGAAGCATAACGACGATGTGAACCACCTAGTACTTTAATACATTGTACGCGGCGAGCACCACTGTTGTCAGCTACGTCAAGCATCGTTTCGGTTTGAATCATTGCCCTACTCCAAAACCGAGCATCACCGGTCACAATTTCGAAAGGCTCAAAGAGTACTCGAAATTGACCGATGATGCAACAAGAACGTTAATTACTCAGCAGCAGCTTCAACAACTTCAACTAAAGTCCATGACTTAGTTTTAGACATTGGGCGGCTTTCTTTGATGGTTACAACATCACCAATCTTGGCGGTATTGTTCTCATCATGAGCGTGTAATTTGGTTGAACGGCGAATCAATTTGCCATACAACGGGTGTTGAACTTGGCGTTCAATAAGGACAACAATAGATTTTTCCATTTTGTCGCTTACAACTTTGCCAGTTAACGTGCGGACTGTATTTTGACTCATTGCCCGTTCCCCTGTTTTTCGGTAAGGAGGGTCTTGATGCGTGCAATAGTTTTACGAGTAAGCGCAACTTCATGCGATTTACCCAATTGACCAGTTGCTTTCGCCATACGAAGACGGAATTGGTTAAGCTGTTGCTCATCAAGCAAAGCTGTCAACTCTTCTACCGACTTTTCACGTAGATCTTTAGTTTTCATTACATTACCGTCCGAGTCACGATAGTGGTTTTAAACGGAAGTTTAGCAGCAGCAAGCGTAAATGCTTCACGCGCCAATTCTTCGTTCACACCATCAATTTCGTACAAGACTTTACCTGGTTTGATTTGACAAACCCAATATTCCACAGAACCTTTACCTTTACCCATACGCACTTCAAGAGGCTTAGAAGTAATTGGTTTGTCTGGGAATACACGGATAAAGATCTTACCACCACGCTTAATACGACGGCTGATTGTACGACGTGCCGCTTCAATTTGACGCGCAGTCATTTGACCACGTTCAACTGATTTAAGAGCGATAGTACCGAAAGATACTGAGCTACCACGGTGCGCTAAGCCAGTGTTACGGCCTTTTTGCACCTTACGGAATTTAGTACGTTTAGGTTGCAACATGGATTATTCTCCTTTTTCAGCAGAACGATCATTGCGACGACCACGACGCTCTTGACCTTCACCACGACCGCGACCGCGTTTAGCTGGACGTTCTTCAGCAGGTGCTGGGTTCATGACTTGCTTCATGCCACCCAAGATTTCACCACGGAATACCCAAACTTTAACACCAATCGTACCGTAAGTAGTTTCAGCACGCATAGTTGCATAGTCGATGTCCGCACGAAGTGTATGCAAAGGTACACGACCTTCACGATACCATTCAGTACGTGCAATCTCTGCACCACCTAAACGACCAGAAACTTCAACTTTGATACCTTTAGCACCAGCACGCATAGAGTTCTGTACCGCACGCTTCATAGCACGACGGAACATTACACGCTTTTCTAATTGAGAAGCGATTGCTTCAGCAACTAAACGTGCATCTAAGTCTGGACGGTCAATTTCGTTGATGCTTACTTGCGCAGGAACACCCATAATAGATGTTAATTCGCGTTGTAATTTCTCAATGTCTTCGCCTTTTTTACCGATTACGATACCAGGACGCGCAGTGCTAATTGTTACTTTAGCAGCACCCGTTGGACGTTCGATAAGAATATTGCTTACCATTGCGTTCTTAAGTTTTTTAGTTAAAAACTCACGAACTTGAAGGTCTTTAAGCAAGTATTCAGCGTATTGTTTCGGATTCGCATACCAGTTAGCGTTATGACGTTTCACAACACCTAGGCGGATACCGATTGGATGAACCTTCTGACCCATATCAAACCCCTACCTTAACGGTGATGTGACAAGTACGCTTAGTAATACGATCTGCACGGCCTTTAGCACGTGGCATAATACGTTTAAGGCTCATGCCTTCATCAACGTAAATCGTAGATACTTTAAGGTCGTCTACATCTAAACTGTTATTGTGTTCAGCATTTGCAATTGCAGATTCCAATGCTTTCTTAACTAAAACAGCAGCTTTTTTGTTGCTGAAGTTTAAAATGTTAAGTGCATGCGCAACAGATTTGCCGCGGATAAGATCTGCAACCAAACGTGCTTTTTGTGCCGAGATAGCGGCACCGCGTAATTTAGCAGTTACTTCCATCATAGCACCTATTAACGTTTAGACTTCTTGTCAACACCGTGACCACGATAGGTACGAGTTGGCGCGAATTCACCGAGTTTATGACCAACCATGTGTTCAGAGATAATCACTGGAACATGGTTACGACCATTGTGAACAGAAATTGTTAAACCAACAAAATCTGGGAGGATCATCGAACGACGCGACCAAGTTTTGATCGGCTTACGGTTATTAGCCGCGATTGCCGCTTCAACCTTAGCGAACAAGTGCGCATCGACGAATGGGCCTTTTTTCAGAGAACGAGGCATTGTCAGATTCCTTTACTTGTTACTTAACGCGACGGTCGCGAATAATCATCTTAGTCGTACGCTTGTTGGTACGTGTCTTGTACCCTTTAGCTTTTTGACCCCATGGGCTTACAGGTTGGATACCTTTAGTACGCCCTTCACCACCACCGTGCGGGTGATCAACTGGGTTCATTGCCATACCACGAACAGTAGGACGAACACCACGCCAGCGCGAAGCACCTGCTTTACCAAGTGAACGAAGGTTGCTTTCTGAGTTAGATACTTCACCTAACACAGCGCGACACTCAACGTGCACTTTACGCATTTCGCCTGAACGTAGACGAACGATAGCGTATGAACCGTCACGACCCAACAATTGAACCGAAGTACCAGCAGAACGCGCTAATTGAGCACCTTTACCGATTTTAAGTTCGATGTTGTGAAGAGTAGCACCGATTGGCATATTACGAAGTGGTAAGCAGTTACCTGGACGAATTGGAGCATCGTTACCAGATTGAACTTGATCACCAGCACGTAAACCTTTAGGCGCAATAATATAACGACGTTCACCGTCAGCATACTTCAACAATGCGATGTGTGCAGTACGGTTTGGATCGTATTCAATACGCTCTACAACAGCAGGAATGCCATCTTTGTTACGTTTGAAGTCTACGATACGGTAGTGTTGCTTATGACCACCACCAACGTGACGTGTAGTAATGTGACCGTTGTTGTTACGACCACCTGTACGTTTTTTAGCTTCTACCAACGGCGCATAAGGCGCACCTTTGTGAAGATGGTCGTGAACGACTTTCTCTACAAAGCGACGCCCTGGAGACGTTGGCTTACATTTTTGAATCGGCATAAATTTCGTCCTTATTCCGCTGCGCTTTCAGCGGTATCGCCCAAGTCAGCCATTTCAACATCTTGGCCAGCTTTCAGGGTGACGTATGCTTTTTTAACATCAGAACGGCGTCCTAATGTACGACCAAAGCGCTTAGTCTTACCTTTAGTGATAGTCGTGTTAACTTTAACAACTTCCACACCAAATAATTGCTCAACTGCTTTTTTGATTTCAAGTTTGTTTGCATTTAATGCAACTTTGAACACTTGAACACCAGCAGTTTCGCCTAAAACTTGTGCTTTTTCTGAAAATACAGGTCCTTGTAGGACTTGATATAAACGTTCGTTGTTCATCCGAGTTCTACCTCAATTTTCTTAGCAGCAGCAACAGACATTACAACTTTGTCGAACGCGATCAAGCTAACAGGATCGATTGCAGTAGCATCAACCACATCAACGTGTGGAAGGTTACGCGCTGCAAGATATAGATTCTCATCTACAGCTTCAGTTACGATCAATGCGCGAGTTGCATTCAAGTCGTTAAGTTTTGCAAGCAACTCTTTAGTTTTAGGAGCTTCAACAGCAAACTCTTCAACCAATACAAGACGATCTTGGCGAACAAGTTCAGCTAAGATACATTGCATTGCACCGCGGTACATTTTGCGGTTAACTTTTTGAGACCAATCTTGTGGACGAGCAGCAAAAGTTTTACCACCACCAACCCAGATTGGGCTACGAATAGAACCAGCACGAGCGCGGCCAGTACCTTTTTGACGGAATGGTTTTTTACCACCGCCAGCAACGTCTGCACGTGATTTCTGAGCTTTAGAGCCTTGACGACCACCAGCTAAGTAAGCTGTAACAACTTGGTGTACAAGTGCTTCATTGAATTCACGACCGAACGCAACTTCAGATAACTCAACAGCAGAGCCGGAAACAGTATTTAAATTCACGTTATTTCCCCTCAAGCCTTGATCGTAGGACGTACAGTTACGTCACCACCAGTCGCACCAGGAATCGCACCCTTAACAACAAGAACTGAACGCTCTGTGTCGATAGATACAATTTCAAGACCCTGTACAGTTACGCGCTCAGCACCTAAATGGCCAGCCATTTTTTTGCCTTTGAATACGCGACCAGGAGTCTGGTTTTGACCTGTAGAACCTAGAACACGGTGAGAAACAGAGTTACCGTGAGTAGCGTCTTGAGTACGGAAGTTCCAACGCTTAACACCACCCTGGAAACCCTTACCTTTAGACTGACCAGTTACGTCAACGATCTGACCTACTGTGAACAAATCCACACCGATAGTTCCGCCAACTTCACGACCTTCAAGGTCAGCTTCTGTAGCACGGAATTCTTGAACCAAACGACCAGCAGCAACACCCGCTTTAGCGAAGTGACCTTTCTGAGCGTTAGTTACGCGAGATTCGCGACGTTCACCAGTAGTAACCTGAATTGCTTGATAACCATCTGTTTCAAGCGTTTTGATTTGAGTGATGCGGTTAGGATCAACCTCAATCACTGTAACAGGTACAGAAACACCAGCATCTGTAAAGATACGGGTCATACCGCACTTGCGACCGACTAAACCAATAGCCATGTGCATAAACCTCTAAAAAAGCGGCCTAATTAACTTAGAGTGTTAATTAACCGAAAGCCTTAACCCAATGCAATCTGAACATCAACACCAGCTGCTAGATCTAATTTCATCAACGCATCAACAGTTTTATCTGTAGGTTGAACAATGTCGATCAAACGCTTGTAAGTACGGATTTCATACTGGTCGCGTGCATCTTTGTTTACGTGTGGTGATGTTAAAACGTTGAAGCGTTCGATGCGAGTTGGCATCGGGATTGGACCACAAACTTGTGCGCCAGTACGCTTAGCGGTTTCTACGATTTCTTGAGCAGATTGATCGATCAGACGATGATCAAAAGACTTCAAACGGATACGAATTCTCTGGTTAGACATACCAGTTAACTCCAAGCCAAATATATAAAGAATCACCCTTGACGCATCTCACCCCACTAATTTAAGGCAAGTGTCAAAGGCAGTGAATTATCACTAAGGTCATGATCGATGCCACGACTGTCACGATGTTAACTACTTTCTTCGCAGTTAACCCCCTTGCATAAAGGGTCGCCCATTATAACGATTGTTTAATGCATAAGCAAATCTCTTTTTGGCTTTATTGCTTTATTTTTCACGCTCTGCCGATTTCTCTTTTTAAAATATACGATTAGCACTTTATATATGAGTTAGGCAGCATTCCTATCCATTTATTGAGTGTAAATTTAGACAATCTGCATTTTGACCATTCCAACCATCCCTGACAGCAGAAATCGTCATCGCCCTGACCTAACTTTCTTTTCTGTGTTTGCGCCACAATCCATGACTTTATTCCCTAAGTTTGCTTTGTACTAAAACATAATCTATTGCACGATTCATTAATTGGTTGCCTGCCTGAAATTGTGCTGCAGACATCTGTTTTAATTCATGCGCGGGTTGTACATACATGCCTGAAAATGCAGGTTTCATTTCGGCATTGTCTAAAAACAGCTGCAAAGCTTGTGGGGTAATTTCTGGATGGAATTGGAATCCTAGTACATTTTTCCCAATTTGATACAGTTGATTGGTGCAAGCGGCATTACTGGCAAGTCTTACCGCGCCCTTAGGTAATTCAAAAGTTTCGCCATGCCACTGCATCACTGAGATTTGATCAGGCATTTGGAAACAGCTTTCTGGTATATTTTCGACTTTATAGACAGGATGCCAACCGCGCTCCTGTTCAGGATTAGGACTCACTGCTGCACCCAACGCATTGGCAATCATCTGCCCACCTAAACACAAACCGATTGCAGGTTTACTCATCGCCAAATAACGCCTAATCCAGCGTTTTTCTGTTTTTAACCATGGATAATGTACTTCATCATTTACACTCATGGCACCGCCCATCACAATTAACAGGTCAATATCTTCAACTTTGGGTAAGGCTTCAATTTCAATATTTTGCTCAGGCGGTAAAGCAAAAAATTCGGTTGCAGTGATATGCGCCCCCATCTGCTTTAAATAGTCATAGCAACTTCCAAAACCTTCACCTGCACTATGCTGAAAATAATGCACGCTTAGTGGTGCTTTCATCTGGATCATCCTTTGTATTTTCTATACTTCAGCTTCTGCAAAAATAGCGCCAAGTTCAAGGCATGTCTTGTAGTGCAGCTTTTTATAGCCTAAAGCCAGTATTTCTCTTAAGCTAAACTCAATATTTGCTTATTTTCTGAGTGAACCTGTGAAGAAAAATGCTCAAACTGCTTTAATTCATGCACCAAGACGTGCCCCACAATATATTCAAACGGTACAGCCTCCCCTATTTCGTGCATCGACCATTATCTTTGAAAACACAGATGCACTGTTTAATCGACACTGGACTGATGCTTATGATTATAGCTATGGCACACATGGCACACCGACTACATTCACACTCGCTGATCAGATTGCGCAATTAGAAGGTGGTGAATACTGCTTACTCGCACCAAGCGGACTATCAGCAATTAATTTGGTGAATTCCTGCTTTTTAAGTCAAGGCGATGAAGTTTGGGTGGCTGACAATATTTACGGCCCAAACATGGAGCATTTACGCAATTTAGAGCAGCGTTACGGCATCACCGTTCAAGTCTACAATCCAATTGATGTCGATAGCTTTCAACCTTCTGCCCAAGCCAAACTGATTTGGCTAGAAGCGGCAGGTTCGGTCACACTAGAGTTTCCAAACCTAACTGCATTAGTCAAAAAAGCCAAATCACATCACATGCTCACAGCCTTAGATAATACTTGGGGTGCAGGACTTGCGTTTAATGCTTTCGATTTTGGTGATGAACATTTAAGTGTCGATATAAGCGTCCATGCCCTGACCAAATACCCAAGTGGTGGTGGTGACATTTTAATGGGGTCTGTCGTGACCCGTGATCAACACTTACATCATCAACTGTTTCGTATGCATGCCATTCAAGGTATTTGCGTATCGGGGGATGATGTCGCGCAAGTACAACGCAGTTTGGCTTCGATGCAACTACGTTATGAGCACCAAGCAAAAAGCACAATTGAATTACTCAACTGGCTGAAACTACAACCACAATTTGCTCAGGTGTTGCACCCTGCCGATGCCACATCTGCGGGGCATGCGTATTGGAAAGAAATTTGCCGCGATGGACACAGCGCAGGTTTGGTCAGTGTGATTTTTAAGCCTGAATATGATTTAGCCGCTGTACGCCAATTCTGTGATGCACTATCTTTATTTAAACTCGGCTTTAGCTGGGGCGGCCCCGTAAGTTTAGTGATGCTTTACGATCTCAAGTCCATGCGTACCCTAGAACACTCTCACTTGGCTGAAGGATTATTGGTGCGTTTTTGTATTGGGCTAGAACATCCTGCAGATTTAATTCACGATATTCAAAATGCCTTACAACGCTTCAGCGACTAATGCAGCACAGATCATCATTTTAACAATAGCTATATAAATCAGGATAAAAATATGAGTACAGCAATCGTTATTGGTAAAAAAACTGCCGACGTTCAACAAGACGTGGTTTTACATTCACAGTTTGCCAACCGCCACGGTTTAATTGCAGGTGCAACAGGTACAGGTAAAACCGTCACCTTAAAAGTCTTGGCAGAAAGCTTTTCACGAATTGGTGTACCCGTATTTTTAGCCGATGCCAAAGGCGATGTTTCCAGTCTAGCCAAAGCAGGCAGCAGCAGCCCAAAGTTTGATGCACGTATTAAGAGCTTAGGTATCGAAAGCATTCCGTTTGCAGCATCTCCTGTGGTGTTTTGGGATTTATTTGCCGAACAAGGTCATCCGATTCGTACCACCATTTCTGAAATTGGCCCGTTATTATTGGCGCAAATGCTGAACCTGAATGACACCCAAGAGGGCGTGTTGTCTGCGGTATTCCGTATTGCCGATGATCAGGGTTTATTACTGATTGATTTTAAAGATTTAAAAGCCATGCTGACCTATGTCAGCGAACACGCCAGTGAATTTAAAGCTGAGTATGGCAATCTTTCTCCAGCCAGTTTGGGTGCGATTCAGCGTAATTTACTGGCTTTAGCCGATCAGGGCGGTGATAAATTCTTTGGTGAACCAAGTTTGGATATTTTGGATTTTATTCAAACTGACAGTCAAGGACGCGGCAATATTAATGTTTTGGCTGCAGACAAACTCATGAACACGCCAAAACTGTACGCCACCTTTTTATTATGGATGTTATCAGAACTGTTTGAACAATTGCCTGAAGTGGGCGATATGGACAAGCCAAAACTGGTGTTCTTTTTTGATGAAGCACACTTGTTATTTGACAATGCCAGCAGCGCGCTACAAGAAAAAATTGAACAAGTGGTACGCTTAATTCGCTCTAAAGGCGTGGGGATTTATTTTGTGACCCAAAACCCGCTGGACTTGCCTGAAAGCGTATTGGGACAATTGGGTAACCGTGTTCAGCATGCCTTACGTGCTTTTACACCCAAAGACCAAAAAGCAGTAAAAACTGCCGCAGATACATTCCGTGCCAACCCAGACTTTAAAGTTGAACAAGCCATTACCGAACTTGCGGTAGGTGAAGCCTTAATTAGTTGCTTAGATGAACAAGGCACACCACAAATTGTAGAACGTGCTTGGGTAATGCCACCCTACTCATCGTTTAGCCCAATTAGCACAGAAGAACGTCAAGCCTGTATCAGCCAAAGTGTTATTGCAGGTGTTTATGAGCAGCAGCTAGATCGTGAAAGTGCTTATGAAATGCTGCAACAAAAAGTTGAACAACGTCAGCAACAAACGGCAGCAGCAGAACAAGCTAAAATTGAAGCCAAAGAAGCTGAAGCTCGCGCCAAGCAAGAGGCTAAAGAGGCCGAGGCACTGGCCAAACAACAAGCGCGCGAGCAAGAACGTCTAGCCCGCGAACAGCAAAAAGAAGCAGAACGCGCTGCCAAACAGCGTGAAAAACTGACTCAGGATATTGTGGGTACCTTTGCCAAAAGCGCAGCACGCAGCTTAGGCGGTTCTACAGGGCAGAAAATTGTACGAGGTTTGTTAGGGTCATTATTTGGTAAGAAATAGCATGTTATAAACGATGAGGTTTGTATAGATTTCATTCATGGATGCACCATCCAAAACCTAAATGAACACTTACAAACCTCTCGCTGTCACATCTACAAACCCCATAAAAACTTTAAAAATAATGGGATATTTTTATAATCCATATTTTTTTTAAGGTTTCACAAAAAAATGTTTGCAATCCTTATTTATAAGATGTATTTTGAATACATCTTATAAATAACAGCCATGAGAGATCGAACATGACTCCACAGCAAATTGACCTTGTAAAAGCAACTGTTCCTGTACTCCGTGAAAATGGTGTCGCACTGACTGGTTATTTCTATAACCGCATGTTGGGGAATAATCCTGATCTAAAAGAAACCTTTAACATGGGTCACCAACGTAGTGGTGCGCAGGCTCAAGCGCTTGCAGGTGCTGTATTGGCTTATGCTGAAAACATTGAAGATCCTTCTGTGCTTGCGCCTGTGATTGAATTGATTGCCCACAAACACGTGAGCTTAAACATTCAAGCACCTGACTATAATATTGTGGGCGAAAACCTACTTCACTCTATTAGCGAAGTATTAAATATTTCAATGGAAGATCCTCTAATTGATGCATGGGCAGCTGCTTATGGTCAGTTAGCAGAAGTGTTTATTAATGCTGAACGTGCAATCTACGAACAACACGAACAAACTAAAGGCAGCTGGTTAGGCTGGCGTAATTTCAAAATTGCCAAGAAAGTTGTAGAAAGTGACGAAATCACTTCAATCTACTTTGAGCCAGTAGATGGCGGCGATTTACCAAAATACGAAGCAGGTCAATATATTTCAGTACGTGTATTTGTTCCTGAACTTGGCTTGAAGCAACCACGTCAATACACACTATCGACTAGCCCACAACAAGATTACTTACGCATTTCTGTAAAACGTGAGCCAGGCAATGGTGCAGATAAAGTTGCAGGTTGGGTATCGAACGTATTGCACCAATTACCAGAAGGTTCTGAAGTTGAAGTATCTGCACCAACAGGTAACTTCTTCCTCATCGACAGCAACAAACGTAATGTCTTCATTAGTGGTGGCGTAGGCTTAACACCAATGATTGCGATGTTGAATCAATTAGTGACTTTAGATGTACCACAACCTGTGACATTCATTCACGCATGTCGTAGCAAACAAGTGCATGCGATGAAACAGCATCTTCAAGACTTAACTGCGAAATGTCCACGTATTCATACGTTGACTGCGTATGAGTTCCCGAACGAAGGTGATGTACTGGGTCAAGATTACGATGTTGCTGGTCGTTTAGACCTCAGCACTGTAGATGCAGCGCTGTTACCAGCCGATGCAGATTACTACTTATGTGGTCCAATGCCATTCATGGCAGAACAGCGCAAAGCTTTACTTGCGCGTGGCATCAAAGATGAGCAAATCCATAGCGAAGCGTTTGGTACAGGTGGTGTTCGCCACTAATCTAAAGCGTTAAAAGCTAATAGGTAAGGCTAGTCTAGTTATGCTAGACTAGCCTTAATTTATTTGTATTTAAAAAAACATCTGTGCGATCATGCAATTAAATAAATTCACCGACTATGCGCTGCGTATTTTAATGTATATCTCGCGTCCTCGAGATGTACCCTATACCATTGCGGAAATTGCACAGGATTTGCATGTTTCCCAGAACCATCTGGTAAAAATCGTTCACTTTATGGGTAAGCAAGGATGGCTAATTACCACTCGTGGTAAAGGTGGCGGGATTCGCTTGCATCCTGAAGCATTGCCTTTGCGTTTAGGTCATGTGGTGAGAATCCTGCAAGGTGAAAATCAAATTGTAGAGTGTAATACCCCGCCCTGCGTGCTGCGTGCGCAATGTGGACTAAAAGGCATTCTCAATCAGGCAATGGAACAGTTTTATCAAAGCTTAGATCAATACAGCTTGGGTGAAGTGCTACAGCCTGTACCCAATTTACAGTTCAGTACACAATCTCCAATCCCGCTGATTCATCTTTAAAGTAACTTAAACGGTCAAAGCAATATCATCCTAGATGTTGCTTTTTTCGGGCATTCAGGGCGCAAAGGTCGCTTGCCTGTATGACTTGCTTTATAATACCTGTTTGTAGACCATGAATTGAAGTTAAGTTATGCACCATAGCAGAGGAAAATCGAAAAACAGTAAGGCAGCAGCACAGCCACGGCAGAAAATTAGCTACGAGAAAAAAGTAGACCCTGCCATTACTGAATACTCTGTTCGCGCCTTAAACTGGCTGCGTAAAGCCGAGTTTTTAATGAGTGCGCCTAAACTGAATTTATGTGTAGAAGATACTGGCTACGAAGTGGCTTTTGCAGGACGCTCCAACGCAGGTAAGTCCAGTGCAATTAATGCTTTAACCAATCAAAAACAATTGGCACGTGCTTCTAAAAAACCGGGTCGTACTCAAATGATCAACTTCTTTAGTTTGGGCAACCCCGAACAGCGTTTGGTCGATTTACCCGGTTATGGTTATGCAGCCGTACCTGAAGCCATGAAAATTGTGTGGCAAAAAGAACTCGAAAATTATTTGATTCATCGTAAAAGTTTACAAGGCTTGGTGTTACTGATGGATATTCGCCATCCCTTACAGCACTTTGATGTGATGATGCTGGAATGGGCGTATTCGCGTAAATTGTTCGTGCATGTATTGCTCACCAAATCGGACAAACTCAACCGCGGCCCTGCCAATAAAGTATTGCTTGAAGTCAAACAGCAGTTGAAAAAGATGAAACTAGATTTCTCGATTCAATTGTTTTCATCACTCAATAAGCAAGGTTTGGAAGAACTTGCGAGTGTGATGGGCGGACGTTTGAACTTTACCTTAGAACAAGCGCATCAATTTGATTTAGACAGCATTCCAGAAGCGACTGGCGATGATGTTGATGTTGATGTTGATCAGCCTGAATTTTTAGAAACTGACTATTTAACCGCATCTGATACCGAAACCAAATAGTCCGTTAAATTACTGACTATTGGTCTATAACATAAAGTCCTATTCGCTCAATCTCGAATAGGACTTTTTATTTGCATGTCCACTTTCAGTTTTACGCCGTAATCACAATCTCCCTCTCCACCAAAGTTGCACTTTACAACGCAGCCAGAAATGCCCTACTGTCAAGATCATAACAATTAAACGCTTAAACAATTACATAAGATAAGGAGATCAAACATGCAGGCACACATTTCAGTGATTACCTTAGCGGTAGAAGATTTACAACGTGCACTCGATTTTTACCGCGACGGCTTAGGACTTGTAACTGAAGGTATTATTGGACAGGAATTTGAACAAGGTGCGGTGGTCTTTTTTGAACTGCAAGCAGGCTTAAAACTGGCTTTATGGTCTAAACAAAGTTTACAACAAGATACAGGCTTAACAGGTACAGCCAGCAGTGCTGCACAAATCACTTTAGGACATAATGTACATAGCCCACTCGAGGTCGATCAGGTATTGAAACAAGCAAAAAATGCAGGTGCGAAAATTTTAAAACCTGCACAGAGCACCTTTTACGGCGGTTATGCAGGTTATTTTCAGGACTTAGATGGTCATATTTGGGAAGTGGCCTACAGCCCATGTTGGGATTAATCTGCTTTGGCTCATGTCTTTGCATAGCACAATAAAACAGGATGATGCTGAAAACTTGATTCGATTTTAAACCCATTATCAGGAATGCAGTGCAGGGTCATCACGAGTATGCCGATCGACCACCACACTAATCATCATATCGCCCTGCACATTGACCACAGTACGCACAGTATCCAACAAACGGTCGATCGGCAATAAAATCGCAATCGCTTCTGCAGGCAAGCCCACCGATTGTAATACCATAATCATCGTCACCATACCTGCGCTTGGAATACCAGGCGCGCCCAAAGAAGCGATCATGGCTGTGGCACAGACAATTAATTGCTGTCCTAAACTTAAATCCAGCCCCATTAAATTGGCAACAAACAAAGCCGCTGCAGCTTCATACAATGCCGTTCCATCCATATTCAGTTGTGTACCTAACGGGATCACAAAGCCTGCAGTTTGCGGACGCACACCTAAATTTTCCTGCGCACATTTCATCGAAAGTGGCATAGTGGCAGAACTGGAACTGGTGGCAAAAGCCGTAATTAAGGCAGCACGTGTGCCTTTAAAAAAGGTGATCGGATCCATTTTGCCAAATATCCACAACAGCAAAGGCAAGACCACCACACCATGAAAAATCGTGGTGCCCGTGACCACTGCAGCAAACTCTGCCAAACGACTCAGGACTGAAATATCTTCGGTTGCAACCAACTTAGCCAATAAAGCAAAAATCCCCAAAGGTGCCAGTTTCATTACCCAGCCAATCATCAACATCATAATTTCAAAAAATTGCTGACTGAGTTTACGTACCGTTTTAAAGTGCTCCCCGCCTTTGACCAGCGCCACACCCACCAATAAGGCAAATATCACCACTGCCAAAACATTACCCTCGGCAAAAGCTTTAAACGGATTGATTAAGGTGTTTTGAATGAAATTGGTAAAAAACGAAGACGGCGTAAGCGTGTCTGGGCTTTGATGCTGCGCCATAGCATCTTGAAACATCACAATATCTACGCCTTTACCCACTGCAAATAAATGCGCACACGCCAAACCTAAAATTAAAGCCAAAGTCGTGGTGGTGACACAACACGCCAACGTAATTTTCCAGACTCGACTCAATTGCCCTACAGCCTGTAAGTTCGACACACCGACCACAATTGAGCTAAAAATTAGTGGGATCAGCAGCATTTTCAGTAAACCAATAAAAATACTGCTCATTAAACCAATGCCATACAAACTGGCGCTAAAAAATGTGCTGTCTGGAAATAGATTCAGAATAAAACCAAACACCACACCCAAAATTGCGGCAATTAGAATTTGTGTATTGAGGCTCATACGCAATTGAGTTTTTTAATGTGATGTGTGGACTATGCCATGTGGCTGAAATTGAATCGAGTATTATTTTTCTAGCGCACTTTGATTAGGTTCAGATCGTGCTTCAGGATGTAAAAAAGCCGACATGAATGTCGGCTGATGAATGTAGATTTTAAAGGCTATATTTTATTGCGTTTCGATTTCACGTAAACGAATCAAGCCTTCCTGACTGGTGCTACACACCAATTCACCATTTTGCCACATGCGCCCAAAGTTCAAACCACGCGAACTAGTGCTAATGGTGGCTTCCATGTCGTACAGCATCCAGTCATCCACACGGAACGGTTTATGGAAATACATGGCATGGTCAATACTGGCACACTGCAAACTTGGTGATAAATAGCTCAAACCATGCGGACGCAGTGCTGTGGTCATTAACGTGAAGTCTGAATAAAATGCCGCAATTGCCTGATGCAAAGACACTTCATCCACCTCTGGTGAAATGCTGTCATGGGTACGAATGTAGTGTGCATAAGCAGGTTCTTCAGGCTGCGGTAAAAATGGATTGCTCGGATTAATCGGGCGAATCTCCACCAAGCGATCACGCATAAAACTGGCACGCACATTTTCAGGTACAAACTCGACAATATGCTGTTTGAGTTCCGCTTCGTTTTTTAAAGCTTCTGCTGCAGGATAGTTTGGCTCTGAAATTTGATAATTCAGACCGTCTTCCAACGGCGCAAAGGACACCATCGCAGTAAAAATGGTACGCCCATGCTGAATGGCACGTACTTGACGGCTAGAAAAACTTTTACCATCACGCAAACGGTCAACTTCATAAATAATAGGTGCGTTGACATCGCCACCAAACAAGAAATAGGCATGCAATGAGTGCGCAGGACGATCAGTGGTATAAGATGCAGCACGTAAAGCCTGTCCCAAAACCTGTCCACCAAAAACACGTTTACCCACCAAGTTACGACTGATACCTCGGTAGATATTTTCTTCTAACTTTTCTAAACAAAGAAGTTCAACCAGCTCTTGTGTGAGTGCGTTCATAACTAACCTATGTATGGCGGAAATTGGGGATGCGGGATCGAAGTCGATGAAAAAATAAATCGTCAAAATAAACTGACTATTTTAAGCCTGCTATTTTGCCATAGATTCTGCATCTTTTACCCATCAAAGACTGACCGCTGTGTCACAACTTAGCCGATCAATTTTGCTAAAAATACGATTTTTAACGATAAAATCTAACAATATTCATGCAAATTATCTAAAAATGCAGCGCGATTATTAGATACAATGACGCAAAATAAATTCCCTACTGGCTAGGGACTTAGGTGATGAAGTAGGAGTGAATATGTCCAAGCGTGGTTTTGGTCAAATGTATCGTCAGCTTTCTGGTAAGCTGCTTGACCTTGTGGTGACACCGCATGTTTTGGGTGAAGTCCCTGTCAAGGATGCGCAAAGTGTAGACTCAAATGCCACTCGCACCAAGATAACTTGCTACGTATTGCAAAATCACTCACGCAGCAATGCCTTGGTGGTCGATGGCGAAACACGTCGCTTAAAACTCACGCCTGCGCTTGATCCATTGGTGATGGGTTCACATAAAGAAAAAGCCTCGATTCTGTTTTTACAGCATCACGATGAGAACAACCTACTCAATCCACCACCTTATGCTTTTCCGCCACGCTTGTTACGTTTAATTGAACAATTAGAACAACACCCAGAACTTGATATTGAATTGGTACCTGTGACCGTGTTGTGGGGACGTTCTCCAGACAAAGAGGATTCGTGGTTTAAACTACTGTTTACCGATACGTGGGCAACGCCTGGCACAGTCAAGCAGTTAATGAATATTGGGGTGCATGGTCGTCAGTCTTATTTGGAATTTCACGAGCCACAATCATTACGCGCTTTAATTGAACATGCCAAAACTGAGCATCCGAACCTGTCGCCTGCGACCTTTATTGTTAACACTCTAAATAATTACTTAGATGGACAACGTGAAGTCGTACTTGGCCCAGACTTGTCTGACCGCCGCAATGTCATGCTCAGTCTGATTAAATCTCCCGATGTGCAAGATGCCATTCGTCGTGAAAGTTTACGCAGTAAAATTAGCGTGATTGAAGCCGAGCGTCGTGCGATTGGTTATTTAAATGAAATCGTGTCGGACTACTCTCATGCAGCGGTACGCTTTGCCGATATGGCACTGACCCGCTTATGGACACAATTGTACGATGGCGTGGAAGTGCATAATTTTAGTACCGTGCGCGAACTGGCCAAAGACTATGAAATTATCTATACCCCATGTCACCGCAGTCATATCGACTATTTATTGCTGTCTTATGTGATTTACAAACGCGGCATGATGGTGCCGTACATTGCTGCGGGCGATAACCTGAATATGCCATTTGTAGGTCAATTGCTTCGTGGTGGCGGTGCGTTTTTTATCCGTCGTACTTTCCGTGGCAACGGCTTATACACAACCGTCTTTAAAGAATATTTATTCAGTATTTTGTCGCGTAACACGCCGCTTGAATACTTTATTGAAGGTGGACGTTCACGTACAGGCCGCTTGTTGCCACCAAAAACAGGCATGCTCGCCATGACCATTCACAGTCATTTGCGTGGTCGTGCTAAACCGATTGCTTTTGTGCCAACTTATATTGGTTATGAACGCCTGATGGAAGGTTCAACCTATGTCGGTGAAATGCAAGGCAAGCCAAAAGAATCTGAATCGCTAATGGGCATTTTAAAAACCATGCGCAAGATTGAACGGATTTTTGGCAAGGTACATGTCAATTTTGGCGAACCTGTGTTTTTAGATGATGTTCTAAAACAACACGATGCCGAACACATCAGCATTGAAAAAAATGATGATCCTATTCCACCACAAGTGTCAGATGCAGTGAATACTTCAGCACATGCGATTTTGGAAAACATTAACCGTGCTGCGGTAATTAACCCGGTATCTTTGTTATCGCTGATTTTACTGGCAACACCAAAACATACCTTGGATGAAGAAATTTGTGTGAAGCAGTTAGACACTTACCGTAATCTGCTCACTGCCCTGCCTTATGATGAGCGCACTCAAGTCACACCATTATCAGGTAAAGAAATTATTGCCTACGGCTTAAAACTCAAACTGATTAAACGAGTGCAGCACGTTTTGGGCGATATTATCGCGATTGAAGACCATCAGGCGGTGTTACTCACCTACTTCCGCAACAATATTTTGCATGCCTTTGTCTTACCATCTTTAATTGCAGCATTGGTGAAACATAATGGTTCGATTCGTCGTGGTGATTTAATCAACGTCATTCGTACTTTATATCCGTTCCTGAAAGCTGAGTTGTTCTTGAAATGGCAAGATCAGGAACTCAAAGAACGGATTTGTGCCTATGTAGAAGCGTTAATTCAGGCCAAATTGATTTCTGAAGATGCGGAAGGCAACTTAATTTCACCTGCACCAAATAGTGAAGACCATAACCAGTTGGTAGTATTGGCTGCACCTGTAATGCAGAGTTTAGAGCGTTATTACATGACACTGGCGCTGATTACACAACGCGGCTCAGGCAATATTTCGGCACGTCAGGTCGAAGAACTCAGCCATTTGGTCGGTCAGCGTTTGTCGGTGCTGTATGAATTCAACTCACCTGAATTCTTTGACAAAGCCTTGTTCCAAAGCTTTATTAAAGTCTTAACTCAGCAAGGTTATATCAGCACCAACAGTGACAATGCGATTGTGTTTGATGATAACTTTAAAAACGTCGCACAATACGCCAATTTGGTGTTGGATGATGTGACTTTACAGATGCTGCAACACATCACCACCTTTAGCGATGAAGAATTGCGTGAGGCGTTAGAGGCTCTTGCTGCACAACAGGCGAAGAAACGCTTAAAACGTAAGAAGAAGTAATTTTCACACAAAAAAACATAGCGATCTGTATAGCAATAGGTCGCTATGCTTTAAATTGAATATAGAATAAAGTTTATAGCATTGATAAAATCATACACCTAAGCGCATTAATTTCTCTTGAATTGCATCACTCACAAATGCATTCAAAGAACTCTCCTCCGAAGCTAAAACAGCTTTGCGATGTAATTCAGGACTGATACGAACATTAAATGTTCCCTTGAATGGCTGATCAGGTTTCTTCCCTAATTCTGCACAAGAATCTAAATATCCATCTACCGATTCCTGAAAAGCTTGCTCAAGTGTTTTTAAGGTTTCAGCCTCATAAGTAATAAGATCTCGAATGAACGCCAATTTTCCAAACAACTCACCTGTTTCAAGGTCTGGTTCAATCGTCCCGAGATAACCTTTGTATTTAAAATAACTCATAAAAAACCCTCCTGCTTGAGTGCTTGCTTTACAGCTTTCAATGCCCCACCTTTGATTTCATTTTCAGGGTGAGGTCGATGCAGTAAAACCATGTGCTCGGTTTTGAGGTTTTGACATCCTCACCCCCTTAAAAGAGGGTGATTCCTACAGCTAGACGCTTATGCCCAAGCGCAAGAATGTTTAGAGCTGAGTTTATATCTCGATCATGAGCTGTACCACAGCTCATGCACTCCCATTCTCTTATTCCAAGATCTGTACTACCTTTGGGACTACTTGAGGTGATCTCACCGCAGCACGAACAGATTTGGGTGGTATAGGCTTCTTGGACTTCTTCAAACAATACGCCTGCGTTCTCGCATTTATACTTGAGCATTGTTTTTAGTGCCGAAAATCCTGTATCCAAAACAGATTTTGCCATTTTGGTTTTTACTAATTTTTTAGCACTCAAGTCACCTACAATAATCAATGCATTTTCATTCACAAGCTTGGTGCTTGCTTTATGCAAATGATCTTTTCGACTATTTGCAATCTTGGCGTGTAATGCACGAACACGCTTCTTATTCCTGGCTCTCTGAGCAATACATAATTTCTGCTCATATTTTCGATAGAATTTTGGATTTGAAATTACAGTGCCATCAGAACAGGTGGCAATATCTTTTAAGCCTAGATCAATACCAATCGATTTGGTTGCTGTCGATTTATCTTGCTTAGGCGATTCAACAACAAGACATACATACCAACGCCCACGGCTATCCTCTACAAATGAACCTGTTTTTAACGTGTATTT
>NZ_VPBU01000011.1:0-105270 GCF_013418565.1 Acinetobacter sp. YH12135
GGATAATCTTTTTCAGATTCAATCAATAATTGAACCGCTCTTTCTCTGATTTCAGGGGTATATTTTGGTTTTGTCATTGGAACATTCTCTCAAGAAAGTTGGTCTCCGACAAACCCGGTACGGTTCAGTGTAACCCATCACGACTTTTCTGGTAGCTAATTTGAATATCAACATACTTTTTTCTTCTACAAAGCGTCGTGAAGTCTGGTGCTGTCCAATCTAATCCGCAAACTTTAATTAAGCTTTGAACAAAACCAGTAACCATGCGTAAAGTGAGTCTAAATAGAGATTTGATCATCAAACAGCATTGAATCGCTATGTCGGAGTAGGTTTGACTTCGACCTTGTTTGCCTTGAGGTTCTGCATACCATTGTGTTTTTGGATCGAACCAAATGGCAATATTCCCACTATTAATGAGAGCTCGATTATATGCGGGCCAATTGGTTGTGCGGTAGATTTTGTGTGTAGGCTTCTTCATTTGGAAATTATATTGCCGAAGAAGCGCTTAAGAACAGCTTTGTGCAACAAAGCCGGTTTTATCGGACATTTTCTTAGGACAAAAGGTCTCCGACAAATCAGGTGTGGTTCAATTAGTCATTGCTGATCATAGGTATATCTACCTATACAAATAAGTATTCTTATAGATTCTGTCAGTTTTTTTCTTATCACATTACACGATTTTGACTATTACTCCTTAGCTTTTGCCTGATAAAAGCACAGATTCATCCTTATATTTTCCTGCCATGTTTCAGGTCTAGATTAAGTCATGAGCTTAAAGACCGATAAACAAAGACTTTAGAAATTAGGGGAATGCTGTAAATGGTAAGAAAATATCTGAAAACAGTGGCATTGACCACATGTCTTTTCAGTAGTGCAAGTTTAGCGCTTGCCGCTGAAAATGGCGGAAGTGCTTATCCTGATGGAACAGAGAGTTTTTTTGGTGGAGCAATGCCACCACCTGGGATGTATCTCGTCAGTTATAACCAATACTACAACGCAGATAAATTTAAAAATGATCATCCAGTATTTGATGATTTTAAAATTGATACTTTTGCCACAGTTGCTCGTGGTGTCTATGTCAGTGACAAAACATTTTTAGGCGCGACATGGGGCATGCATGCATTCCTTGTATATGCCCATGCAGATCTTACATTAGGTGGTCGTCAAGATGATCACATGGCAATGGGTGATCTCATTATCGATCCATTCTTATTGGGTTGGCATAAAGGAGATTGGCATGTAGCGACAGGTATCGACTTTTATATTCCAGTTGGCTCTTACAACAAAAATAGACTCGCGAATATTGGACGTAACTATTACACCATTCAACCAATTATCTCGACCACATACTTAAATAAACAAGGTATCGAAGTCAGTACAAAGTGGATGTACGACATCAATTTCGAGAATAAGGATACCAAATATGAATCGGGCAACGCTTTGCATGTCGATTACTTAGTCGCGAAACACATGGGACCTTTGGCGGTTGGTGTTGGTGGTTATGTACATCGTCAGATTGAAGGTGACTCAGGTGAAGGTGCTGTTTTAGGTGACTTTAAAGCTAAAGCAGCCAGCATAGGTCCGCAAGTTCGCTATCAATTCCCTAAAGGGTATGCAATCGCAGCGAAATATCAAAAAGAATTTGATGTTGAAAACCGACCAGAAGGTCAGAAGTTCGCAATTGATATCACCATCCCATTTTAAAACATTGTTACCTAAACATTAGAGCAAGCATATAGAGGTAAGGCCATGAAAATTGAGAATCAAGAATATGCAGCAGGCAGTGCTGGAGCTGTCGATTATTTAGTGGTGAATGAGTTTTCAGGCGGTATTGTGGGACCAAGCCAACGTATGCTGGGACCTTTAAAAAATGGTGGAACGTTAAAAACAGGCACACCGCCTGGCTGTTGGGGTCCAATGATTACACCTGCATTCCAAGGTGGTCATGAAGTGACACTCCCTGTCTTTATTGAAGGTGCAGAGGTAGGTGATGCTGTCGCTTTAAAGATTAAGGATATGCATGTCACTTCTACAGCAACCTCATCGGGTGTGATGCAATTTGTTGAAGGGCGTTATAAAGGCGATCCGTTTGTTGCGAAATACTGTGAAGCATGTGGTACAGAGCAACCAGCAAGTTATGTAGAAGGAATTGGTGAAGATGCGATTCACTGTAAAAACTGTGGGGCAGAAGTCAGTGCTTTTCGCTTTTCACATGGTTATGTGATTGTGTTGGATGAAGAAAACAAAGTGAGCTTGACGGTCAATCAAGAGATTGCCAACAAGTTAGCAGGCAATGCCAATGAGCTTTCTGCACTGCCTGAACATGCAGCGCAACATTCAATCTTGTCGCTTGCACGTGCTGATATGCCTGGGGTTGCTGCGCATATGCGTCCATTCCTCGGAAATATTGGTACGACACCTTCACGTGACTTACCAGACTCTCACAACTGCCACGACTTTGGTCAGTATTTGATTGATGCACCGCATAAATTCGGAATGACTGAAGAAGAACTTATCGCAGCCAAAACAGACGGTCACATGGATACCAATTCGATTCGTCCAGGCTGTATTTTGATTTGTCCTGTGAAAGTACCAGGTGCAGGTGTCTACATGGGGGATATGCATGCGCAACAAGGCAATGGTGAAATTGCAGGACATGCCACGGACGTTTCAGGCGAAACAGAATTACAAGTGGAAGTGATTAAAGGCTTAACCATTGATGGTCCAATTTTGCTTCAAGCACCAGATGACTTACCACCAATGGCACGTCCATTTACCAAGGAAGAGCGTGAAAAAGTGAAAGCTTTAGGTGCACGTTGGGGACAAACTGAAATTGAGGAAAGTGGTCCAATCACATTTATGGGAACAGGTAAGAACCTTAATGATGCAACAGACAATGCTTTAAATCGAGCGGCAAAAGTCACAGGTTTAAGTGTGGATGAGGTCATGAACCGTTGCACCATTACAGGCTCTATCGAAATCAGCCGTTTACCAGGAATGGTACGTGCAACCTTCTTATGCCCAATGCCAATTTTAGAAAAACTGGGGATCGCAAACTTAGTTCGCGAACATTACCGACTTTAATTCATCACGTGATCGGCGTTTGATTGGCATGTTTCAAACGCTGTTCGTAAATAAGCATGAAATTTACTGAAATTAAAACTTAGAAACGAAAACTTGAACAGGAGTGTCATATGAACAGTAATGCAAAACTTCGTTGGGGCGATTTATATCCAGAACTTGGTATTGAGCCTATTCCAACTGAACCATGTATTTCACCAGAGATCTATCAAGAGGAAATTGAAAAGGTTTTCTCAAAAGTCTGGTTGAAAGTGGGGCGTGTAGAAGAAATACCAAATAAAGGTGACTACAAAGTTAAACGCTTAGATTTTGCTAAAACCTCAGTTATTTTAATGCATGGCAAAGATGGTGAAATCCGTGGATTTCATAATATTTGTTCACACCGTGGCAATAAAGTTGTGGTGGAGACTGGCAATGAAACCTTTGGTTCAAACAAAGCCGCAGTCGTGACATGTCGTTTCCATGGCTGGGTTTACGATGCTAAAGGTGATTTGGTCAGCGTGCCGGAAGAAGAAAAATTCACTTCTTGTTTTGATAAAGGTCATAACGGTTTGGCGCCTATTCGTACTCAAGTTTGGGAAGGCTTTATCTTCATCAATTTGGATAATGAAGGGACACAATCTGTTGAAGAGTTCTTAGGTGATATGGGTAAACATTTAGGGGGTTACCCTTTTCATGAAATGGAAGAGTGCTTTGCTTATAACACCTTATTGAATTGTAACTGGAAAGTGGCACATGACGCGTTTGCAGAAGCCTATCACGTTGCAACCATTCATGCTGGCTCTTTCCCGAATGTCTTTGCTTCAGGCTTACAGGAAGTACAGTTGTTTGGTGATCACCGTACTTGTGCAGTGTGTCTGACCAAGAATGCCAATCCAAAACCTGCTGCAGCATTGTCGGGCGAGATTACAGGTGCCTCTTTAGTCAATCACTATGAACGTGTTCAGTTACCAAAAACAGTCAATCCAAATGACCGTGATGACTTCTCTTTCGAACTGTCTGTCATTTTCCCAAATATTTTGGTGCATGTGACTGAAGGGGTGTGGTTTACGCATCAATTCTGGCCAGTTGGGCACAATCAAACACGTTGGGAAGGTCGTTATTACATTCCTAAAGCGAAAACTTATTCGGAGCGTTGGGCACAAGAATTTGCACAAATCTTACAACGTAACGCTTGGTTAGAAGACACCGCAACCATGGAAGACACTCAAGCAGCCCTTGAATCTAAAGCGAAAAAAGTGATGCACCTTCAAGATGAAGAGATCTTGATTCGTCACGGTTACCACGTACTTGAACAATATTTAAATCGCGCATAAGGAGAATGCACATGTCAAACATCATTTCACAGTTGCCAGCTGACTTTGCAAGCTTAGAACCTTTTGTTGCGAAATGGGCTTTAGGAACGGGTAAGCAACGCCATGAAGCGCGTTTGAACTCAACCAAAGAAGAATTGCAAGCATTTTACGATGCTATTTTGCCCGAAATGCGCAAGTTACTTGCCGCACTCGATCAATATGCCCTAGGGACCTTACCTGAAGAGCTTCATAAGTTGTATTGGTTAAGTCTCAGCTTTGCTGAAGTTGCACCACACATCGAGCTTTATAAGGGTTCAGTTGGCGTACCGTATGCATTTGCGGAGAACCGTTTCATTTATGAAACTGGTGACGTGGTCAACGTTTAAGAGGAATACAGGATGAGCCAGCACAATCTAGAACAGCGTTTGCATTATCTGGAGGCCTGCGAGGCGATTCGTGGCCTGATCGGTCGCTATGCAACAGCGGCTGATCAGCGCAACAATTCAGCCATTTTACAGCATGTATTTCACCAAAATGCCGTTTGGTGTGCTAAGGGTTTTGGGGAGTATCAAGGACGTCAAAATATTTTAGAGGCATTGTCCAATATTGCAGAGGCTCAAGTGTTATGGAGCTTACATATTATGGCCATGCCCGATATACAGCTCCTAGATCAAGACCATGCAAAGGCAACTTGGATGTTATGGGAAGTCTGTAATTTAGCCGAGGAATCAACAACAGCAGCAACAGATCAAGTTAAACCTGCAACGACCTGTTGCTTAGGTGGATTTTATAAAACAGAAGTAAGTCGGAATGAGCAGGGTGAATGGAAATTTGATCGTGTCGAATTGAATTTGACCTTCAATCAACCTTATCCGAACACAGCAATATAGGCACTGTATCAGTACGGCCTAAGGGGAATTCAAGATGAGAAAAATCGCAATTATCGGTGGTGGACAAGCAGGCTTATTACTCGCGTTCTCGCTACTCGAAAATAAATATGATGTCACTTTATATGTAGATCGCCCTGCGGATGAATTGTTACACGGTCGTATGGTCAGTACCACGATGTTCTTCGCCAATACATTAGAGTTTGAACGCAAACTTGGTTTGAATTTCTGGGATGGGAAAGCGCATCGTGCTCAAGCATTGCATGTCGATTTTCGTGCACCAAACGGCGATATCATGTTACCTGTGACAGGTTTTTTACATGATAATGACGGTATTGCCATGGACCAACGAACCAAATATCACCGTTGGTTAGAGGAATATCCGCGCCGTGGTGGCAAGCTCATCATTCAAAATGTCAGTCCAGAAGATTTGGAAGTAATCACTGTTGAAAATGATCTGACGATTTTGGCAGCAGGTAAGGGCAATATCACCAGTTTATTCAAACGCAACGAATCACGCTCAGTACATCACACTCCTCCTCGCAAATTGGCTGCAGCACTCGTCGTCGGTGATGATTTATGCGGTCCAAACAGTTGGCAAGGTCAACCATCTCAGACTTTGCATTTTAATTTTGTTGCAGGTGCAGGCGAATACTTCAGTATGCCATTCTATAGTCACACGCATGGTCCATGTCGTAGTTTCTTATTTGAATGTGTACCGAATGGTCCAATGGATATCTTCGATGATGTGACATCTGGCGAAGAAATGGTCCAACGCATGAAAGAAGCGGTTGCCAAAGTAACACCAGATCAAAGCTTCCGTATGGTCGATAATATGGAATTAAGTGATCCAAACACATGGCTCAAAGGTGCATTCCGCCCTGAAGTTCGAGATCCTGTTGCAACCTTAGATAACGGTGCAAAAATTTGGGGGATTGGAGACACTGTCATTGTAAATGATCCAATCGCAGGACAAGGCGCAAACAATGCAACCCGTATGGTGGAGCATTATTTAGCTGCGATTTTAGCACGAGGTGATGAAGACTTTAGTGCAGATTGGATGACAGAAGTATTCGAGCAATTCTGGGAAAAGTCAGGTCGCTATACGACTGAATTCACGAATCTATTGTTAAATCCACCAAGTGAGAGCTTATTACAAGTATTAGCTGCAGCCTCGCAGAACCAAGCGATTGCGGATGACTTTATGGGGCATTTCAACAACCCATGCGGTTTCTGGCCAGCCGTAGATGGTGCAGAAGGGGCTAAAGAATATCTGTCACGTGAGGAGTTTCAACATGCAGCTGCCTGAAGTTTTGTGGCAGGACGTTGACCTAGCTGAAGCGAAAGCGCTTCGGCAGGCCTTCGGCGGTTTTGCCACTGGTGTCGCGATTGTCACTTGCTTAGACCAAGATCAACAACCTGTAGGGTTGACGATTAATTCCTTTAGTTCAGTGTCTTTAGATCCTGCATTGGTGTTATGGAGTTTAGTCAATCATTCTCCAAGCCGATCTATTTTTGAAAGTGCTGAATACTTCGCCATTAATATTTTAGGTGCACATCAGCAGGAAGTAGGTTTGAACTTCGCTAAGCCAATAGCAGATAAATTTCAGTATGGTACGTGGAATATTCAAGCTTCAAAAGCTCCTGTTTTAGAAGATTGTGTAGTGCAATTTATTTGTAAAAGAGCTCAACAAATTGAAGCAGGTGATCATCAAATTTTCTTAGGAAAAATTGAGCAATGTCGTCACAGTAATCAACGTCCACTGTTGTTTTGCAAAGGTCAATTTAATGAATGGCCTGAGTATCAGGAGGTTTCATGACAGACTTAAATGGCAAAGTGGTACTGGTGACAGGTGGTGCAACGCATATTGGTCAAGCCGTGGTGCAAGAATTAAAAAGCTTAGGCGCACAGGTCATTATTGCCGATATTAATCAGACGCAAGGTCAGCAAGTGGCAGATGCAACCCAAGCGCAATATGAGTTTTTAGATCTCGCTAATGATGAAAGTATTCGTAACTTAAGTGGAAAACTCACTCAGTTAGACATCTTGGTTAACCTAGCGTGTTTGTATGAAGATCATGGATCTGAATCTACTCGTCAAGATTGGCAAAACACGTTCAATGTCACGGTATTTGGTCACGCAGCATTAGTACAAGCATGTCGACCACTTTTGAAAAAAAGTACCGATGGTGCAGTAATTAATATCAGCAGCGTAAGCGCACGTATTGCACAAAAAGAACGCTGGGTCTATCCAGCGTCTAAAGCAACTTTAGAGCAACTCACACAAAGTATGGCACTGGATCTAGCGCAAGATGGAATTCGTGTACATGCACTCTCATTAGGTTGGACTTGGTCCGTACCAATGCAAATGATCTCTGGTGGAGACCGTACCAAGACGGACCTCGTGGCAGGACGTTTCCATGTGTTAGGACGTATTGCGGATGCAGAGGAAGTTGCACAAGCCTTAAGTTTATTGTGTAGCCCGAAAGCAAAATTACTCACAGGTAGTGTGATTCATGCCGATGGTGGTTATCACATTTTAGGTCCTGAAGCCACAGATTCACCCATAGAGGAGTTAAGCCAATGAACATTAAAATGACCAATGTTGCTGAGAAATTTTTGTGTTCAACCTCTGATGTGGAACAGGGTGAGGGACTACAAGTCATCATTGATGGTTATCCGCCATTGGCAGTATTTCATTTAGAAGATGGCGAGTTCTATGTCACCGATGATACCTGTACACATGGTGATGCATCATTGGCAGATGGTGAAATTGATGGCTGTGAAGTGGAGTGCCCATTTCATGCAGGTGCATTCGATATCAAAACAGGTGAACCTTGTGGGGCGCCATGTACGATTCCACTGAAAACCTATCAATCCATCGTGCGTGAAGACAAAGTTTATTTGGTGGAGTGATGCCGATGTATAAAATTCAAATCGAAGGTCAGGGCACATTCAACTGCGCAGCGGATGATGTATTGCTCCGTGGTGGTTTACGTGAAGGGCTAGGCATTCCTTACGAATGTAATGCGGGTGGTTGCGGAACGTGTAAAATCGAAGTCCTGTCAGGCGAAGTGGAAAATTTATGGGCAGATGCACCTGGATTAAGCGATCGTGATAAACGTAAAGGTCGGTTACTGGCGTGTCAATGTCGTCCTAAATCGGATTGCGTGATTAAGCTTCGTTTAGATGAAAAATGCGTACCCAAAGTGATTCCAAAATTACAAAAAGTGAAGCTTAAACATGTGCAATTGGTGACTCACGATATTTTGGAAGTGCATTTGCAGTCCGATGAACCTGCACAATTTATCCCAGGACAATATGCCTTGGTTTGGGTGAATCAAGAGTTACTTCGTGCCTATTCGATGTCCAATCTCCCGAATGATGATGGATTATGGGTCTTCCAAATCCGCCGTGTTCCTGATGGTAAAATGACCAATCTATTATTTGATGAACAGTTACGTGAAAAGGCCGATATTCAAATTGATGGCCCATACGGTTTAGCACATTTACAAGAACAACCTCGTCCGATTGTCTGTGTGGCAGGCGGTTCAGGTCTTGCCCCCATGTTAGCGATTGCTCGTGGCGTTGCAGTCAATCCACATTTACAACATCACAAAGTCTGGTTTTTCCATGGTGGACGTGAGCAACGTGATTTGTTTACTGAAAATCAATTACGTGACTGGACAGAATTAGGGGAACGCCTCAATTATGTACCTGCAACCTCCTCTCAATTCATTGAAGGTATCCGTTCGGGGTTTATTCATGAAGTGATTCAAGATGTATTAGGAGAACATTTGATTGAGCATGAAATTTATTGTGCAGGTCCGCCACCGATGGTGAAATCAATTGAACAATTGGCCCATCAAGTAGGTATTCCACACCAACAAATTCATTTTGATCGTTTCTTTTAATCGAAGATATCATTTTTCTCTCGCTCAGGCGATGGTTAACCCATCGCCGGTATTGAGCGATCACGACACATCAAGACCATATTGACGATCTGTGCGATAGATTCAGTTCCTAATTTCTGACGAATATGAGTGCGGTGAATTTCTACTGTTTTATGGCTGATATTCAACATTTGTGCGATATGTTTACTCGAAAGTCCATCGACCAATAAATTGATAATCTCACTTTCTCTTGGTGATAAAGATTTCAATTTAATCATCTGTTCTTGACGTTTTTCTTCTTCAATAAAGTCTTGTTCAGCAAGTTGCAGACAGGCTTGGATTTGATTAAGCATATGCTGTGGATTAAAAGGTTTTTCTAAAAAATCAAATGCCCCAGTTTTCATCGCATTGACCGACATTGGAATGTCGCCGTGACCAGTCATGAAAATGATTGGCATACGGATTTTTTGTTGATTCAATTGTTGTTGTAGTTGCAAGCCACTCATCCCTCGCATACGAATATCAAGGATTAAACATGCAGGCGTTTGCGGGCGCTGAAAATTCAGGAATTCAGTAGCACTATTGAATGTTTTAGTTTCGAGTTGCACTGAATCAAGCAACCATGTGAGTGAATTACAAATGTCTTGATCATCATCTATCACATACACAATGGGCTCGGGAACATGAGAATTAGTTAAATACATTTTGCACGCTCCTGTGCTGCTAAAGAGATATTAAAAATGGCACCAGACTCACCTTCACAGACCCATAAATAACCATGATGGTTTTCAATGATGCTTCGAGACAGAGTTAAGCCAATACCCATGCTGTTGTTTTTACTTGAATAGAAAGATTCAAAAATTTGTTCTGGATTTTGCCCTTCGAGTCCAGGCCCATTATCTGCAATTGCAATTCGAGCATGTTGGTTATGTTGCCAAGTGCGGATATAAATGTCCCTTTCACCTTCGGGATTATTTTGTAGAGCATCGACCGCATTAAAGACGAGATTGATAATGACTTGGCTAAAGAGCGTTTCATCTGCTGATATAAAAATAGGTGAAACACTTAATTCATAATGTATGGTACATCCACCTTGATCAGCTTTAAGGTTAATCAAAGGATGTAACTCTTGAATAAGATGATTCACAGAATGAATCTGAAAATTCGCCTCACCTTTACGCAAAAAACTTCGCATGCTGTGAATAATACCATTGACGCGATGTGTTTGATTTAACGCAGCATTGAGGGCATCAAGTGTCTCTTGTGAGTTGGCTAAACCGTTTTGAATGCGAATAATACTGCCTCCGACATAATTATTGAGTGCAGCAAGTGGTTGATTTAATTCATGTGCAAGTGCGGTAGCTAACTCACCCATAGTTTTGCAACGTGACATATGACCAAGTTGCTTTTCTCGAGCACGTGCTTTTTCTTCAGCCTCAATACGCTCAGTGATATCACGATAATTCACCAATATGCCCTGAATATCAGGGTGATCTAATAAGTTACGATAGGTTGCCTCGTGGTGTCGCCATTTTCCATTGTGGTGCAAGATTTTGTAATGAATCACACTAAGTGCACCTTGTTCTGTTTTTTTAAATAGAAGCTGTCTGACTTTAATACGATCATCAGGATGAATTGCAGTTAACACATTCTTATTGAGTACAAAGCGATCTCGATAACCAAGAATACCTTGTAATGATGGGCTGGCATAAAGTAGTTTGCCTTGTAAGTCGAGAATAGCAATTCCATCTCCCGAATGCTCAAGCAGCATTTTGAAATATTGATCTTTAGACTGTAGAGCATATTGATACTTTTTGATTTCGCTAATATTGCGGACAAGTGCTAATAACTTAGGTTGATGTTCAATTTCAACTGTTTTTAGGCAAACTTCAACAGGAATTTGTCGTTGATCTTGAGCTTGGATGATCCACTCAAAAGTAATCGCTTCATGGCTAGCAGCCTGTTGAACCTTTTTTAATGCATGATAAAAATCAAACCCATGGCTATGCGCGCTGATTTTTTCTACACTCATTTTTGTTAATTCGGATTTACTGTAACCGGTGAGGTTTTCAGCTGCTTCATTTACGTCCATGAATTCGACACTGCCGATATCATGCACGAAAATAGCATCACCCGCTTTATCAAAAATGGTTTGATAATAATTCAAGCTGTTCATTATGTTCCTTACCTTGGATGGCGTCCGGCTATCTGGTAGAGGTATGTTTGATCTTCACAACACTTGTTGTTATTGTATTCGATAATGCAGCAAATTGTGCAGTAGTGCAATTAGACTTAGAGTCTAATTACATACTTTAAACAATATACAAATGCTCATTTAAGTGTTTATCTCTATCCCTATTTATTAAGCAAGGTTAGTACCATATTCACGTTTTATTTTGACTAATAAAGGTAAATAATTTTTATTATTCATAAATACAAAGAAAACTTTTAGCTATTCGAGTACATTCCTTTTTTTTAATTAGTTAGTAATTCCGCTAAGACATAGAATTAATTTTCTTTTAGGAGAATGGCACCTGATTTAAAGACAACTAGCGGGCTATTCTTTACTTTAAGGGCTGCATTTGTAGGCATGGCGTAGTGTCTTTCGAACAGTTAGCACCACTGTAGATATGCTGGCATTTTTCTTGTTCGTTTTTCCACCGGCAGAGCCTTATATTACGGCATTGGCATTGTACTATTTCGAACCTCGTGAAAGAGTGATGCATTTTACGTTAAGATTCTTGTGATCTGAGCCTGATTAAATACCTGTATCTATAATAATCAAAAGGCCGCGATATTCCGTGGCTTTTTGATTTTCTACAATTAATCAGACTGAAATAAATTCTTTTACTGCCTGATTAAAGGCTTCTGGCTGTTCAATATTGGAAATATGCGAGGCGTCTATTCCATATAGCTGGCTATTCGCAATACGTTGCTGCATAAACTGGCCATCTGCAATGGTAGTCACAGGGTCTTGTTGACCAGCAACAATCAATACAGGCACGGTGATACTGTTTAATTGATCACGGACATCCGCTTTAGCCAGAGCTTCACAGCAGTTTGCATAGCCTTCTGGGCTGCCAGCTTCGAGGTCGTTTGAAAGTTCTGCAACGACTGCCGGATTGCTCTGGATAAAGGGATCGGTAAACCAGCGTGATGCCGCAGTTACAGCAATCGGAGTAAGACCTTGCTCACGGACAAGAACAGCACGGTCTTGCCATGCCTGTTCCTGGCCAATTTTGGCTGCGGTATTGCAGACAATCACCTGACTAAAACGTTCTGGCTTATGAATCGCTAACCATTGACCGGTTAAGCCACCCATAGAAATACCACAGAATGCTGCTTTTGTAATGTCCAAATGATCCAGTAGATTCACGACATCCTGACCCAGCTGCTCCAGGCTATATGGGCCTTGTGGTGCAGAAGATGCACCATGACCACGAGTGTCATAGCATATTACGTAATAATCCTGCTGGAAATGTTCAATCTGTGGCTGCCACATACTGTATTTGGTACCCAGTGAATTGGAAAATACCAATGCAGGTTTGCTGGCATTCCCGAAAGTCTGGTAATTGATCTGGGCATCAGTCGATGTAAATGTTGGCATTTGTTATTCCTTTTATATCCTTCTAAAAGTTCCTTCCTTTGGGTTAGGAAGGATTTTTTAAACACGTTCAATAATCAGCGCGATACCTTGACCCACGCCAATACACATGGAGCAGAGGGCATATTTACCGCTAATTTGTTCAAGCTGGTTTAACGCCGTCGTCACTAGACGCGCACCGGAAGCACCGAGTGGATGGCCAATCGCAATCGCACCACCATTCGGGTTTACTCGTGCTTCATCATCTACCAGACCTAAATCACGGGTCACTGCGAGTGCCTGTGCAGCAAAGGCTTCGTTCAGTTCAATGACATCCATCTGATCCAGTGTTAGCCCAGTCTGAGCCAGCAGCTTTTTGATCGCCGGTGCCGGACCAAAGCCCATAATGCGTGGTTCAACACCCACTACGGTTGCACCAATGATTTTGGCACGTGGTTTTAAACCATATTGTTGAACGGCTTCATCTGATGTGATCAAGAGTGCCGCTGCACCGTCATTGATACCCGATGCATTCCCTGCGGTCACCGTACCATCTGCTTCGACGACTGGTTTCAGCTTGGTTAAGCCTTCAAGTGTGGTCGATGCACGAGGATGTTCATCAGTATCAACAACGACAGGTTCGCCTTTACGCTGAGGAATGGCCATGGGCACGATTTCTTTTTTAAAGAAACCTTTGGCTTGTGCTGCTGCGGTACGTTGCTGGCTGGATAGGGCAAACCTGTCCTGATCTTCACGGTTGATATTGAACTGTGCTGCCACGTTTTCAGCGGTTTGTGGCATGGTTTCCACGCCATACAGTTCTTTCAGTTTTGGATTGATAAAACGCCAGCCCATGGTGGTATCTTCAAGCTTTTGAGTCCGGCCATAAGCTGTTTCAGACTTACCCATCACCAGCGGTGCACGTGACATGGATTCCACACCACCAGCCACAATCAGATTCGCTTCACCAGCTTTAATGGCACGAGCAGCAATGGCTACCGCATCGAGTGATGAACCGCATAGACGGTTAATCGTAGTTGCCGGTACCTGATAGGGCACACCTGCCAGCAGGGCTGACATACGACCCACGTTGCGGTTATCTTCACCGGCCTGGTTGGCACAGCCATAGATGACGTCATCTACTTTTTCCCAGTTGATACTTGGGTTGCGTTCCATCAAGGCTTTAATCGGGATCGCGCCAAGATCATCAGTACGAACAGGTGCCAGTCCACCCGCATAACGGCCAAAAGGGGTGCGGATAGCATCGATGATATATGCGTTTTTCATATGATCTTTCTTCCCTTAACTTTGTGTCGCATCAATCAGTTTCGCACCTGTCATAGACTGTAATTCTTCAAATGAGAGGCCCTCGACTTTTTCAATGACTTTCATGCCATCAGCAGTGACATCAATCACACATAGGTCGGTATAGATCCGATCGACACATTTCAAACCAGTTGCAGGATATGAAAGCTCAGCCACAATCTTGGGTTCACCTTTTTTGGTCACATGGTCTGTTGTAATGAATACTTTTTTAGCACCTACAGCTAAGTCCATGGCCCCACCAACAGCAGGAATTGCATCCGGTGCACCGGTATGCCAGTTGGCCAGGTCACCATTTGCAGCGACCTGGAAAGCCCCCAAGACTGCGATATCTAAGTGACCACCACGCATCATCGCAAAAGAATCCCCGTGATGGAAAAAAGCACCGCCTTCAAGCATGGTGACGAATTCTTTACCGGCATTGATCAGTTCAGGATCACGGTCTTCTTGAGCAGGGGGTGGACCGAAAGCGAGTAAGCCATTTTCAGAATGCAGGAAGACATCTTTGTCTGAAGGCAGATAACTTGAAATTTTGGTTGGTAAGCCAATGCCTAAATTGACATAAGCCCCATCTGGAATGTCCTGGGCAACACGTTCAGCGATCTGGTCACGGGTCAGTTTGGTATAGCTCATCTTTTATCTCCTAATCCGTGATTACTGTGCAGGCTGTACTTGTACAACGTGTTGAACAAAAATACCCGGGGTAATGATGTGTTCAGGATCGAGTGTACCGAGTTCAACCACTTCAGATACTTGAGCAATGGTCACATCTGCCGCCATCGCCATGATTGGGCCGAAGTTACGGGCAGATTTTCGATAAACAAGATTGCCCCAACGGTCGCCTTTAGAAGCCTTGATCAGTGCAAAGTCCGCTTTAATTGGATTTTCTAAAACGTAATCTTTACCTTCATAATTCAGAGTAGGTTTACCTTCAGCCAGCAATGTACCAAAACCTGTTGGTGTATAAATTGGACCTAAACCCATACCTGCTGCTTGTATACGGCAGGCTAAATTCCCTTGCGGTACAAGCTCTAATTCAATTTTTCCAGCGCGGTACAGTTCATCAAACACCCAAGAGTCTGATTGGCGTGGGAAAGAACAAATAATTTTACGTACAGCACCAGTTTTAAGTAGATTTGCTAATCCATAATCGCCATTACCTGCATTGTTATTGACGATGACCAAGTCTTTAATACCCAGTTCGATTAAGCCGTCGATGAGTTCAGCTGGCTGACCTGCGGTACCGAAACCGCCAATCATAATGGTCGAACCGTCCTTAATTTGGGAAAGCGCTGTTTGTAAGGATGCTGATTTATCAATCATAAAAATCACTCAAACTAATATTAATTTGTATTTAAACCATTATTAATCAGTATCTTATAAATATTGATTAGTAATAATTCAATGAAGAAGGGAAAGAATGGATAGAGAGGGCTATCCATTCTTTGATCAAATTAAGCGCTTACGCGGCGACGCTCAATTTCAGTCGTAGGTGCTGATTCAGTGTCTTTCACAAGTTCAACGTTGAACTGAATGAACTTAAATGGTTTATCAACACCACGACGTGCAATTTCTGCTTCATCAGTAACATCAACAGCAGTTGCAACTAAGCCATCACGTGTTGCAAATGCAAAGTCATCCCAAAGGTATTTATCACCTTCAATATTGAATTGAGTTGTTAATTTGCGATAACCAGGTGCAGATACGAAATAATGAACATGAGAAGGGCGATTACCATGACGACCAAGTTTATTCAGAACGAATTGGGTGGTCCCTTCTGGAGGGCAACCATAACCGACTGGCATAGTCGTTTGAGCGACATATTTACCATCTTGATCAGTAAAAATTGTACGACGGAGATTAAAGTCTGATTGAGACTTATCAAAGAAGGAATAATTCCCTAAGCTGTTGGCATGCCATACTTCAACTTTGGCACCTTCAATAATATTTCCCTCAGCATCCGTTACAGTACCTTCAATAAATAAGGTGTCGACTGTATCTAGTTCTGATCCATCGTCCATACGTGCGAAGCCTACAGACTCAGGTGCCCCAGCAACATAAAGAGGGCCTTCGATGGTACGAGGTGTACCGCCAGTAATACCGGCTCTAGCATCCGCTTCATCCGCACGAAGGTCTAAGAAATGTTCTAAGCCTAGACCTGCAGCAAGAAGTCCAAGTTCATTGGCTTGGCCTGCATCTGTAAAATATTCAAGACCTTTCCAAACTTCTGATTGGGATAAGTCTAGATCTTCAATTGCTTTAAATAAATCTGAAACCAAACGAACAACAACTTGCTGTACACGCGCATCTACAGATCCAGTTGCAGTGTCTACGTTCATTTTTTTAACTAAAGCATCGATTTCTTGATGGTTCATGCTACTTACTCCTTAAGTGTTTTTTGTTAATTAGGACAATTCTTACTTTTGAAAAAATCTTGTCCTAGTCCTTCTTGCTAACTGTTTTTCGTGTTTATAAATTGATCTCAAAATTTTGAAATAAATTAAGTATCATCATCTCGAATTGAAGATGGATGACGATTTAATGCCATGACTTCAATCTTCATAAACGGATAAAGTGGCAAACCTTGCAAAAGGTTATGTAGCTCTTCATTAGTTTCGACATCAAAAATACTGATATTCGAGTACTGACCTGTAACTCGCCAAATATGACGCCATTTGCCTTGGCGTTGCAGCTCTTGTGAGTATGCTTTTTCAATAGCTTTAATTTCGTTGACTTGTGCTTCAGGCAAGTCACGAGGAATATTTACATCCATTCGTACATGAAACAGCATATTCCACTCCTTAATCCGTTACAGTGTCGCTTATTTGCGGCGAAGGTTATCGATTTTGTCTTCATCCATTTCAATGCCGAGTCCTGTGCCTTGAGGCAGGTGTAATGCAAAGTCATGGTATTGCAATGGTGTTTTCAGAATTTCTTCAGTGAGCAGTAATGGGCCAAACAGTTCGGTACCAAATGCCAGATTTTCAAAAGTCGAGAACAGGTGAGCAGAAGCAATCGTTCCTACAGAACCTTCTAGCATGGTGCCGCCATACAGGTCGATCCCTGCAAGGTTAGCCACAGTGGCTACATCACGGCCTTCAAGCAAACCACCAGATTGCGCCACTTTGACTGCAAATACCGATGCTGCATTGGTACGTGCCAGTTTATAAGCACTACTTGGCCCCATCAGTGATTCATCGGCCATGATGGCAATATCAAAGCGACGAGTCAGACGTTCCATGGCATCAATATTGTCAATAGCACATGGCTGTTCGATCAGATCGACACCACCGTCTTGCAGCAGGGTAATGCCTTTAATAGCATCCAGTTCTGACCAGGCACGGTTCACATCAACACGAATAGAGACTTCATCGCCGAGAGCTTTTTTGATCGCTAGTACATGTTCAACATCGGCTTCAACCGCACGAGAACCAATTTTTAGCTTGAAGAAGTTATGGCGTTTCGCTGCCAGCATTTTCTGTGCTTCTGCGATATCTTTTTCTGTATCCCCAGAGGCCAGTACCCAAAGCACTGGAACGCTATCACGTAAACGGCCACCGAGTAGTTCAGATAAAGACAAACCTAGACGCTGTGCCTGAATATCTAGCAGGGCTGTCTGAATAGCACATTTTGCAAAACGGTTGCCATTGATGTTCTTTTTTAGAACTTGCATGGTTTGTGCAATATTCTGTTTATTCAGCGACTTCAGTAGTGGGCTAAAATATGTATCAATATTGGTTTTGATACTTTCTGGGCTTTCTTCACCATAGCCTAAGCCACCGATTGTGGTTGCTTCCCCCCAGCCAATCAACCCGTCCTGAGTTTCAATTTTGATCAGCACCAATGTTTGGGTCTGCATTGTGGCTACTGCCATTTTGTGAGGGCGTATGGTTGGGATATCGATAAGCAACGTTTCTATTGATCTGAACATATCGCTGTATAATCCATTATTCGATATTACATACCATATTTGAATTTATTTTGCGAAAATAGGCTATAAATAGTATTTTAATATACTTAAAAAGTATTTAATGGGGCGATTCAATGGAACTGAAAACTTTAAAATATTTTGTAGCTGTAGTAGAAGAAAAAAGTATAACTAAAGCTGCCTCGAAATTGTGTATGGCACAGCCTCCTTTAACGCGTCAAATTAAAAATTTAGAGGCTGAACTAGGGGTAACATTATTTGAACGAGGAATACGTCCAGTAAAAACAACAGAAGTAGGACAATATTTTTATCAGTATGCTGTTCAAATATTAACCTTGTCTGCACATGCTAAATCAATGGTAAATAGATATAAAGTAACCGATAAAACAGTACGAATAGGATATGTAAGTTCTTTATTTTACTGGAAATTACCAGAATTAATTGATTATCTTAGAAGCCACATTGGTGGTGTTAAAGTTGAGTTGGTTGAGTGTGGAACAAGAGATCAAGTTGAAGCTTTAAAACTTGGAAAAATTGATATGGGATTTGGAAGACTAGGAATTAGTGATCCTTCAATAAAAAGAAAAATTCTAGAACATGAAAAGCTTTTACTTGCAGTACATAATGAACATGCATTAGGTCACTATCATCATGAAGGCATTTACTTATCACAAATATTAAATGAAATCATATATATGTACCCTAATACCCCTAAACCAAATTTTTCAACGTTTATTCAAAATATTTTCTCTGAATTAGATCTAATACCACAAAATTTGACTGAAGTAAGGGAAATTCATATGGCACTCGGATTGGTTTCATCAGGTGAGGGAGTATGTATTATTCCAAAAAGTGCAAGCGCGATTGGTATAAAAAACTTAAAGTTTCTTCCCATCCTAGATGAGGAGGCATTTAGCCCAATTACATTGGCTTATCGAAGTATAGATAATAATGAATATATTCAGCAGATTTTAGAATACATGAGTGATTTCTAGAAATCTTTGAAATTGTATTTCTACTATTTAATAAACTTTGTAAAGGAGCTGTTGATATTTCATAAGAGGAACAAGTCAATTGATAATGAGACTGTAAATAAAACTGTGTAAACGCTTAAACTATCCCTCAACTGAAGAGGGTGTAAATAATTCTGTGTAAATACAGTTTTAAAAATACTTGGTTACACGCTCTTCAAACATGATACTAAAGCGATTCATAGCAGCTTTCCAATTCTGAATAGGCATCGTCCATTTTTTGCTTGCTGCCATAATTGCTAAATATACCACCTTTTTCACGGAATCATCAGTTGGGAAGATTTTTCTTTTCTTGGTTGCATGGCGGATAACGCTGTTCAATGATTCAATCGCATTCGTCGTGTAAATCGCTTTGCGAATATCCATAGAATAAGCGAAAAACGTGTTTAGATTCGACCAGTTGGCAAGCCATGACTTGCTGATTTGAGGATACTTCTCATCCCATTTTTGTCCAAATTCATCTAAAGCTTGTAAGGCTGCGTCTTCTGTAACAGCTTGATATATCTTTTTTAAATCGGCTGTGACAGCTTTGTAGTCTTTCCAACTCACATATTTAAGATTGTTGCGTACCATGTGGATGATACACAACTGAATATGCGTATCAGGGTAAATTGTATTGATCGCATCAGGAAAGCCTTTCAGTCCATCTACGCAGGCAATCAGAATATCCTTTAAACCACGATTTTTCAGTTCTGTAAGGACTGAGAGCCAAAATTTAGAACCTTCGTTTTCTGACATCCACATACCTAATAAGTCTTTCTGTCCGTCTGTATTGACACCTAATGCTAGATACACCGCTTTGTTAATAATCGTACTATCTTGACGCACTTTCACCACGATACAATCCATATAGACAATAGGATAAAGGGCATCCAATGGTCGATTTTGCCATTCTATTACTTGTTCTTTAACTGCATCCGTCACTTTGGAAATAAGCGTTGGGGAGACATCCGCATCGTACATTTCCTTGAATGTAGCAACAATATCTCGTGTCGTCATGCCTTTGGCGTATAGGGATAGGATTTGGCTATCCATTTGTGAACCGTACCGGGTTTGTCGGAGACCACTTTTCTTGAGAGAATGTCCCGATGAAAAAAGTAAAATACACCCCTGAAATCAGAGATAGAGCGGTTCAATTATTGATTGAATCCGAAAAAGATTATCCATCGAATTGGGCTGCAATCACAGCTATTGCACCTGAGCAGCATGCTGCGCAAGGGTTGTACTCCTGAAACACTTCGTGTTTGGTATCAAAAATATTTAGATAAACAAAATCCAGTTAAAGTACAGCAGCTTTCAGACCAAGAACGTATCAAACAACTCGAACGCGAAAATAAAGAACTGCAACGCGCCAATGAGATTCTACGTAAAGCAGCCGCTTTTTTCGCCCAGGCGGAGCTCGACCGCCCACACTAATAATGGTGGATTTTATCCAGAACAATAAAGATCGATATGGTGTTGAAGCGATTTGTAGAATTTTACCGATTGCAGCTTCGACCTATTATCGGGCTTTAGATCTCGTTGATAACCCAGAACATCGAGCGAAACGTGCTCTGCATGATTTACATCATGCAGAGCAAATCAAACATATTTGGAAAGAAAGTTTAGGTCGATATGGTGTGCGTAAGGTTTGGCAACAATTGAAACGTGAAGGTTATGTTATCGCACGTTGTACAGTTGCTCGATTGATGCAGAAGCTAGGTATACAAGGTGTTTGGCGTGGTAAGAATAAACAAACCACCCGTAGCCGAGATGATCAAAAACGAGCAGATGACTTAGTAAAACGCAATTTTAATGCAGATCAGCCTGACCCTTGCGAAGCAGTGCTTCTCAGGTCGCTGACTTCAGTGTGCCGCAGCAAGCGGCGTAAGAGATGAGGGTATGGCCCCTCGCTATCGGCTTGCAGGAGCAGGTAGCAAACCACCATAAGCGGCTTGGATCAAAAGTCCCGGTCGTGAGCGTTATGGAAAAGGCATCGTAGAGATGTCAGGTAAGAATTAGGAAGGCGAACAACAGTGAACTGCCGTTCAAGTGTCGAAAGTACTCAAATGACATCAAAACCGGGGATGGAAGTTACCCCGCGATTAGTTTGGCCGTTACCTGCTTACGGGCCATTCGGTGTCCGGCGTAGAGGCAGCGCGATCCTAATTCAGGCTCTTACGTTGAACTGCGGGAACCTTCGGTGGCGATGTCAAGCGAAAGGCACAAGCTCAAAAGGCAAGGCTGATAATAGCAATGCGTCACCAAGGGGCGGAGCAACTCGTAGTAGTGTTGAAGTTACTGTAATGGTAATGGAGCGAAGGGGTTGCATTATCCAGGTCTACGGATTTGTCAACTGTGCAAGCAGGAGGAGCAAAACTTTATGACCAAACCATTTAACATTCCTAAAGCGTTAATCTGGGAGGCATTTAAAAAAGTCAAAGAGAATGGTGGCGCTCCAGGCGTTGATCATGAATCTATTGAGCAATTCGAAAAGCATTTAAAGAACAACCTATACAAACTATGGAATCGACTTTGTTCTGGCAGTTATTTTCCACCGCCAGTTAAGGCTGTTCCGATTCCAAAGAAGTCAGGTGGCGTGCGTATACTAGGTATTCCAACAGTTGCAGATCGAGTCGCGCAAACAGCAGTTAAGCTCTTATTAGAGCCGAAAATTGATCCATTATTTCATCCAAACTCATATGGATATCGTCCGGGGCGTTCTGCCCATGATGCAATTGCGATAGTGAGGAGACGAAGTTGGGATTATGACTGGGTTGTGGAATTTGATATCAAAGGTCTCTTTGATAACATCGACCATGATTTACTAATGCGTGCACTCAAGAAACACTGTGAAATTCCATGGATTCTTTTATATGTGCAACGTTGGTTAAAAGCACCAATGCAACACATAAATGGCCATCTTTTAGAAAGGAATCGCGGCACACCACAAGGTGGTGTTGTGAGTCCTTTATTGGCGAATTTATTTATGCATTATGCTTTTGATATGTGGATTACGAAACATCTTCAAAGTGTACGGTTCTGCCGTTATGCAGATGATGGCGTAATTCATTGTCGGAGTTTATCTCAAGCCAAACTTGTTTTACAAAAGATCGATGCACGATTTCGTGAATGTGGTCTCGAATTGCATCCAGACAAGACAAAGATTGTTTATTGCCAAGATATTAATCGTCGTAAAGCATATCCCGATGTTCAATTTACTTTTCTCGGGTACACGTTTAGGCCCCGTAAGGCTGTGGACAAGTATAAAAGAGTTTATGTAAATTTCTCTCCTGCAGTCAGTCGTGATGCACTTAAAGCAATGCGACAGACTATTCGGAAATGGCATCTACATCTGATGTGTAATCGCGAATTAAGTGATTTATCTGCAATATTCAATCCAATTCTTCAAGGTTGGCAGCAATACTATGGTCGATTCCATGGTTCAGCAATGTCAGCGATCTGGCAACACATGAATGCTTATCTTATACGCTGGATGAGGCGTAAGTATAAAAACTTGGCCCGTCATAAAAGACGGGCTAGATATGCCTTAGGGCGACTTGCGCGTGATTTTCCAAATGCCTTTGTGCACTGGAAAATGGGATGTTTACCATCGGTTGGATAATGGGAGCCGGATGAGCTGAGAGGTTCATGTCCGGTTCTGCGAGGGGCTAAGGGTGAAATTCCCTTGGTCTACTCACCCGTATATTCAAACCAATTCAGGTTGGGTCTATACCGCCTTTATTATTGATGTGTTCTCACGAGCAATTGTTGGATGGAAAGTATCAACACGTATGAATACAGACATGGTGCTCGATGCATTGGAGCAAGCATTGCATGACCGAGGCATGCCAAAGAATGTGATTCATCATTCCGACAGAGGTGTGCAATATCTTTCCATTCGTTATACCCATCGTTTAGAAGCAGCAAATTTACGAGCATCAGTCGGTACGACTGGTGATTCATACGATAATGCTTTGGCTGAAACGGTGAATGGCTTATACAAAACAGAGGTGATTGAATATTTAAAAGCAGATTGGCAAGGTTTAGCAGATGTACAACTTGCGACACTAAACTGGGTAGATTGGTTCAATAAAGAACGTGTACATAGTGCACTGGGTTATGTATCACCTTTTGATTTTGAAGCAATCTACTATGATAGGACTTACGCATTGACGGATTCAAAAAAGTATTAAAATACTTTATAAAGTATCTGTGATCAGACGAATTAAACATGCTTCTACAGCAACTTGTACATTACCCATTTATATGGGCTTTCTCATGACAGAACCGAACTCTATTAGCTGCACACAACTTGCCGAGACTTATAATATCTCGCATGATAGTGTAAATCGCTTTCTAGAGCGTGAAGACTACACACCTCACGACCTATATCAAGAATCAATTCAACATATTGATAATAATAAACTTATAGTCAGTATTGATGATACTGTTTTAGATAAACCATATAGTCAACATATGGACTTAGTTAGCTATTTTTGGTCAGGCAAACACCACCGATCCGTCAAGGGTATTAATCTCATTACCTTGTATGCGACAGATCAAAATGGTCAAAATATTCCAATTAATTTCCGAATTTATGACAAATCTGAAAGTAAAACCAAGAATGATTACTTTATGGATATGTTAAGTGAAGTACTCAGTTGGGGTGCAAAGATTCAATTTATTACAGGTGATAGTTGGTATTCATCGACTGGAAATCTAAAAACCATAAGAAAATATGGTATTCGATTTATGTTTGGTATCGACTGTAACCGTAAGGTTTCCCCAGAAAAAGGACAATGGTTTCAACTGCGTTTATTGCCAGATTTCCATCAGGGTCAAGTGGTTTGGCTCAAAGATTTTGGCTTTGTACAATTATTTAAGACTCAGTTAAAAGAACAGCAGAGGTTTTATATTGTACATCAAGATGAAGATGATTTATTGTCCTTTGAGGGTTTTCATGAATTACATTCAAGTCATTGGAAAATAGAGCAATATCACCGGGTTATTAAACAGGTTTGTCATATTGAAAAGTTTCAGGTAAGACGATCTAAACTGATTTTGAATCATATTTTTTCAGCCTTGATGGCCTACGTTGAGATACAAAAGAACCAGTTTGAGCGGATCTTTGAAAATGTATATCGTTGGCAGAAGAAATTATTTAGACCAATTATCAAAAGCTTCATTGATGACTTTATTCTCGATAAAAATCATCTGCTACCACAGAGAATCTTTAAATAATAGTGCGTAAGTCCTATATGATAAGATTAATCCGTTAGGTCAGGTGGCCTAACTTAAATAAAAAGTCTCCGACAAACCCGGTACGGTTCAGGTCAGGTGGCCTAACTTAAATAAAAAAGTCTCCGACAAACCCGGTACGGTTCAAAATAAAAACTTTTCTTGATGAAAGTCAAATCTATGAATTCATACTATAAGCCTTAATTTAGTCCCCACTTAAAAACAAGTGGGGACTAAATTTATGACTACAAATAATCAGACATTCATCGCATATCTTGTGAAAAAACGAAGACCTCACACCCAAGTTGTTACTTAAATTTGAATATATTAGCGGGAAATTAGCTGTTGAATGTTTATGCAACAAAGCCATTTTCATATATATTTAACTAAGAATTAATTATTCGATTAAAAAACTTTCTTTTAATCTGGCTTGGAGAATGGAATTGCTTGTTACCCACTATAAGCCTTGGATCATGATCATACTACTGGTTTTAGCTGTCAGTTTTGCTACATATCGCTGGTGGCAAGGACCATTGCTGCCTAGTTATGAAGTCGTATCTAGTCCATTGATTCAAACAGTTGTCGCTTCAGGACGGGTAGAGAAAGTATCTCGGACTCAGATTGGTAGTGAAATTACAGGGGTTGTTCTTGAGCGATTGGTTCAAGAGGGAGATCGGGTCTCTCGAGGGGATATTCTTTTAGTACTGAAATCTGATGAAATTTCAGCGCAAGTGCGGCAGGCAGAAGCTGAATTAAAAGAACTCGAAACCACTAGACGCCCGCAAGCAGAAGTTGATTTAGCGAATGCCAAAGTACAATTAGAACAGGCTCAAAGAGAGGCGTTACGCAGACGAAATACCGAATCAGGAATATTATCAGCAGAGGAAAGGGAGAAATCGATAGAGGCAGAAAGACTCGCCCGTAATAATTTGGAATCAGCTCGATTAAAAGTTGCTTCACTTGCCCCAAATAAAGTTGAAGAGACAAAATTACGCGAACGACTCGCTGCACTACAAGCGCAACTTGCCAAGACCAAAATTCGTGCAGAAGTTTCAGGTATTATTTTAACGCGTAATGTTGAGCCAGGGGATCTGGTACAACCGAGTCAGACTCTCTTCACTATTGCACTGGATGGTGCGACTGAAATACGAGTGCCATTTGATGAACGAAATTTACCACTGCTGGCTTTACAACAAAAAGCCGCAGTGATTGCAGATGCCTATCCAAATCAATCTTTTCCTGCCCATATTAATTTTATTGCTCCAAGTATTGATGCTCAACGTGGCACAGTAGACGTCCGATTAACAGTTGATCCAGTCCCAGGTTTTCTGCGTCAAGACATGACGGTATCGGTAAATGTTGAAACCAACAAGCGCGAGCGAACCTTGGTCATTCCAAATGATGCTTTAAGCAGTATAAGTGGCAACAAGGCTATGGTTATTTTAGTAAGAGATAGAAAAATTCAACGTCATCCTATCACACTGGGTTTACGTGGTTTGGTTATGTCTGAAGTTGTAGCTGGAGTGAAAGAAGGTGATCACGTCCTTACCGATGCAGAATCAGTGCTTAAAGATGGAACTCGTGTCCGAATAGAGAAAACTAAACGTGTTTTCCAGAGTCAAACGGATCAGAAAAATAGCAAAAATGAATTACCGGTGAAATTCGATTGAAAAACTTTTTTAGGCGACTTTGGACCGAGTGGACCATCGCAATCAGTTTTTTGCGAGAGGGTCGCACACAGTCGATGATGATTACCATTGGCGTCGCGGTGGGGGTAGCGGTCATTGTGTTCATTAGCGCCTTAATTCAGGGTTTACAATCGAATATTGTAGAAAGGACTTTAGGGACACAAGCGCATATTCGTTTGCTCTCACCAGATGAGGTGAATCATATTGTGCCACCAGCAGCAGGAACACTTCAGTTGTTACTAGAAGATCAGCGTGCACAACGCTTACGTTCTATTAATAATTGGCAGCAGATTACTGGGACTTTAGATCATTTACCGGTGTTGACTGCGGTTTCTCCTGTGGTCTCTGGTCCTGCATTTGTACAGCGCGGAGATGCAATTCAATCTGTTGCATTGGTTGGTATCAACCTTGAACGTTATCAACAGATTATTCCGTTGAAGCAATATATGGTGAGTGGTGAATTACGGGTCAGTGCGGATAATGTATTAATTGGGCGTCAATTAGCCAAAGATTTGGGTGTGCAAGTCGGGAGCAAATTAAGATTAGATACTGGGCAACAGAAAAATGCAGTGGTGAATATCTCTGGAATATTTGAACTGGGCGTGCGTGAATTGGATGCGCGCTATGTCTATCTGGATTTGAAACAGGCGCAATCTTTACTTAATTTGCCTGGTGGGGTCACAGTGATTGATCTGACGATCCAAGATATTTTTCAGGCGGAGCAAATTGCCTCACAAGTTGGACGCCTGGCTGGATTAAAAGCAGAAAGCTGGATTGAAACCAATGCTCAATTAATGAATGCGATTACCGCTCAAAGTCTTTCGACCAACATGATTATTGTTTTTGTAGGGATTTCAGTCGCTTTTGGAATTGCCAGTGTGATGTCGGTGAGTGTGGTGCAACGGACTCGGGAAATCGGTATTTTACGTGCAACTGGGGCTACACAAACGCAAATTTTAAGAGTTTTCTTATTTCAGGGAGCAATTTTTGGTCTGCTTGGTTCGATGCTTGGTAGTGTTGTCAGTTATTGTCTAATTTGGGGATTTAATCAGTTTGGTCCCGGCTTGTTTTATATTTCGATTTCAATCAAGCTTATCTTGTCAGCATTATTCTTGGCGACTTTAACGGGAGTTTTGGCTGCTGCAATACCATCCCGTCGGGCTGCTGCACTCGATCCTGTGGAGGCAATTCGTCATGTCTGATTCATCTGAGGAAGTACTACGTTTAGAAGCATTGCGAAAGTCCTATAATGTTGGGCAACCTAATGAAGTGGAGGTATTACATGGAATTGACCTGTGTATTCAACGGAATGACTTTGCTGCATTAATTGGTCCTTCTGGTTCAGGCAAAAGTACTTTACTGAATATTCTTGGCTTATTAGATCAGCCTAGCTGTGGTGAGTTGTACTTGTTGGGTCAGGCAACAAGTCGTATGGATGATATGGCTCGGACAGCATTACGTGGCAACAGTATAGGTTTTGTGTTTCAATTCCATCATCTTATACAGGCCTTTACTGCCTTAAATAATGTGCTTATGCCATTAATGCTGAAGCAAGGTAAGCCAGATCAATCTGCGTTGCAATATGCCCATGAATTATTGGCCGCTGTAGGGTTAGATAAGTTCGCTGACCGTAAACCCAATGAGCTTTCTGGAGGGCAACAGCAACGCATAGCGATTGCACGTGCACTGATTACTCAGCCTGCACTATTGTTGGCCGATGAACCGACAGGTAATCTTGATACTCAAACTGCTGCGGAAATGTTTGAATTATTTCGTAAAGTTCATCGCGAACATGGCTGTGCAGTATTATTGGTGACTCATGATCCTAGATTATCGGCAACCTGTGATCGAACCATTAATTTGGTGGATGGGAGAATTCAGAGTGATTCCAAAAAATGATATAAGCTCAGTGTGAATGTGAATCACGTATCTGGGAAAAGCAGTTCAAAGCATATACCTTCTGCGCTATTAATCGCCTGATACATCCCTTGATGAAGCGTCATAATAGATGCCACAATGGATAGTCCCAAACCACCTGTTTGATGATAACTTTGTCTACTGGAACTGCATTGATAAAATCGCTCAAAGATATGCGGCAAATGTTCCAGGGCAATTTCTAAACCACTGGTCACGACCGATAGCGCAATCATAGGCAGTTTGTTGATGATCTTTCGATAGCTATGCACATAAATAGTCCGGTGCTTGCCGCCATGAATCAGGGCATTGGAGAGCAGATTATACAGAGCTTGTTGTAACTGTTCTGGATCTGCCAATAGCTCAGTTGCCTCAAGCTTTAAAACAAAATTGCAGTGTTGTTCTTCGGCTTGATACTCAAAAATGCTGAAGATATTTTCTATAAAGGATTGAAGTTGGATTTTTTGTCTGTTTAAGCAAACCTTCTGCGCATCTGCACGTGCCAGAAATAACATGCTGTCAATCATTCTTTTTAAGCGTTGATAGTCCTCTAGGTTGGAAATCAGCACTTCCTGATATTGTACGGGACTGCGTTCACTCATGAGTAAAATTTCGGTTTGTCCTATTAAATTATTCAATGGTGTTCTAAATTCATGCGCAATGTCTTCTGAAAAACGATTCAGCTGGCTATATCCCAGCTCAATACGGTCGAGCATGGCATTGATATCGGAGGCTAGTTGTGCAATCTCTTGAGGGGGATAGGGCAGATTGAGTCGCTGTTCAAGTTGCTGAATATTTATCGCATGGGTTTGTTCTCGCAGGGTTCTTAATACTTTTAATCCCAGATGGCTAGCAATAGCACAAAGGATGAAAATCGCCAAGATACCTGTGAAAACATAAATGACAAGGCTCTTTTGAAAAGGTGCAATGATGCCTAAACGTTCAGACCACTGTTTGCCTGCAATTAACAGATACGGCTGGCGATTAATTTGAATAGTTTTCCAGGCAATGCGGGTGGGATAAGCATGCGCCGATAAATCTTGGAATTGAATTTGGGGCTGATGGGTAAATTCAGGTAGAGGAATGCCAAGAGGATTAATGCTGATCAGCGCCTGATCACCCTGAATCAATAAAAACAAATTATCCTGATTTCCCAACATGTTTTGATACAGCTTCGGGCGAGCGATAATCTGTTCAATATTGCTACTGTCTTGTAGTAATATTTCCAGTCGCTCAATTCGCTCAATCAAAGCCCTATCTTGCTGAGCAATTAAAATCTGGTTGATACCCAGATAGGTCATAAATGCTACACCGCACAAGACCATTGCAGCACACCCTGTAACCAAGAGTGTTAATCGGAGTTCTAGCGAACGAATCGGTTTCAACATTATTTCTCTGCCGAAATTTTATAGCCCAAACCGCGAACAGTATGAATTAACTTTATATCATGTCCCTCATCAATTTTACTACGTAAACGCCTTACCGCTACATCAATAAAATTGGTATCGGTATCAAAATTGATCTGCCAGACTTCAGAAGCTATTTGCCTGCGCGTAATAATTTCATTCGGATGGCGCAGCAGAAAGCGCAAAAGGTTGAATTCTTTTCTACTGAGTTCTATCGACTGCTCGTTACGCCAGACTTTATGATGGATCAAATCCAATTTCAGATTGGCAATTTCTAATTGGTTTTCCTGTGCATACTGCTGGCGCCTAAGTAGACTTTTAATTCGGGCCAGTAATTCAATATAAGAAAAAGGCTTGGCCAGATAATCATCGGCGCCCAGTTCCAAACCTTTGACCCGATCAATCACCTGATCTTTTGCTGTAAGAAAAATGACCGGAATTTGGGAAAATTGTCGCAAGACTTTCAGGACTGCCCAGCCATCAATATCGGGCAACATTACATCTAATATGACTAGGCTATATGCATGCATCTTTAACTTTTCCAAACCTTCTAGTCCTGAATGGACGCATTGCGCCTCATAGCCAGATTCATTTAACCCTTTAACCAGATATGAGGCGATCTTCGCTTCATCTTCGATAATTAGAATACACATTTTGTTCAGACTCATTTTAAAGATGACAACTTTGTAATGTGATTGTCATCCTTCAAATCATTCAGGTTGTATAAGATTTTTAAAACTTAATTCAGGGCAATCATGATGAACAAACTCAAAGGGCTTATTGCAACAGTAATGCTGATGAGTAGCAGTACTTTTGCACAATCCGTTCAATTCAATCAAGTTTATTCACTTGATTCTCAGTCAGCACGAACTCTTACGGATGCTGCGGTGACTGCGTGTCAAAAAATACAGCACAATATCGCTGTGGTGGTGGTGGATCGGGGCGGAAATACGTTAATGGCAAACAGGCATGAAACTGTCGGACCGCATAATTTGGGCGCAGCTGAAAAGAAAGCCTATACCGCCTTATCGACCAAAACGGCGACTATGTTGTTAAGTCAAAATGCCAATGAAAACAAGGATGCAAAAAATTTAACCACCTTATCTAATCTACTGCTGTTGGGTGGCGGCCTACCTGTGCGTTATGAAAATCAGGTGGTCGGTGCCATTGGCGTTGCCGGAGCAGGGGGTGCAAAAAATGACCATTACTGCGCTGAAACAGCTGTTAAGTCTATTTTCAATCCTTAAGGAATTCATCATGTTTAAAAAATTATTGCCACTTTCAACACTATTGTTGACCTCAATGACTTTCGCACAAACTAACCCTTTAAGTGTGCATGTGTTGAATCTAGAAAATGGTCTACCCTCAGCTCAAGTCGAAGTGGTACTCGAAAAAAGTACTGGGAATAAATGGGTGAAGTTAAATCAGCAATATACTGGTCCTAATGGCCGTATTACTGGATTGTTTCCTGAAAATCAGAAGCTTGAAGCCGGTATTTATAAAGTTACTTTTAAAACTGAGGACTGGTTTAAAAAAAATAAGCAAGATACTTTCTTTCCTGAAGTTCCTGTAATTTTTAAGGTAGATGGAAGTGTCAGCCATTATCATATTCCTCTACTTTTAAGTCCTTATGGATATTCGACTTATAGAGGTAACTAAGACTTAACAGGGCTAGTTTAACTAGCCCTTTTATTCGTGCTGAGTCCGTAAACTAGAGAAAAATCACAAAAAATTCATGATTGTATTGTTATTCTTTTAGTCAGATTAAAGTCGATAAAGCTTATTGACGCTTCGTGATGATTAAAAACGAGAATGGTATGAATCAATTTTCTGAAGAGGACTTATCCAGAATTATAGAAATGGCTTGGGAAGATAGAACTCCTTTTGAAGCTATTTTATGTGAGTATGGTTTAAATGAAGCGGCGGTGATCCGCTTGATGCGGCAAAATATGAAAGCATCGAGTTTTAAAATGTGGCGTGGACGCGTCACCGGCCGAAAAACCAAACATCTGCAACTGCGTTCACCCGACGTGATACGGGCCTATTGTTCACGGCAATACAAGCGTTTCTAAGCGTTTGATTTTGACCGCTGTCTGGACTCACGTTTACATCGTTCAGAACAGTATCTGACTTCCTCCCAGCAGCGTTGCCATTTTTTGCGCCAAGTAAAAGGACGCAAACAGTGCATACAGATTTTTTCAGGAAAATGCTGTTTTTTCATGGTTTATAACTCATCAATCCGGCTAAGAAGTTGCTGGGCATGGCTGATAATCTGAGGCCGATCTTTAAGCTTGTCCAGCTGTCGATAGATCATGCACATACGTGGATGAGTACGGAATGTCGCTTCATGCCGGATCATGAAATACCAGTACAGGCTGTTGAAAGGACAGCTGTCTGGTTCGGTACGGGTTTTGACATTGTAGCTACAGTGCTTGCAGTAATCCGACATCTTATGGATATAATTGCCTGAAGCGGCATAGGGTTTGCTGGCCATCAACCCGCCATCGGCATGCATTACCATGCCCAAGGTGTTCGGTAGTTCTACCCATTCATAGGCGTCGGCATATACTGCCAGATACCACTCGCTAATCTGCTGCGGGTCTACACCAGTTAATAAGGCAAAATTTCCAGTCACCATCAAACGCTGAATATGATGTGCATACGCATGCTGAAAAGTATTACGGAAACACTCAGCCATGCAGTTCATCTGAGTGCGGCCAGTCCAGTAAAATTGTGGCAACGGTGTTGAGTACTGTAGCGCATTGCGGCTGGCATACTCCGGCATGTACAGCCAGTAAATTCCGCGGACATATTCGCGCCAGCCGAGGATCTGCCTGATAAAACCTTCCACTGCATTCAGTGGTGCATGACCGTCATAGTAGGCAGCTTCTGCCGCATCACAGACTTCTTTGGGCAGTAACAGACCACAATTTAGATAAGGCGAGAGCAGGCTGTGAAACAGCATGTCTGCACCCTGAACCATGGCATCCTGATAATCTCCAAAATGCGGCAAACTGTGGGTAGTGAAATGCTCCAGTGCAAGCAGAGCATTGCTACGTGTGGTGGCCCAGCGGAAGTTGTCAAGGCTGCCAGCGTGAAGCGGAAACTCGCGCTCAACCAGTTCCAGTACATCCAGATCAATCTGATCGCGTTCAAAATGAAGTGTTGGAGGCAATGGTGGAGTGCCTGACCATGCCTTGCGATTGGCGCTGTCATAGTTCCACTGTTGTCCAAGTGGCTGCTGTCTCTGCATCAAATAACCGGTCTGTTTACGCATTTCCCGGTAAAAATATTCCATGCGCAACGTCTGGTAACGGCTGGCCCAGTGCCGGAACTGTTCCGGGCTACAGAAAAAACGATCGTCATCCAGACATTGTACCGGCAGTTGCAGCTGCTGGCTCCAGTGCTGTTCAATCTGCTGCTGCAGGCGGTATTCCCCGCATCGGGTCATTACCAATTCTGTGACGGGGAAGAGCAGTTGCTGTGCCTGTACGAAATCCAGCAGGCTACGAATCGGACTGCCGGACTGAAAGGCATGGTAACGTACACGCCAGCCTTTCGCTTTGAGCTCTTTGGCAAAATGCCGCATCGCGCTAAAAATCAGGGCAATTTTCTGCGGATGATGGGCGACATAAGTCGCTTCCTCAACCACTTCGGCCATCAGGATCACATCCCGGGTACGGTCCAGCGCTTTAAGCGTAGCGAGCTGATGATGAAGTTGGTCACCCAGAATTAAACCGAAACGCATAGCCTTTCCAGACCCGATCAAAGATAGCCTAGTCTATAGCCAGCCAGTTCAATTTTTTGTGAAAATAAAAATCAACCCACATGTTGAGCCAATTCAACTCGACCAGATGATCCTCTGACATCGCATAGGAATCATAATTGCTGCAATAAAAGACTGTTCATCTCTACAATGCTAAAGCCAGTTGATGAAACTTACTTTGCATGATTTCTGAGTTCATAATTGGTGTGAAAATTATGTGATTTTAATCAAAAAGATACAAATTATTATGCTTGTAATTTAGGTGGCGTGCACCTAGTATCTGGCTAGAAGTTACTCCATGTAAGCTTCCTTAGTTTTGTCCCATACATCCCCAGTATGGGATTTTTTTAATCAGGGAATTCTCACGAGCATGCATTCAAAAGCGTATATTTTTAGACAGCAGCAATTATTGGTGGATGAGCATTTTCAGTTGCCGCAGGTAGCCAAACTGCAGCACGACTTGAACTTGACGGAAAATGGCGAGATCATTGCTCGTGACCTGAAAGAAGACGAACCGGTGCCTGAAGGTTATCAGCTGGTTCCGATCCGACAACTAGTGCAAGTCTGGAACAGACCACAATTTGAAGAGGCCAGCCGTGCGGTACAGTTACTGGAATGGCGCCGTAACCACCGCTTTTGCAGTAAATGCGGCCATGCCACCCAGCAACACGCCAGCCAGTATGCCATGGTCTGTCCATCCTGTGGCTATAACCAGTATCCACGGGTGAATTCCTGTGTGATTACCATCATTACCCGGGGCGAAGATGAAATTCTGCTGGCAAAAAATGCCCGCAATAAAACCCAAATGTACAGTCTGATTGCCGGCTTTGTTGAAGTCGGAGAAACCCTGGAAGAGGCAGTCCGCCGTGAAACCCTAGAAGAAGTTGGGCTGCAGATCAAAAACATTCAATATCTGGCCAGCCAGCCGTGGCCGTTTCCCAGCAATCTGATGATGGCCTTCAAGGCGGAATATCATACAGGGGACATTCAAATTCAGGAAAATGAACTGAGCGATGCGCAGTTTTTCAAATTTGATCAGTTACCCGAAATTCCGTTCAAGGGCAGTATTGCCTATGCCATGATTCAGCATGTGATGCATGGTACCCCTGTGGCAGATGACAGCAAAGAATGGCTTTAACCCGGAAACCAGTCTAGGACTTTTTTAGCAGCACGCCTCCTGAATCACATCATTTCGTCTTCACGCTTTGTTCACATGCTGTTGAGTTATCTTAAGCCTAAAATCAAACAAGGCTAAAAAATGAAGATGCTATTCAAGTCTGTTTTGGCAGCGACAACGCTGGCGATAATCAGCTTAAGCTTTACTACGCAAGCTGAAACGGTTCCACCTCAGGCAGTCGATCAGGTTGATATCCAGAAGTATGCTGGTAAATGGTATGAAATTGCGCATTTACCGATGTATTTTCAGCGTAAATGCGTATCGAATATCTCGGCACAATACACTGTCAATGCCGATCAGACCATGGACGTCTTAAATAGCTGCCGGATTGAAAATGGTGAAATGATAAGCTCTGAAGGGGTGGCCTATCCGCAAAATCAGGGCAACAGCAAACTGAAAGTCAGCTTTTTGCCGCCAGGTTTAAGATGGATTCCGTTTACCAAAGGGCATTACTGGGTATTACGAGTAGACCCAGAATATAAAGTGGCGCTGGTCGGTGGACCGAGTACCAAATACCTATGGATTTTGTCACGTGAACCGCAACTGGATCAAGCCACTTATCAGTCCTATCTGGATACAGCAAAATATTATGGTTATGACATCACAAAACTGATCAAATTGCCTCATTAATCTGTTACCCTTTTGCCGAACTGACCACTCTCTCTACACAGTTCGGCTTTTTTTATTTCATTTCACATAAAATTCATATCTGACTGATTACACTCATCAAATAGAATAAAGACAATCGCTTGAAAATAGGATGAGTCCATGTTGAAAAGTCTGATGCGATGGATAGACAGCTGGTCTACACCCACAGCGCCCGAAACACTGACGGCTGAAAACAGCAAGATTCAGTGGCTGAGGATTTTACCCTTTATTCTATTACATCTAGCCTGTCTCGCCGTGTTCTGGGTGGGAGTGTCGTGGTTTGCGATTGGCTTTATGCTGCTGTTCTACCTGATCCGCATGTTTTCCATCACCGCTTTTTTTCATCGTTATCTGTCACATAAAACTTTTCAGACTTCGCGTCCGGTACAGTTCCTGTTTGTGTTGATGGGTACCATGAGTGCGCAGCGTGGCCCGCTCTGGTGGGCGGCCCATCACCGTTATCACCACCGCTATACCGATACACTACAAGATCCACACTCCTCAACACATGGTTTTTGGTACAGCCATGTCGGCTGGTTTTTAAATGAATATAATTTTGCCACGCGTAAAGAAGTGATCAAGGACTGGCTGAAATATCCGGAACTGATCTGGCTGGACCGCTTCAGTTTAATTGTGGTGCTGCTGACCGCGGGAGGAATTTATGCACTCGGGGAGTGGGTGGCCATCACCTGGCCGCAACTTGGTACATCAGGCCTGCAATTGCTAGTGTGGGGCTTTGTCGTGTCTACCGTGTTACTGATCCATGCCACCTTGTGTATCAATTCACTGGCGCATCATTATGGCAGCCGAGATTTTGACACGGATGATCACAGCCGCAACAATTTATTCCTGTCGATCATTACCTTGGGCGAAGGCTGGCACAACAATCACCATTATTATGCCGGCAGTACCCGGCAGGGTTTTTACTGGTGGCAGATTGATGTGACCTATTACCTGCTGAAACTCATGTCTTTGTTCGGGCTGGTCTGGGGACTCAAGCCCATTCCGGCACGTGTCTATGACGTCAGTAAAATTGCCCGGGCTCGAAAACAGAAAAAAGCTGCCAAGACTGGCACTCCGACTATTCATTCAAAGGAATCACCATGAAAATTGCAATTATTGGTTCAGGTATTTCCGGTCTGTATGCTGCCTGGAAACTCAGCAAAGCGCATGAAGTCACAGTCTTTGAAAAGAATAACTACTTTGGTGGTCATACCGATACCCATCAGCTGAATATCGATGGTGAACAGGTTGCGGTGGACAGTGGCTTTATTGTGTTTAACGAGCATAACTATCCGCTGTTCTGCGCCATGCTAAAAGAACTTGGGATTCAATCGCAAAGCAGTGACATGGGCTTTTCGGTGAATAATCAGGTCAGTGGCTTACAGTACAATCCTTCAAAAAAATTCTCGTTATTGTTCCGACCTCAAAACTTTTTTAATGCAGATTTTCGCGCGATGTTGTCGGATCTGTTCCGTTTCTATGCGGCCAATAAAGATCTGGATGTGGGACAGGTCGATGCACAGCTAAGTATTGATGAGTATTTAAATCACCATGGTTATAGCGATGCCTTCCGTCATGAACATCTCTATCCGATGTGTGGAGCGCTGTGGTCCTGTCCGGTGGAACAGGCCGGACAGATTCCCTATAAATTTGTGGTGAGCTTTTTCCAGCATCATCGCATGTTGCAGCTCAAAGACCGTCCTTTATGGCTGACGGTCAAGGGTGGATCAGCTCGCTACGTTCGTGCCATTCAAGCCCAGTGCAATATCACCTTCCGTAAAACTGCTGTGCATCAGGTGTCTCGCAGCGCCAATGATGTACTGATTGAAACCCAACAAGGTAGCGAGCGTTTTGACTGGGTGATTTTCGCCAACCACGCCGATGACAGCCTGGAACTGCTGAAAGACCCGACCGCGCAGGAGCTGGACGTGCTAGGCAAGTTCCGCTATCAGGATAACCGCATGGTGGTACATTCCGATACCTCTATCATGCCCAAATCCCGTCGCCAGTGGGCCAGCTGGCATGTACACGTCACGCCGACTCAGGCCACTGAACAGACGCCATTCCAGCACAGTGGCACACATTATGGCTTTAGCTACTGGATGAACCAGTTGCAGAACCTGAACTGCAAAACCCAAGTCTTTGCCACCCTGAATCCTAATTTTGCCCTGAATCCGAAAAAAGTCTGGGTAGAACGACATTACCGTCATCCAGTGTTTGATGCCCCGGCGATTGAAGCACAGCAACGCTGGGTCGAGGTCAACGGCCAAAACCGCACTTCATACTGTGGTGCTTACTGGGGCTGGGGCTTTCATGAGGATGGGGCGCGTAGCGCATCATGGGTAGTCGATCAGCTATTGAAACAGGCCGAACAGGCCGCCTAGGAGCACATGATGCAGATGTATCCACTGGCGATTGCCTCTGCCGAAATCCGGCACCGACGTTATTTGCCCAAAGCCCATGCTTTTGAGACCCAGCTAACCTATCTATGGTTTGATCCGGATCAGCTCGCGACCTTTACCGGTAAATCCTGGCTCTGGTCTTCCAGCCGCTGGAATTTTCTGACCCTGGATGAGCGCGATTTTCTGAGCATGGAATGTGGTTCAATCCGGCAGAAAGTTGCACGCCTGCTAATCAAGCGGGAAAACTATCTGTTACCGCATGCCGCTTCCATCCGGGTGCTGGCCTTGCCGCGCACACTGGGTTTCCGTTTCAATTCCGTAGTGTTTTATCTGGTCTTTGGTGCCACCGACCAGTTGCTCTTTGTGCTGAGTGAAATCACCAACACACCGTGGAATGAACGACAGGTCTACATTCACGACTGCCGGAACAATGCAGACGAACATGCGCCGTACCAGAGTCACCAGTTTGACTTTAAAAAGGCCTTTCATGTGTCGCCGTTCATGCCGATGGGGCTGGATTATCGCTGGCGCTTCAGCTTTTCGGATCGGCAGAACGTGATTCATATGCAGCTGTTTGAGCAGGGAATCTTGCAATTCGATGCCACCCTGAAATTTTCCTTGCAGGCCATCACGGTTCCTTCACAGCAGCATCGCTATGCTGTAATGAAAGTTCTTGAACCCTTCAGGATGGTCAGCGGAATTTATCTGCACGCCTTTCGTTTATGGAAAAAGAAAGTTCCATTTTACCGACATCCTAAAAAAGAAAAAGGAAACACATTGCGATGAAGACACTATTCATGGGAGAGCAAAGCACACTGCCGGTGGTACTGCGCCACCTGCTGAAATTACGCCATGGTCAGCTGATTTTTAAAGGCGTCTGGAACGGGGCTGTCGGGGAAAATAGCGATTTACAGGCGGTGATACAGGTGCATGATGTTCGTCTGATGGATCTGCTGTTCCGTAATGGTGTACTGGGTGCTGCCGAAGGTTTTATCCGTGGCTACTGGAGCAGTGAAGATCTGGTCGATGTGATCCGCATTTTGGCACGTAACCGCGATGTGCTGGACCAGATGAATCAGAATGCAGTGGCCAAAGCCAGCCAGTTACTGTTAAAGGTCTGGTATAAATCGCGCAAGAATTCGATTGATGGCAGCCGCAAAAATATTGCCGAGCATTATGACCTGAGCAATGACTTTTTCAAGCTGTTCCTAGATTCCAGCATGATGTATTCCAGTGCGGTGTTTAAAGAGCCGGGCATGACCCTGGAACAGGCTTCGGATTATAAAAAAGAACTGATTTGCCAGAAACTGCAACTCAAACCGATGGATCATTTGGTTGAAATTGGCAGCGGCTGGGGCGGTTTTGCCATTTATGCGGCTCAGCATTATGGCTGTAGGGTGACTACCATTACCATTTCCAAAGCTCAGTACGATGAAGCACTCGCCCGAGTTGCTGAAGCAGGGCTGTCTCATCGGGTGTCTGTACAGCTTCAGGACTACCGTTTACTCGAGGGTAAATACGACAAATTGGTGTCCATTGAAATGATTGAAGCAGTTGGTGAGCAATATTTATCAACTTATTTCCGAAAATGCCGCGAGCTCCTCAAGCCGAATGGTCTGGCCTTGATACAGGCGATTACGATTGAAGATGCACGCTATATTAAAGCTTTAAATACGGTGGATTACATCAAGCGTTATATTTTCCCCGGTAGTTTTATTCCATGTATCAGTGTTATGACGCAAACGGCTTCTGAGCAAAAACTTCGTCTCAAACATCTGGAAGATATTGGTCAAAGCTATGCACAAACCCTGAAGTGTTGGCGTCAGCGTTTCTTGCAGCAGCATGATCAGGTACTTGGGCTTGGCTTTGATGAGCGTTTTATCCGCATGTGGGATTTTTATCTGTGTTATTGCGAAGGTGGCTTCCGCGAAGGCGTGATCAGTGATGTACATCTGCTGTTCGAAGCCAGTGCCTACTAAGCCAAGATAAAGCAGGAGGGTTGACATGCTGCTGAATTTACTGGTGCTGAATGTCTTCATTATGCTGTGTAGCTGGCTGCTGGTGACCTATAACCAGCGTGCCGGACTGGTCGATGTAGCGTGGAGTTTCAGTATTGCACTCAATGTGATTATTGCCGCTTGGGCGATTGACAGTGCACCGATGTTGGTTCGCTTATTTCTGGGACTGGCGAGTGGGATCTGGTTTTCACGGCTGACTTGGCATCTGTTACGGCGCTATGCCAGTGAAACCCAAGAAGACACGCGTTATGCCAACATGCGCCGAGCGATGGGGGAGTATCAGCATCTTGGTTTTCTGGTGTTTTTTATATTTCAGGCAGGATTGGCTCTACTGTTTTCTTACCCAATGCTGAAGCTGTTAAGTATCTCGACCGAGCAATGGAATGACTGGACTTTGGTCACTGTGATTGTGGCGGGCATGATCATGCTATCCGCTTTGATAGGCGAAAGCACTGCCGATCAGCAACTTTACCGTTTTAAGCTAGATCCACAGAATCAAGGTAAAACCATGGATCAGGGTTTGTGGAAATATTCGCGCCATCCCAATTATTTCTTTGAATGGCTGCACTGGTTTGCCTATCCGGTCCTTGGTCTGGCAGCAGGTGCCTATGGATTATGGATTTATCCGCTGCTGATGTGGCTGTTTCTGTACTACATCACCGGGATTCCCTTTAGTGAACAACAGGCGCTGGCACATCGCGGCGACAACTATAAAGACTATCAACGACGAACTTCAATGTTTATTCCGTGGCCACCCAAACAGTAGGTAAATACATGGACTTTATGATTCAACAATCTTTAAAACTGGTCGAAAGCGGCAAGCTGCCCGATTCGGTCATTCGCGCCGGCATTCGCAGCCTAAGCAAAAAACGTCTGGCACAGGAAGGACGCTTTGACCCGGCACTGGCAGCCCGGCGCTATATGGATGTGCTGCATATGCTGAAAAACAGCGAGATTGCCATCGAGACCGACAAGGCCAATGAACAGCACTATGAACTGCCCACCGCATTTTTCCAGGCAGTACTGGGCAAGCGTCTGAAATACAGTGCCAGCCTGTTTGAACATACTCATACCACGCTGGATCAGGCGGAAGAAGCGGCACTGGCCAGCTATTGCCAGCGTGCACAGTTAAAAGATGGACAGGATATTCTGGAAATTGGCTGTGGCTGGGGATCTTTGAGTCTGTATATGGCCGAGCATTATCCCAAGGCCCGTATCACGGTGGTGTCGAATTCCTCGACCCAGCGCCAGTATATTCAGGAACAGGCGCGTCTGAAAAAACTGCAGAACCTGACGGTGATCACCTGCGACGTCAATGTGCTGCAACTGGAACCCGCGTCCTTTGACCGCGTGGTTTCGGTGGAAATGTTTGAACACGTACGTAATTACCAGAAACTGTTTGAAAATATCAGCAGCTGGCTGAAAGCGGATGGTCTGCTCTGGTGCCATATTTTCTGTCACCGTTTCCTGCATTATCCGTTTGAAGTGAAAAATGAATTCGACTGGATGTCGAGATATTTCTTTAGTGGCGGACTGATGCCGGCAGCTTCGACCTTTCTGCATTTCCAGCAGCATTTGCAATTAGAGCAGCACTGGCAATGGGCCGGCACGCAGTATGAACGCACCGCAAATGCCTGGCTGGAGAACATGGACCGGAAACAGGTCGAGCTGCAGCCCCTGTTTGAACAGACCTATGGTGCAGATGCCGCCATCTGGTGGCAACGCTGGCGGATTTTCTTTATGGCCTGTGCCGAGCTGTTCGGTTATGAGCATGGACGCGAGTGGGTGATCGGTCACTTTCTGTTTAAAAAGAAAACCGTATAATTGAATGGCGAATCGGATGGGCCAGCGGGGAATGCACCAATGTTAAAGCTGTTCAGGGACAAACACGATCATCCTCTGGGTGAGGTGTTTAACCGCTATTACTGGCTGCAAATCGGATTCATTGCCCTGTCTGTGGTGATCGGGATTGGCTGTAGTGCTTGGGTAATCAAGGGTTCCCTGCTCAGAACTGCGCTAGAACAGGAAATGTCACACTACTGGCAGCGGCTGGAACGTAATCCAGCTGCTGAACTGCCCGACACCAAAAACCTGTATGGTTACCGCTGGAGCGATGTGCCGCCAGTCCAATTTCGCCACATGCAGCTTGAGCAAGGGGTGAACCGGCATTTTGTCGATGGCAAGGAGCGCATGACCGTGTATGGTGAAAAAGACGGACAGCATGTGCTGCTGGTGTTTGGCGAAAGCAACGTCAACAAGCTGGTCTGGCTGTTTGGTCTGGCACCGCTGATGGTCAGCCTGTTTGTGCTATATAGCGTATTGTGGTGGTGGAACCGTCGGGCCCGACGTTATTTTTCCCCGATTACCCGGTTGGCCAATGCGCTGGAACATATCGACTGGGAACATCAGAAAAATCAGGCTTCGCCTTTTCAGGACATCCGCACCGACTCCAATCTGGAAGCTGAATACCTCAAGCAGGCGCTGGAAAAATATCATCAGGTATTAAGCGAATTTATTCAGCGTGAGCGTGAATTTACCGGAGATGTTAGCCATGAGCTGCGCACGCCACTGACCATTTTAAAAGGCAATGTGCAGCTGTGTCAGGCACGCTATGGCGACAACAAGTCCTTTACCCGCCTGCATAACACCATTGAAGACATGCAGCTGCTGGTCGATACCTTGCTGGCCATTGCCCGCAATACCACCAATACTTTAACTGCTGAACCGACCATGCTTTCAGAATGTCTGGACAATCTGGTGCAGGATCTAGAGAGTGTCAGTCATAACAAAGGCATGCAGATTGACCTGCAAAAAGACCTCGATGAACAGCCGCGTAAACTTTACCCATCCATGACCAAAATGGTGTTTGGTAATATTCTGCGCAATGCGCTGAACTATTCACAGGGCACAGAAATTGATGTGATTCTGGAAAAAAATAAAGTGCTGATTGCTGACAATGGGGTCGGCATGCCTTTACCTAACAATTCTAAGGTTCAGGAACTGTCTGGCCAGCAGCTACAACTGGAAATCAAAGGGCATGGCATTGGATTGCAATTGGTGCAAAAGCTATGCAAACAGCTAGGTTGGCGTGTGGAGCTGTTTGACAGGCAATATTATCTTTGCACTCATCAGAATGTTGACCTGGCAATGACCACTGGACTGATTGTCGTTGTGTACCTAAATTAGGCTTCATCTTCGAAAGCAATCTTTAAACCAATCCCGGATATGGTGTGAATCAGCTTTTGTTCAAAGGGTTTATCGACCATTTTGCGTAAATTATAGATATGACTGCGCAGAGCATCACTTTCTGGCTCTTCGTCACCCCAAAGCTGCATCATAATTTCCTGTTTGGTCAGTACTTTAGGAGAATGTCGCATTAGTAGCTTCAAAAGTTTAAACTGAATCGGAGGCAATTCAATGTTCTGCCCAGCTCGAGTTAGCTGTTGTGTTGCTGGGTCCAAAATTAGGTCATGAATTTGCAGACGACTGCTAGATACTTCACCCAGGGAACGTTTGATCAGGGCCTTGACCCGAACCACTAGCTCGTTAAAGTCAAAGGGCTTGACCAGATAATCATCCGTGCCGGAATTGAAGCCTTTAAGTTTGTCATCCAAGGTATCCCGAGCGGTAAGCATCAAGACAGGTAAGTCCAACCCCTCTTCATTGCGTAACCACTCGCACAATTCATAACCAGAACCATCAGGCAAATTAATGTCTAGTAGCAAGATATGGTAGCGTTGCTGTTTCAGTAATTGTCTAGCAGCACTCAGATTGCGGGCATGATCAACCACAAAGCCATGTTCTTCAAGAAACTCGCATAGGGTAGAGGCCAGTTCATAATGGTCTTCAACCATCAGGATAAAATGTTTCGACATAGCGGCAGACACTAATTTAATAATTGCTGTTTTAATTTAGCACTAAATGGCTGGGGACCCAGCCATATATTAAAATATTGTTGTGCCAGAGGATGTTTAAGCTGCCCTAAACCCTGCTGGTTCAGGGATAAGCTTAGGGTCTGTGTAGCATGGTTGTATTTTAAACGGTACAGGTCGCTTGATCTGACCGGACGATACAAATCGGTGATTGGGTTGAATAGAGCATGTATTTTTGCGTCTTTAACATTTCGTTTCAGTAAATGTGTGGCCGCACGCTTAAATGCCCATTCCGGAATATTCTGGGTATAGGAAAAGTCCATCTGTATATTTTGTTTTTCCCAGGACTGGCTACAGTTTTGTGCAAAATATCTGGCCACTCCAACCTGTTTTTGACCCACCATCAGCGGACCATTGCCGCATTGATTCAGGCTTTGTGCCTGGGCCCATGGACTGAAGCCACATCCCATCACTAACGCCGTGCTGATCGCTATTTTTTGAAAGGCAGTAGCCATGAGTAGACCCCTCCAACATAAGGCAGGGAACGGTACAGGCCGTTCGCAGGGTCCCAGAAATCCTGCTGGAAAATAATCTTGTTGTTTTCGTTGATCTTGATTTCACTGATACCGTAAGAGTCCATACTGCGGGTCGTGCCGAACATTTTAAAATCATAGGTCATATGCCAGTGCACGTAGGCAGAGTCCTGATGATAAGAAGCGTTTAACAGCTTGACGCTGACCTTGCTGACCCGTTTGTTCATGCCTTGAAAGTGCTCCAGCAGATTTTGACGGGATGAAAATTGCGATAGGGTATCGTTAATAAACAGCTGGTCGGCATACATTGCTCCAGCATTTTCAACGAATTTAGGTGTGCCCAAAGTATTAAAAGCTGAGGTAAAGCGGAGGCCGATATCCTGAGCTTTAGCCTGATCCAGCGCTATCCCCTGAATACCGTTTCTGGATTGGGCGTAATCGGCTGAATAACTGGGAATACTTTTACATCCGGCTAACAACAGAAGCGGCAAGGATAAGGCTGTAGCAATTAGTGTTTTTACAAGTCTCATCATCAGTGTCCGTATGAAGTGTATGTTTATACCTTAGGCAGCACAGCGTGAACAGAATGTGAAATAGACGTTATAGATGAGCAATTGAATAGAAGTTTTCAAATCAAAGATTAAATGTTTAACTTTTTTCTTCGGCCATTAACCAATCAATGATATTCATAACATCACGATTTTCGTTATTTTTTCTGACCATTGCATAAAAATTATAGTCACAATAGATAAAACCAAAAGGGGCAATGATCTTTCCATTTAACATTTCTTTTTCTACTAAAATTTGAGGTGTTATGGCAATTCCTAACCCAGACACGGCAGCTTCTATCATTAAATTCAGACTATCAAAATAACGGTCATTGGATTTTGGGGAAAAGCTTATTTGAAACTGATCAAACCATGTATGCCATGCACTTTTATTTGAGTGGGTATGAAGTAATGGATAGTTTAAAAGATCATTTACGGAATGAAGAGGATTTATTTCACGATGACAAATAGGACCCATGTTATCGGGAAATAACAGATATTTATTCAAAAAGTTGGGAAGTAGATGATGCTCACTGATGCTATTGATAAATATGTCAACTTTCTCTTTTTCTAACAATTTTAAATCATTACATGTCATTAATTTTATATGGATATTGGGATAAATGACTTCGAGCTTTTCTAATCGAGGAATCAGCCAATTTGCCATAAAACTATGAGAAGCGCCTATGACAACTTCTACTTCAGATGTCTTATTAGTTAACTCAAAGACGCATTGTTCTAAACGATTAAAAAGCTGCGTACAAACGAGCGATAATTCTTCGGCATCCGCCGTCAGAGAGATGGTCGAGGAATGTCGAATAAACAATTTTTTATCCAACCATTCTTCTAACTGCTTTATTTGATGGCTAATCGCGCTATGGGTTACACATAATTCTTCGGCAGCTAAGCTGAAACTTTTATTTCTGGCGACAGCTTCGAAAGCTTTTAAAGCATTAAGCGGAGGTAATGTTCTGCGTTTCATGTTGTAAAATTTTCTAACACCATAAGCTCAAAATATATCAATTATCAGAAAAATGAAAATATTTTAAGATCAAACAAGTTTTGATAGTAAAAGAGATATGAGATGACAACCCCTTATATAGGTAATGGTCCTGATGCCTTGGGATTTTTTGGTAAATTTGGTGGATGCTACATGCCAGAGAGCTTAATGCCAGCACTTCAAGAATTAGAGCAAGCCTTTAATACTGTTCGGGACAAACCTGAATTTTGGGCTGAATATCAGCAGATTTTAACGGACTTTGTTGGTCGTCCTAGCCCTCTTTTTTATGCAAAAAACCTAACAGCTTATGCAGGCGGCGCTCGAATATATTTCAAGCGAGAAGATTTGAACCATACGGGTGCGCATAAGATCAATAATTGTGTAGGGCAAATCTTATTAGCCAAATTTATGGGTAAAACCAGAATCATTGCGGAAACGGGTGCTGGGCAACATGGTGTTGCAACAGCAACGGTTTGCGCGCTGTTTAAGATGAAATGTACCATTTTTATGGGAGAAACAGATATTCAGCGCCAACAAATGAATGTTGAACGTATGAAGTTACTCGGTGCTGAAGTCAGAAGTGTTCAAAAAGGTCGTGGGACTTTAAAAGATGCCATGAACGAAGCATTACGTGACTGGATTCATCATGTGGATACAACCTATTACCTATTGGGTACGGGTGCAGGCCCTCATCCATATCCCACCATGGTCAGAGAATTTCAGAAAATTATTGGTTTAGAAGCCAGAAACCAAATACTCCTGAAAGAAAATAAACTGCCTGATGCTCTAGTTGCTTGCGTTGGTGGGGGATCAAATGCATTAGGGTTGATGCATCCTTTTCTAGAAGATCTGAATGTCAAAATGTTTGGCGTTGAGGCGGGTGGAAAAGGAACAAATAGCGGTGAACATGCCGCCTCTATTTGCAAAGGTCAAGTCGGTGTGCTGCATGGCAATTTAACTTATTTATTACAAGATTCAGATGGGCAGATTTTAGAGGGGCACTCTATATCAGCTGGCTTAGATTATCCTGGTATTGGCCCTGAACATGGCTTTCTGTTTGAAACAGGACGTGTTACATATACGACTATAACCGATCAAGAAGCCGTAAATGCATTTCAGCTTTTAAGCGAACAGGAGGGCATTATTCCTGCTCTTGAAAGTTCCCATGCGATTGCATATGCGATTCAACTTGCTCAAGAAATGCAGCCAAAACAGATCATTATTGTCAATTTAAGTGGCAGAGGTGACAAAGACTTAAACACAGTCAAAAAATATCTTGCAGGAGCTACAGCATGAATCGTCTAGATCAAAAATTAGAGCAATTGAAACTGGAAAATCGAAGCGGTCTGGTGTGTTATTTTACTGCTGGAGATCCTAATTTTACAGCAAGTTGTCGTCTGTTAAGCCAATTGGGTCAAGCAGGGGCTGACATTATTGAAGTGGGTATTCCATTTTCTGATCCAGTGGCAGATGGAGAGATCATTCAGGCAGCGCATCTTCGGGCTTTAGATGCAGGTCAAACGGTAAAACAGACCATTGAGTTGGTAAAAGTAATCAGGCTGCATGATGACCAGACACCAATAATTTTCATGACTTATTTAAATCCGATGATGCAATATGGTTTTGAGACACTTATCGCCGAAACAGAAAATCTTATAGATGGAATATTGATTTTAGATGCTCCATATGGATATCGAGAAAAATTTGAGGTGCAATTAAATGAAAAAAATATGCATTTAATTGCAATGACAGCGCCGACTACCCCAGTTGAAAGGTTAGAGCAAATTTCAGCGCGCGCGACAGGGTTTTTATATCATGTTGCAGAAAATGGCTTAACAGGAGGAGACTTAAATTTGGCTAATCTTGAGAAAAAGATTGCTGAAATCAAGCCTATTTTTAATATCCCAGTTGCAATTGGCTTTGGGATCAAAAATGAAAGTCATGTTAAAGCCTTAGCCAATAAAGTAGATCTTATTGTTATCGGTTCAGCGCTCGTAGACACTTTTTTTAATAAAGGAATGAACGCAACTTTAGAAAAAGTCACAGTTTTTTCACAAATCCTGAGAGAAAATAAATAATAAGCCAGCTTCTTTGATAGGTATTTGCGTATTCTTTAAAAACATAATTAAATATAAAACAGTATTTTATCTTAGTCTTCTCCCGAGAGGGAGATGGAACTTCATACGTGAATTTTTTTCTAAAAGTGATCGCTTTTAAAAATCACTATTATCATATAGATGTGACATGCGTTTTTGCTTTGTTTCTAGATAAGCTTTGTTAAAGATATTTAAACCAACTTTTAAAGGAATACGTTCAACAACATTAATTCCTAAATCAGTTAAAGATTTAATTTTAAGGGGATTATTTGTAATGAGTTTTACATTCTTTATTTTTAAATAATCTAACATAATGGTACACATATCATATTTACGAGCATCTGCTGGTAAATTTAATAATAAATTGGCGTCAAGAGTATCATGTCCTTGATCTTGAAGTGCGTAAGCTCGAATTTTATTGGTTAGTCCTATGCCGCGACCTTCTTGGCGTAAGTATAAGATCACACCTTGACCTGCATCATTTATCATTTTCATAGTTGAGTGTAATTGTGGACCACAATCACATTTGAGTGATCCAAAAGCATCACCTGTTAAGCATTCCGAATGAATTCTGACGAGTACAGATTGATTAGAAATAGTATCCATTCCTTTAGCAAGAGCGATATGTTCTTCACCAGTACTTTGGTCTTGAAACGCTATAATTTCAAAATCGCCAAATGAAGTCGGTAGTTTTGATTTTGAAACAAACTCTATAGCCATTGAAGAATACACCTATATAAATTTATATTTGATACGATTTACTTAATCTTTCTTAAAAGCATCGGCTAAATTTTTACAATTATAAATTTCAGCTTTTTACTTTTTTAAAGATTATGTATTTAATAGTGAATTTTTTGTGAAATGTTAAGTTGACAAAATAACTAACCAAGCTAAAAAAAATTTAGTTAACCGAGGCTTTGTTGCATAAATATGTAAGCATCTGATTTAAATAAATTTAATTTTGGATCAAAAAATAATCAAAACTTTTAAAACACATAGTTATGAAATCTTTGTGCAACAAAGCCCATTCAAGGAAATGTACGATGCGGACGTCTCCCCAACGCTTATTTCCAAAGTGACGGATGCAGTTAAAGAACAAGTAATAGAATGGCAAAATCGACCATTGGATGCCCTTTATCCTATTGTCTATATGGATTGTATCGTGGTGAAAGTGCGTCAAGATAGTACGATTATTAACAAAGCGGTGTATCTAGCATTAGGTGTCAATACAGACGGACAGAAAGACTTATTAGGTATGTGGGTGTCAGAAAACGAAGGTTCTAAATTTTGGCTCTCAGTCCTTACAGAACTGAAAAATCGTGGTTTAAAGGATATTCTGATTGCCTGCGTAGATGGACTGAAGGGCTTTCCTGATGCAATCAATACAATTTACCCTGATACGCATATTCAGTTGTGTATCATCCACATGGTACGCAACAACCTTAAATATGTGAGTTGGAAAGACTACAAAGCTGTCACAGCCGATTTAAAAAAGATATATCAAGCTGTTACAGAAGACGCAGCCTTACAGGCTTTAGATGAATTTGGACAAAAATGGGATGAGAAGTATCCTCAAATCAGCAAGTCATGGCTTGCCAACTGGTCGAATCTCAACACGTTCTTCGCTTACTCTATGGATATTCGCAAAGCGATTTACACGACGAATGCGATTGAATCATTGAACAGCGTTATCCGCCATGCAACCAAGAAAAGAAAAATCTTCCCAACTGATGATTCCGTGAAAAAGGTGGTATATTTAGCAATTATGGCAGCAAGCAAAAAATGGACGATGCCTATTCAGAATTGGAAAGCTGCCATGAATCGCTTTAGTATCATGTTTGAAGAGCGTGTAACCAAGTATTTTTAAAACTGTATTTACACAGAATTATTTACACCCTCATCATGTTATAAAAATCCAAATATTCAGCAATTGATTGTTTCGCTTGTTTAACCGTATCGTAAGCCTTCAAATAGACTTCCTCATGCTTCACGCTGCGCCATAACCGCTCAATCATCACATTATCCATCCATCGTCCTTTCCCACCCATACTTATACGGATATTTCGCAATTTTAACTCATTCAAAAATGCCTCGCTTGTGAATTGACTGCCTAGGTCTGTATGAAAGACTTCAGGACAACCATATTTCACAATTGCTTCTTGCAACGCATCTACGCAAAAGTCTGTTTCCATACTGATCGATACACGATGAGCCAGTACTTTACGACTATGCCAATCTATAACTGCACACAGATAGACAAAGCCTTTAGCCATAGGAATGTACGTGATATCTGTACACCAGACTTGATTAGAGTGATCTACGAGCATTTTTTTCAACAGATATGGGAAAATACGGTGTGCAAGATTAGGCTTACTGGTATTGGGTTTTGGATACAAGGCATGTATTCCCATCAAGCGCATTAAACGTCGGACTTTACGCCGACCTATTTGATGTCCTTGACGCTGTAGCATATCTCGTATCATTCGACTGCCCATAAATGGATAGTCGAGATGAATTTCATCGATCAGACGCATCAAACTCAAATCAGTTGATGAAATCTCTTTGGGCTTGTAATACAACCTACTGCGATTGTTGTCGTACCGAAAGTTGATGGGTCTTATCGATCATTTTTTGACGCTCAGCTGCCCTATTTTTCTGAGCGCACCTTCTAAAAAATCAATTTGCAATGCCTGATGTCCTATCTTGGCATGTAAAGCTTTGAGGTGAATCTCTGGTTCTTGTTGTGCTGTTGGTCGTGAAAAAATATTGACGATTGTTCAAGCAATTGATTTTTCCAATCAATGATTTGGTTTTGATGTAAATCGAATTGAGTAGAAAGTTGAGCGAGTGTGTGGTCGCCTTTAATTGCTGCCAGAGCAACTTTAACTTTAAACTCTGCTGAATGATTACGACGTTTTCTTCGTGTCATGATTGACTCCAAAAACAAGCATTTCCCATGCTTATTGGGGAGTAGATTATCACTTATAGGCCTGGTCTAAAATCCTAGACCCACATCACATTCGATAAAGCAGAACAGGCAATTTCACTAAATTGGTTCATCGCAATATGTAATTTACAGCCATAAAACCAGCCCATTTAGCTCCTACCACGTGATGCAATTTGGACTAATGATTTATGACGCTGAATACGTTGATTTTTACAAACTGGCAGAGTTGTTGAATCAATCCATAAATATTGTGTACTTTGGCCTTTCATCAGTGCCACATGTAGGGCATGCAGTGCTAATTCATGCCTTTTGATCAGATGAATCATCCTTTGATAGCAAGACGAGTACTTAAATAAATGGCTTTTATCTTCTTTTAACCAGGTGAAAAGGCTGTGAAATTATTGAAATGAGAGCATTTGTACCAAATGGCAATAAATCAGATTTCTGAAATTGTAAGTTGAGCAGTTCTGATTCTTAGGGAATCACGGTTTTGTTTGAGAAACTCCCAATAAGTTGCTTCAAATTTAAGAAAAAATCATCAATTACGCAAAATAATTCGGTACTATTGAACATCAGGACTAGAGTTGTGAGTTTGGTGTGGTAACTCAACTGATGGCTCTAGTCCTCTTATTTTTCAAGTCAATTTCTTATCCGCGATTCGGGTTATTTATGATGGGTCGGTGAATAAAGAACAGAAGAGTTTTTAAAAAATAGTTTAAATGTTAGGGGGTAATGTGAATACAGTTTCTAAAATCAAATATGACGATCAAAAAGAAATAAATGGATTAAAAGTGCAGTTGATCGAAGTAAATCAGAAACTATTTGCCTATGGTGATGTAGAGGATACTTTATATGAGGCTATAGAAGAGCAGAATTGGTTTACTTTTAAAAATAAGCCATTTGTTGTATTTGATCGTAGAACTGGTTTTTTATTTCCAAATTTTAACCACGTTAAACATGTTGCCTATCGTGAATGGAACGAGGTAAAAAAATCTTATGGACCTAACGATATTGAAAAAGGGCGATGGGAAATTTTATCTGAGATTTTTTATTATGATGAGAAAACTGATAGAACTAAAGGTTCATATTTTTTTAAACAAGGCTCACATAATTTAAAATTTGACTATCCAAAAAAATTTAGAGGATCTAAGGCGACTGGAATATTTATTTCAAAGCATATAGATAAATTAGGCCAATTAAAAAAGATTAACTATATAACAGGCTTCAGCACAAATGATTCTTTTTCTTGGTATGTCACAGGAAATTATCAGAATTACTTAAACCATAGTGTATTCCCTGTACTGAGGGTATTGAATAATCCAAAATTATTACCAGATCATCCGAGTATGATCGGAAAGGAAAAAAGCAAAATAATTTTGAATTTCTTTATAGATAAAGGATGGATGCCGATTTTTGAGCCCTTCTTGGATCAGTTTCACAATGAATCCAATGATGATTATCAGAACAGATTCAATATAGCTAAGAAACAATGTGATGAGTACAATAGTATTTTTGAAATTTACTATGAAAAAAGACAATTAGAGAAAAAACTTTTGGGTCTTGGTCTAACTTATGATGATCTGTCAAATGCGGCGGTATCAAATGTGGGTAAAGTGCCTTATAACTTTCTTGTTGAAATACAAAACTATAATATTGATGAAATCAATAAATCTGTGTGGCAGTACAGTCTTTCTGCACAAAAATGGCTGAATAGTCTTTTAGGTAAAATTGATGAATGGGAAAATGACAATCTAGATCTAATGAATACTGCCCTTGAATTAAAGCAGGAGCTAAATAAAAAGATAACTGTAAGTATGAATGTGACTGCTGAAGAAAAGCAGTTATTTGAATCGCAATTACAACAGCTAAAAAAACGTCTTGATATAGGCTTAACGCCGTTACGTTCAAACTTAATTAATTTATTTTCAGAATCTCAGCAGATTTCTCTCAATTTAGAGCAAACCAATACATTGCTTGGACTAGCAAAGCTTGAACAACAAGTACGTCCAAGCTTTCAATTGCTTGCTGAACACACAGCAACACTGTGTACCAAGACATTAAAAGAAATGGAATGGTTGGATGAATCACTCGATTTTGTGAAAACAGTTGTAGGTGCTCTACGCAAATCAGCAGAAGAATATTTCATTCTAATTGATAAATATCAGCAAGACTTAATACAGCTAGGTCTAGACAATAGCATTGAAGCTGAAGAAATCACGAAGTGGTTTGCTGAATGGCGTAGTGAACGGTTATCCCTTTTAAAACAGATTCAGCCATTGTTAGATGCGGGCTTGAATAAAATTATAGATGAACAAACTGTACTTGATGTATTGCCATGTATTGAACAGTATCAATCAGGATTAGACCAATTCTATCTACAAAAACGTTTAGGTATTCATACGACGTATGCTTTCCAAGCGAATGGGCACCGTCAAGAGAAGCTTGAAAAAGAACAAGAGCTAACAAAACTAGTTCACCAGTTCATGCAACAGTTGGAAAAGATCATCTTTAATACTAGAACAACGGCGCAAAAAATCTGGTTAATACGCTTTAGTGAGGTCTGGCAACAAGGCGTGGTCAATCAAATCACAGATTTTTTAGCCAAAGAACAGCTTATAGAGCGTGATGATGTTATTTTAATCATGAGTGAAGAATTACGTAAAGTTCAGCAGCAAAACTTAGCAGCATGTTTACAAGATGCTCAAAGTTACAGCGAAGCTTTAGCACAACGTGAAAAAGACGTGAATACATTGATTTTTAAAATGCGTAAAGCATTAATGAAATAAGGAAAAATATAATGGGGTTGTTTAGTTCAATTGGTAGTTTTGTGAGCAGTGCAGCAAGTGCTGTTGGTAGTTTTTTAAGCGAGTCTTCATCAAATAGTGGGGGGGGACGAGATCGAGACTATGGCGGTTCCTATTCAACGTCCACTTCTACAAGCTCTACAGTGACCAACTATGATCCAGATAAAGTAGAAGTTGCGAAGCTTGAAAATGAACGTGTTGATTTAGTGAAAAATGCTCAGCTTGAATTGATGGAAGTCAATGCTCGTCTGGAAGCAGTGATGATTGAAGCTCGATGCAAAGGCTTTCAGGCGATGCAAGGCTCAATGATGCAAATGCTTAAAGAGGTCAATTTACTCGCTGAAGAGCGTTTGGTTCTCTTGGAGAACGGTAGTCAGGAACAAGTTCAGAAAGTTGAAGCAATGTATGCTGATCTGGGAAAAGACATCGAAAATGACGACTTTATGTTTTCAAAAGTTCCGCAGATGTTGGATATAGCAAACAAATTTCCGGAGGAATCAGACAGCCGAAAACTTTATATGAGTGGTATTGACCGAGAAATGGCAAAGCATTTTGATTTCAAGACAGAACAGTTGAAGAAACTGAATGAACGTTGTCATATTGTCGTTGCCTCTGTTGTTGAAAGTAAGAAGCAAATGCAGACCCATATTGATACCGTCATTTCTAAACGTATCGAGCACATTGAACAGGTGATGCATGTAAATGCACATCTTCCTTATAATGCAACGGCGCAGATTATTGGTGGAGATTCATTGAAAATTGAGCAGAAGTCTTAATGCAAAATAGAGCACTTACCGAGTGCTCTTCATAAAGTGGTACAGACATATAATCGATGATATGTCTGTTTGGAATAAGTTATTTATAAGAGTTTCTGTTAAAAATGAATTTTTGGCATATGCAACTTCATCCTAGTGATAGTCAAGCAGTTAACCGTGATGAGGCAAAAAGAATTCTTCTAGAAAAAGGTGTTATAGGGTTAGGAGTTCAATGGGAAAATGATAGAGGACAGCCACAAAAATTTGAGAAAGAGGTCAAAGTTGGCGATGTTGTCTTAATTAGAAGTGATGGACCTCTAGCTTTAGTAAAAGTCTTAAGTGATTGTTATAACAATCAAGATAATAGCGTTTGGTTTGACCTTGTAAGAAAGGTTGAAATATTATCTTTGGAAGGTAATTTTTATAAAGTTCAATTTAAAAAGAAATTCAATTCAAATTGGAATGATTCATTATATCTACCTACTACTATAGAAGTTGCTAATAATTCAGCATTTATAAATTTTTGGTATAAAACAATAGTTGGAAAAGTTTTAATGGATACTAGTATTAGTTTGCTCAAGTACAAACATCAAATCATATTACAAGGTCCTCCAGGAACTGGAAAAACTCGATTAGCAAAGTTAATAGCAGAAGATTTGATTAAGCCAGAAACTATTGGTCATCCAGAAGAAATTGTTGATGGAGAGCTTGAAAAATTTGATTCTACTAACGAACATATTCAAGCGACTAGAAAACTCCATCAACGTCTTCGCGATGAATTTTTAGAACAATTCCCTAAAGAAAATCTAAACAATCTAACCTTAGATAAATATTGTACGGGTACAGGTGAGCGAGATAATTTCTGCTGGTGGCTCGAGAGAGGGCTTGAACCTTTAGGTTATTATTTCCCAGGTACATCTCGTTCATACCAAATTTATTGGAAAAAGAGTGCTCAAGAATATAGTAAGCATGGATTTGTTAAGGAAGTAGCCAATGATGAAGAAGCAATGAAGGACGTTGCGAAAGAACTTCATAGCTTAGTAAATCAAAAAAATGTTGATAAAACTGCAAAGTATTTTGGTGACAGTTTAATTTTAAAAATCTTAAATACTTACTTTCCTGAGGAATATTTTCCAATCAATAGTGAAAAATTGATTGATCACTCCTTAAAAATTTTCAAAGTGAATTATGCGGGGCTAAATGTATTCGAAAAAAATAAAAAGCTTTATGAAGTTTATGTAGATAAGAAAACCAAGTTTAATTTAGACATTACAGCCTTTGAGTTTTCAAATATATTATCTTCAAATTTTAATTTGAAAACTGGAGAAGACATTAACCAAGAACATGAAGTGATAAGCCAGGGGGAATATCAGATCATTCAATTCCATCCAGCATATTCTTATGAAGACTTTGTGAGAGGGATTGTTGCTGAAACGAATGACAGTGGCAATATAACCTATAAGGTAGAAAATAAAGTATTAGCTGAGTTTGCTAAAAAAGCACAAGATAATCCGAATGGAAAATATGTATTAATTGTTGATGAAATTAATAGGGCTAACTTACCGTCAGTACTAGGTGAACTTATTTATGCACTAGAGTACAGAGGGGACGCAGTAACGTCTATGTATGAGTTTGAGGGAGAAAGAAATATAACTTTACCTAAAAATTTATACATCATTGGCACAATGAATACAGCTGACCGATCTGTAGGACATATTGATTATGCGATTAGGAGACGATTTGCATTTGTCGATATTCTTCCTGATGAAAGTATTATCAATAATCTCAAAGCCAAACAATTATTTAATGACGTTAAATTAATTTTTGGTAATGATTACTTATCTCCAGATTTTAAACCGAATGATGTGATGATTGGGCATAGTTACTTCTTAACCAAAGATGAAAATGAGTTAAAAGTTAAGTTGGATTTCGAAATTAAACCAATATTAAAAGAATATTTGAAAGATGGAATTCTACTAGAGTCCGCTGCAGTACATATTGAAAATTTAAAGGTCTAAAGTGAACTTACATCAAACATATGAACATTTACCTATTGATATTTCAGTAGATAACTTGACAAATATGAAAGAAATTATTTTTTGTAATAATAAGGAAAAAAAGTGTATAGAGTTTAAATTTAGTCAAGGTATTATTACGTTACATACTAATTATTATGTCGGTGTTGATTGGCTTAAAAAGAATGACATAGCTATTTATGTAGCTCCAAAATTGAATGAGGAGAGAAAAGAAACTGACTATTTTCATATGTTATTCTCATGTATGAAACATTCCGATATATCAGCACATTCAAAGGATTTGTACGAAATTAAGTTTGATGAACAATATATCGAGATAAATCAGAAACAGGATTTAATTACACCACTGTTAATGATCAGGTATCTGCAAGTTCTAAAATCGGTAGTTCGAAAAGGGTTAAAAAAGTCATATTACCGAGTAGAACAGAATTTAAGTTCTAAGATCAAAGGCAAAGTTTTTGTTTCAAAGACTTTAAAACAAAATATCGTAAAGAACAGACTTAATAAGACTATATGTAATTTTGAAGTCTATGGTGTCGATTCTATTGAAAATAAAATTTTAAAATCTGCTTTAAAATTTGTAGAATTTTACTTAGCGAAATATAGGCAATTCTCAGATTGTTTTTTGCTACTCCTAAGCTTTTGTAAACCTGCATTCTATGAGGTGGATGACTCGTTTTTTGATCTTAATTCGATAAAAAAAATAAAAATTAATGCTTTTTTTAAGGAATATAAAGAAGCACTTGATTTAGCAGAAATGATTATAAAGAGATTCGGTTATAACATTCGAGAAATGGATAAAAAGGTAGTAAGAGTTCCACCTTTCTGGATTGATATGCCGAAGCTTTTTGAACTTTATGTATTGGGGTTATTGAAAGAACAATATGGCAGTAAAATCCAGTTTCAGGCGAAGGGAAATTATGGTGAACCGGATTTTCTTTTAATTACTGAATCTGAAAAGATGGTGATAGATACCAAATATAAGCGTATTTATCAGAATAATGATGAATATCAAAATCGTTTTAATTCTGATGATATAAGACAGATATGTGGATATGCTAGAGATCGAAAAATTTTAAAACGCTTGGGTTACACGGATGAAGATATGCAAGATATTGTTGTGGATTGCTTAATCATTTACCCAGACCAAAATTCTTCTAGAATCTTACCTAAAAATTTAAAAGTTCATTCAATTGATCAATTTACTAAATTTTATAAGATTCCTGTAAAGTTACCTACACTATAAATTTGTGTTTTGAGTACAGGAGTTTCCTTATACAAAGAAACTCTTTGGTAATCCCCCAAAAAAATAATTGAGTTTAAAAGGGCTTTGTTGCACAAACCTATCTGTAAAGGCTTTTTCAGCGATATAATTTTCAAATGAAGAAGCCTACACACAAAATCTACCGTACAACCAATTGGCCCGCATATAACCGAGCACTCATGAGTCGCGGAAATATTGCCATTTGGTTTGATCCTGCTACGCAATGGTATGCTCCATCAAAAGGCAAACAAGGGCGAAATCAAACCTACTCCGACGCAGCTATCCAATGCTGCTTAATGATTAAATCCTTATTCCGTCTATCTTTACGTATGGTCACTGGCTTTGTGCAAAGTCTGATTAAACTTTGTGGATTAAATTGGACCGCACCAGATTACAGTACGCTTTGTAGAAGACAAAAGCATATTGATATTGCAATCAGCTACCAAAAAAGTAGCGATGGGCTGCATCTACTCATAGACTCTACAGGCATGAAGTTTCTAGGTGAGGGCGAATGGAAACGCAAGAAACATGGACCTGAATATCGTCGCCAATGGCGTAAACTTCATATTGGTATAGATGGGCTTTGTTGCACAAAGATTTGAAATGCAAAGCGCCCCTAATTGAGCCAAATTTAAGGCGTAACTTGGGTAACTGGTCGACCTAATTCCGTAAATCTGTTGAGGACTGCTACACGTGCATGAATCTCATTCACCTGACTAGGAAAGCTTCTTGCCATTAATTTATCGCCTAATAATTTGATGCAATGCATCTTGGTTTCCACCAAACTGCGGCGATGATAGCCTGACCATTTTTTCCATAGTGTCCTGCCTAAACGTTTAACTGTTCGAAGTAATTCATTTCGCGCTAGCGAGCTACTCTTTGTATCTTTCCATGGTTTCGCATTTTTTCTAGGTGGAATCACCGCATGTGCTTGCCGATCTGCAATGACCTGACGGCATTGCTTGGTGTCATAAGCTCCATCGGTATAAACAGAGTCAATCTGCTCATCTTGAGGAATCTGATCGAGTAAATCACCAAGTACTTGTGAATCACTCACATTATTTGTAGTGAGTTGAATAGCGCGTATTTGAAGGGTTTTGGCATCTATACGGCTTTGTTGCATAAAGATTTGAAATGCAAAGCGCCCTAATTGAGCCGAATTTAAGGCGTAACTTGGGCAAGTGGTCGACCTAATTCCGTGTCGAGGTATTTCAATTAATGCCATTTCGCACTTGTTGCAAAATCCAGTCCTCATATTCTTGCAGTGTTTCTCGTAGCATATCCATAGGTCGTACGATATAGTGTCTTTCAACTAATGCACTTGGTTTATGACCTGATATCTGTGCTAAAGATCCTTCATTGATTTTTGCCCAAATAGCTAACGTTTTATATGATCTCCTCAATCCATGGGGAGTAAGTTCAATATTTAGTTTTTTACATATTTTCTCTAAGCTATCGTAAGGATTAACAATATGGCCACATTCAGCGCCCTTACTGCTAAATATGAATTTAGAATCAGAATTTTTCTTTAGTTCTAATAATAAGCTTTCAACATATCCAGTTAGAGGGATTAGGCGACCTTCATCTTCAATTTTATCTCTGACTTTTGCTGTTTTCCAACGAAAATCAACATCTGTCCATTTTAATGAAAGCAGCTCATTCTTTCGGCAACCAGTGATTAAACTACATATTAAAAAAATCGCAATTTTTCTACTGGTTAACTTATTTACCTCTTCAAACCATGGTTTTAGATGTTGTTTCATCAAACAATCATTTTTGGCTTTGGGAGAAGGCACTTTATCTTTAACTTTTTTAGAGTTGTATGATTTTAGAGGAACTAAGTTTTCATAATCCTCATGTTCCTCACACCAATTTAGGAAAGCTCGTGTAAGTCGGTATGCTTTAGCTGATGTTGTTGGACGGAAGTTATTGTGATCAAGCCAATCGCAAAATACATCTGCAGTCAATTCAGAAAGTTTATACTCAAAGAGTTGAAAAATGGGTTGACTAGTATAAACACTATTATTTTCAGGATCGTAACCACCTCTAGATAATTCGATGTGGTCCTGATAGCTTCTTGGTCGCCAATTAGGTTGTCTTGCTTTTAAATATTCAAACCATACATCTTTAAATTTAATAGTTTTACGCTTTTCTTGTTTTAGCAGTTCTTTATTATCAGCTAAAGCTTTCTTACGCTCGATTAATGGGTCAATCCCTTTATGGCACATAATCGCCAATTCTTGTGCATATTTACGAGCATCATCTAATTTCCATATATCAACGTCACCAATTTTGATACGACGGTTTTGAAGACCAATACGACCTTGGAAAATGTAGCTTTTATTATTTTTAGGTGTAACTTTAACACCAAATCCAGGTGTTTTCTCATCCCAAAAGAAAGTTGGTTTAGTTTGGTCTGAGCAATCAATTTTATCAATTGTGGGTTTTGTTAGTTTCATTCTAGTAAGCGTCTGGTAAGCAAGTAGTAAGCAAAATCAATATATATTAATCAACAAAAAGAGTGAATAATAAAATTTTAAAATTATATAAATATATGATAATATTGATTTTATATCTGCAGCTTGTTGATTTTTAATTGCTATGTTAACGGACTCATAATCCGTTGGTCGACAGTTCAAGTCTGTCTGGGCCCACCATATAAAACAACCACTTACGTGCACTAATCGTAAGTGGTTTTTTATTTTAAGCTTTATGTACGCAATTGAAATGTAGTCTGTGAGCAGCTCAAAAGCTTATTCATTTAAGATTCCACGTGCACATCTACTTCTTCCTCGCCAACAACGTCGCAAAACGCTGTTTAATGCGATTGCCATCTGCATCTGTGCGGTGCAACTCACCGACATTTTCATTGTATTTCACAATATCCCAATCAGCATAATATGCACTTAACTCACCCGCTTTAAAACTAAAAGGGAAGTCTTGTTGCACGGGGTAATCTTCAGTATCCATCGCGCAAACAATTAAGTTAAAGCCTTGTGGTTTGGTCGCTTGCTGCATGTGCTGAATAAGCGTAGGAATGGTTTCAGGCGCCAAAAACATCATCACCACTGTACAGTTAATGAAGTCATCTTCCTCCGTAATTGTGGCATCCTGATTTAAATCCCGCACAGTAGTTTGAATAGATGAAATCTGTTCTGTAGCAATAATTTCATTTAATTTTTGGATACTCACTGGGTTCACATCCCAAGCATCCACCTGAAAACCGTTTTGGCTCAAATACAGCGCATTTCGGCCTGTACCACAGCCAACATCCAAAGCTTTACCCACGGTTAACTGTGGAAGTGTCATTAAAATTTCAGAATGGGTTGGGCTTAATTTGTATTTTTTGACAAAATAATCTTGAGGCAAACAATAAAAACTAAGCTGGCACTCAATATCATCACTGGCAGATACAATTTTATGCCACGCTTGCGGTTCAATAAATGGTGGTTGATTTTCCACGGAAAAAATATGCTCAGATTGTACTTCACCAGATTCATGCAGCATCGAAAAATGCAATTCGCCTTTTAAAATAGTCAACTTCGCCCATGTGCCGACTTGGGTATTGTGTTGTTTTTTAAACCCTTGTGGAATTGAGTCATGATTCCAAATAGGAAGTTGTTTATAACAGATCAATTCTTGTTGCATCATAAACTCCAGTTATACCGATTCTGATGGGGTAAAGCTTCACAGTAATGTAGTGTCTTGTGTAGATTAGAAAATATCATCTTCATTTCAGCATAACATTGCAGACCTGTTTCAGCCATCTTCTGAATTTTATCCATCTCATTAAAATCAAAATTATTTAAATGATGTAGATGGTTAAAATACCAAACTGAAAAATATTCACCTCAAATTGCATGATTTTCATGTCTATTCAGTTGTGAATGTTTTACCATAAGCTGTTTTAATTTATTGAATTATCCCGTGTTTATTCAAGCCAATCAGTACGTTATTCCAACACAGCAGCATGATTATCCTGAATGGCATCGTGGGCGTGAGCGTTATGTGCTTTGGTATTTAGCTGTTCAACATCCAGCTTTAGAATGTTATTTACAACAATTAAAACAGCAATTTTCAGATGTATTATTTCGCCCAAACACTCGCCAGTTTCATATCACCTTATATATTTGTGGGTTTTATGCAGCAAAAAAGCATTGGGAAGATGACTTTCTCGAGTCACAATTTCAACAACAAGTTCAAGCCTTACAGCAGTTGCAACTAGAGCCTTTTCAACTGAAAGTGGGCGGCATCAATAGTTTTGATAGTGCTTTATTTGTAGAAGTGCAAGATCAATCACAGCAACTGGCGCGTATACGTCAGGCACTTAGCGTAGGCGGGGCTGAAATCGCAGCTTTACAGTATCATCCACATATTACTTTGGGTTTATATCAAACAGCGTGTTCAACCAATTTGATTTTGCAGCGTATTCAAAATCTCCCCGTGCAATATTTCGATTTAGATATCCATCATTTAAATTTTGGTTATTATCAGGCACACACTTTACAAGGTCAGCTATTTAGCACGCATCAATTTCCTTTGGAGCACATGTGATTCAACTTATTTTGGGCGGTGCGCGTTCGGGTAAAAGCCGTATGGCTGAGCAAACCGCGCAGCAACTTGGCAAATCCGTCATTTATGTAGCAACTGCACAAGCGGGCGATGCAGAAATGCAGGCGCGGATTCAGCATCATCAACAACAGCGTCCGCAGACTTGGCAATTGTGCGAAGAGCCTTTGTATTTGGCGGAGCAGTTAAAGATGCTAGATCATCCGAATGGTGTGATTTTAGTAGATTGTCTGACCTTGTGGATGAGTAATTTGTTGATGCAATCTGCAGAAAGCTTTGCCGAACAACAAATTTCAGCATTGCTCGAAGTTTTACCTCAGTTGCAAGCCGATATTATTTTAGTGAGCAATGAAACAGGTTTGGGCGTTGTACCGATGGGCGAAATAACCCGAAAATTTGTCGATGAAACAGGGCGATTACATCAGCAATTGGGACAAATTGCAGACAAAGTGCAGTTCTGTGTCGCAGGTTTTCCAATGCTTTTAAAAGGAGAGAAGAAATGACTTGGTGGTTTGCAGCGTGTCAAAAGCCAAATGAACAGATGAAACAACAGGCAATTGCACGACAACTTCAATTGACCAAACCAACAGGTTCATTGGCAGCATTGGAAAATATTGCGATTCAACTGGCGGCTTTGCAAGGAACAACGCAGCCGAATATTGAACGTCCGTGGATATGTATTTTCGCAGGCGATCATGGCGTGATGGAAGAAAATATTTCCGCCTATCCCCAAGCCGTGACTCGGCAAATGCTACAAAATTTTGCTACAGGTGGGGCATGTATCAGCGTCATCGCCCGACAATATCAGGCGCATTTACAAGTGGTGGATTGCGGCTCGGTCGGGGAAGCGTATGAATATGCAGGAGTAGAGCGGCATTGTATTCGTGCAGGCACAGCGAATTTTGCTAAAACCCGCGCCATGACTGAACAAGAGTGTGCAGATGCGATGGCACTTGGACGTCAAAGTGTGGAAGATGCCATCGCACAGCAGGCCTCGATTTATGTCGCAGGTGAAATGGGTATTGGAAATACCTGTTCGGCATCAGCCTTGTCTTGCTTTTTATTACAAGAACCTGCTGAAGCCTTGACTGGCATAGGCACAGGAATTGACACTGCACAATTGCAACATAAAAAACAGGTGATTGATGCTGCTTTAGCTCTACATCAGAACTATGTGCAAGATGATGCTTTTAAAGCCTTATGTGCAGTTGGTGGATTGGAGGTCGCTGCAATGGTGGGCGCGTATATTCGCTGTGCGCAGTTGGGCTTGCCGATGGTGGTGGATGGTTTTATCAGCAGTGCTGCTGCATTAGTTGCAGTGCGTTTAAATCCTCAAGTCCGAGAATGGATGTTGTTTGGGCATCAATCGGCTGAATATGGACATCGTCGCTTATTAGAAGCATTAGGTGCACAAGCCTTGCTGCATCTAAATTTACGCTTAGGTGAGGGCAGCGGTGCGGGCGCGGCATTGGGCATTATCCAACTGGCCTGTGCCTTGCATAATCAAATGGCGACTTTTGCCGAAGCTGCGGTTATTGGTGAGAAAGTATCTTTATGATCATGCTAGACCTATTAAGACATGGCGAAACAGAATTGGGTCATACTTTGCGTGGCTCAACCGATGATGCTTTGACTTTAAAAGGTTGGCAAGACATGCAGCAGACTTTAAACACGGCAATAGCTACAGGACAGCGATGGGATGTTGTGGCAAGTTCACCTTTACAGCGTTGTCTGCAGGTTGCTCAGACCTTTGCGCAAGCACAGCAATTGCCACTGTATATTGATGCACAATTTCAGGAAATGCATTTTGGTGCATGGGAAGCTATTTCCACTCAAACCTTATATGAACAATACCCTGAAGATTTAGCTAAATTTTGGATGACACCGACCCAATTTAGTCCGCCACAAGCAGAATCTTTGCTAAATTTTCAGCAGCGCGTTTTGCAAGGTCTGTCCGATCTCAACCAATATTTACAACAACTCGAGCAACAACCTAAACGTGTGTTATTGGTCACGCATGGCGGGGTAATTAAATTGCTCAAAGTATTGGCGCAGAAAAAATCTTTAGACGATATTTTAAAAATGTCTGCAGCGTTGGGGCAATTGAGTTCATTCCAGTTACATCCCAATGGCAACATTTGCATGCAGGGGCAAACATGACACCTTTTTGGATTGCCTTGCAATTCCTGAGCACTTTTCCTGTTTCTTTAAAACAGATGCCAACTGCAGCGCAAAATGCACAATCACTGCTGTTTTATCCGCTCGTTGGCTTACTAATTGGAGCTGCGCTGTGGGGGATGGCGCATTTATTGCAATTCTTGCCTTTGGTTCTGAGTAGCAGCTTAATTTTAGTGCTCTGGATTTGGCTGACAGGTGGTTTACATTTAGATGGACTGGCTGATACTGCCGATGCATGGGTCGGCGGTTTTGGTGATCCTGAACGTAGCTTAAACATCATGAAAGACCCAAGCAGCGGCCCGATTGGAGTATTGAGCTTACTGATCTGCTGTTTATTAAAATGGTCTGCGTTGTATGTATTGCTCGAACAACAGTATTTGGCATTTTTGCTGTTTGTACCCGTATTGGGACGATTAAGCGCTTTGGTTTTATTTTTAAGCACGCCTTATTTACGTGCCAATGGTTTAGGCACTGCTATTCAGGCACATTTGCCTAAAACAGGCACAAAAATTGTGATCGCATTGACCTTGCTTGCAGGAGTGCTTTGGGGATGGGCGGGTTTGGTGACCGTTCTGACTTTTATCCTTAGCACCTTGTATTTGCGATATAAATTTATGCAGCGTTTAGGTGGAATTACGGGCGATACCGTTGGTGCGAGTATTGAAATAACAGAAAGCATGATGTTATTGGCTATTGCGATTCTTTGGTTTTTAATAAATTAGCTTTTGAGCAGTTTTTCTTGTTTCAAGTGCGCTGAAAATTGAAATAATATAAGCGAATGAATTTACAGCTATTTATGCACTCAATTTCAGCAAGTATGCAGATGAATTTGTCATTTGTCGGAAAGTTCCTAAATTAGATTTGCTATTTTTTTTAAATATGATAATAGTAGTTTATGTCAATCAGCCTTGATGGCATTTGTATCTCAGGATGAGATCACAAACGTGATGTATAAAAATCAAAAGGAATGTCATTTATGATCAAACTGTTAAAGCAAATTTTCTGTATCCATATTTATGAATATGACGCAATGGAAGAAATCGGGGCGCATTTAGAGTGTCGTAAGTGTGGGGATTCTAAGACACAATAATGTTAAGTATTGAATCTGTATTAAAACCAAGTGAGTCTTTATGACTCACTTTTTTATTTTAGGCTAATAGCCTGAATATTTTGCTTAGTCTTGCCTGCATGTATAGATTAGACTGCACTTATCCATCTTCAAAACTACATATATCATTCCCACCTCTTTTGGTGGGGAGACTTCTCATGCTGTACGAAGTTTGATTTATACAAGTGCACAATTAAATTTTCTATCCTCCGCACACTTTATCCCACAAGGTATTCCGCTTAAAATCCAGTACCTAGAAATATTGAACTGACCGTATTTATGGCTAAAAACTTTCAAGAAAAAACGTATATTGTAGATGACAATCTAGCAGATACTTTGACGTGGTTGCTGCATCATCAGGACTGTTATGATCGGTTTTATTATGATGCGATTCAGCAACAACTGACGGTAGAACATGCCAACGGGGTAGATATTATTAAAACAGGGCAGTATTTAAATGCCAGTTACGGAATTTTAATCACCTCTTAAAAGCATTGCCGCATAAACTTATTTTGCTGCATAAAAAACAAAGTCCCTTTGCGGGACTTTGTACATTTGGATGGATGCTAAAACTTTAAGCCATTGCCATCGCATCTACCGACAATTCAGAAACCGTTGGTTTAGCACGTTCAGGCACTAAGCCTAACTTTTGGAACAATTGTTTGTCTTTGCCTTCGCCTGCGTTTGGTGTAGTTAAAAGTTTTTCACCTGAGAATAACGAGTTCGCACCTGCCATAAATGCCAATGCCTGATCTGAATCAGACAACGATTCACGCCCTGCAGACAAACGAATATAGCTGTTTGGCATGATAATACGTGCAACTGCAATAGTACGAATCCATTCAATCACATCTAGCTTTTCGACTTCAGCCAGTGGTGTACCTTCAATCGGAACTAACATATTGATTGGCACAGATTCAGGGTGTAACGGTAAAGTCGCCAATTCATGTAACAAACCAATACGGTCTTGGGTATCTTCACCTAAACCGACAATACCGCCACTACACACTTTCATACCTGTTTGACGCACAATATCCAAAGTATTTAAGCGGTCATCAAAGCTACGAGTACTAATGACATTCGGATAATATTCACGCGATGTGTCTAGGTTGTGGTTGTAATAATCCAAACCTGCATCTTTTAAGCGTTCTGCCTGAGATTGATTCAACATCCCTAAAGTCATGCAAGTTTCTAAGCCTAGAGCTTTGACTTCACGCACCATTTCTAAAACATACGGCATATCACGTTCATGCGGATTACGCCAAGCAGCGCCCATACAAAAACGTGAAGAGCCTGAGGCTAATGCTTCTTTGGCTTCCTGAATGACTTTATCAACTGCAATACGTTTTTCAGCTTCAAGCTGTGAATCATAATGCGCAGATTGCGAGCAATATTTGCAATCTTCAGGGCATTTGCCTGTTTTAATAGACAATAAGGTACTGACTTGTACGGTATTGGCAGCAAAATGTTGGCGATGCACACGCTGTGCTTCAAAGACTAAATCCAGAAAAGGTTGTTCATATAACTGCTGAATTTCTTCTCGAGTCCAATCATTGCGTACTGACATAAGTAAAAGTCCATCATCCCTATTATTCATAGTCTGTATCATACACAAATAGTTTGAATCAGAAAGGCATAATCTCCCAATTTCATGGCTAATATTCGACAGTGTGGAAACAAAAATATGCAGTCGATTTAGTCGCAAACTTAAGCAATTTTACTGTTATTTAGCTGCAAAATTTATTTTTATGGATTTTTATTTTGCAATGAATTGGTCACTAAAATTCAGTTAACTGCATAAATTGGCAAGTAACCTGCAGTCAAAATATCGCACGGTTTTGGATATGATTTTTGTTTAAAATTTAGACTGTTTAAGGAGTTGTTCCTGAATCGCCCAATCAATATGGATTTGCACAATCTCATTATGCTGTGCACGCGTTTGCTGCAAAGTTTGTAAAATCTGTGCTGAAAATGGGGCATTTCCAAGCCCGATTGCAATATTACGCATAAAACTTTGATAGCCTGTACGACGTAATGGACTACCTTCGGTTTTGGCTAAAAATGTGCTTTCATCCCATTGCCATAAATCTAGCAAGCTGACCTGATCTAAGGCATGTCGGGGATGAAAATCCTCCACCGTGGTGACTTGTGCAAAGCTATTCCACGGACAAATCAGTTGGCAATCATCACAACCAAACACCCGATTACCAATACCACGACGTAATTCTTCAGGAATGATACCCTGATATTCAATGGTCAAATAAGCAATACATTTACGCGCATCCAACATATAAGGTTCAACAATGGCCTGCGTTGGACAAATGTCGATGCAGGCTGTGCAAGAACCGCAATGCGAGGTTGCAGGCGGATCAAAAGGCAAATCTAGTGAAGTAAACAACTCGCCCAATACAAAAAAAGATCCAGATTTTTTATGAATCAGTAAGGTATGTTTACCTGTCCAACCCATACCAGCACTTTCTGCCAGTGACTTTTCAAAAATCGGGGCTGAGTCCGCAAAGGGGCGTGATTCAAAATTCCCCACTTTTTCACGAATACGGGTGGCAAGAGTTTTTAGGCGTCCGCGCATGACTTTGTGATAATCGCGCCCACGTGCATAACGGGCAATAATTGCAGAGTTAGGTGCATCGGGAATGTGTCGTGGACGTGGTGTTTCCACCAAATAATTCATCCGCACACAAATAATACTTTTTGTATTCGGGACTAACAGTGTGGGATTAGCGCGCTTGTCTAAATTTTCTTCTAGAAACTTCATATCGCCATGATAGCCACGTTTTAAATATTCCTGAAAACGTGCTAATTCTGCTTGAGCATCTGGTTTGGCAATGACACAATCAGCAAAACCAAGCGCCAAAGCTTGAGCTTTAATCCACGCTTTCAAGGCGGCTGGATCGTCTTGATGCAGAGAAATATGTGCTGAAGTGGTGGATGTTGCCATAACAAAATAGAAGGGAAGAAAATGCCGCAGCAAGTGTACCATAGCCCTGTTTATCATAGTCAAAGTATTCAAGCGTGGGAGCAGCGCTGGTTTGCCCGTCAAAATAGTTCTTACGGTTTAATGCAGCAAGTGGCGTGGACACTGCATTTACAAATTCGCAAAATTTTTGCAAAACAGCCATCTACAATACAAAAAATTGCTGTGTGTTGTGGACAAGGCAATAACGCAGGCGATGGCTATTTAACTGCAAAATATTTAAAACAAGCAGGTTTTCAAGTCGATATTTATGCCGCAACACGCGGTTCATCGGCAGATTTACATCAGGCTTTTTTAGAAGCTCAGACAGAACAAGTCAATATAATTCAAGGTTTTGCATTTCAACAAAGTTATGACTGCTATATTGATGCATTATTTGGTATTGGTTTAGATCGTCCTTTAAATGATGAGTGGCAGTCGCTTATTCACGCAATGAATCAACAAGCGGGTTTAAAAATTGCGGTTGATATTCCAAGCGGTTTAAATGCCAACACGGGGCAGCCATTGCCATGTGCAATTAAAGCCGATTACACCTTTACAGCTTTGGGTTTGAAAGCAGGGTTATTTACAGGGCAGGCACAGGAATATACTGGACTGGTCGATGTGCTGGATTTGATTCCAGCCGATGCAGAACTCAAAGCGTTGGCCCAACTCACACCACATTTGATTCAATTACCCGCACGGCAGGCTTTTGGACACAAAGGCAGTTATGGGCATGTGTTGATTGTGGGCGGACATGCGCAAATGGGTGGTGCGGTGATGATGGCTGCAGAAGCCGCATCAAGCGCAGGTGCAGGGAAAGTGACTGTGGTCTGTCATGCCAAACATCATGTGGCGATATTAAGCCGTGCGCCGAATTTAATGTTGCGGGATATAGACGCACTGACAGGCGCAGAAATTCAGCACTTAATTTCACAGGTCGATGCCGTGAGTTTAGGGATGGGACTAGGACGAGATGCTTGGGCAGAACAGCATTATGCAGACTGGTTTGCCGCACTAAATCAGTCCGAGGTAGAAGTAGTTTACGATGCCGATGCCTTGTGGTTTTTGGCGAAACAAGCGCATTCATCGCATCATCCAGCCCAACTAAAACCGAACAGTTATGCCACACCACATTCAGGTGAGGCTGCGACCTTGCTCAATACTACGGTTGCAGCCATTGAAGCAGACCGTATTGCCGCGATTCAGCAATTGCAGCAACGCTATGCAGGCGATTGGGTGTTAAAAGGTTCAGGTAGTTTGACTTTGCAAGCTGCATCTACAGAACCGCAAGCAAGTTCATTGTGGATTTGTACCGCAGGCAATCCTGGTATGGGTACAGGTGGTATGGGCGATGTGTTGGCAGGCATGATTGCCAGTTTAAAAGCCCAGTTTCATCATAAAATTCAATTGCATGAAATTGTCATGTTACATGCCTTGGCGGGGGATGTATTGGCACAGCAGGGCATGCGCGGTTTACAGGCACAGCACATGAGCCAAGCGATTTATCAGGTTGTGAATCGGTAAAATATAAGCGATGGCGATGCTGATTTAGCGACGTCTGGAGCTTGAGCGACTGCGCCCGCGAGCCATACCGCCCAAGGCATTGAGCACAGCCAATTTGGTCATGCTGCCTGATGCATGAGCATGGCAAATTGCAGCAGCCAAAGCATCGGCAGCATCTTGTTGTGGTTTAATGGATAGATTTAATAGTTTCATGACCATCATTTGTACTTGTTCTTTATCGGCAGCGCCATAACCCACGACAGATTGTTTAATTTGACGGGCGGTATATTCCGCCACTTGTAAATCTAAATTCACCAAAGCGGCAATCGCTGCACCACGAGCCTGTCCCAATTTCAAGGCAGAGTCTGGGTTTTGCGCCATAAACACTTGTTCAACTGCAGCTTCAGTCGGGCCATGAAATTTCACAATCCGTTCAATCCCTGCAAAAATCCGTTTTAAGCGTTCAGGCATTTCACTGGTTTCGGTGCGAATGGTTCCTGCATCTACAAAACGTAATTTAGCGCCATCACGTTCAATAATGCCGTAGCCCGTTAGACGAGAACCAGGGTCGATTCCAATAATAAGTGACATGCCAAGCCTTAAAAAATTACATCAAGTTGAATTATAGGAGTTTAAATCTCTTTTGTGTGGAGTAATTTCAAAACATTCGGTCAGTAAGCTGCTGTTTAAACCATTGGAATGTATCCCACGCCACATTTTCAATTTTGGACTTCATTTTATTTTAAGTTTTGAGGTGCATATTTTATATACGGTAGCAAATGAGAGTGGCAATGAAGTGGATTGATAGGCTAAAACAGTGGGCGAAGCAAATTAAACGAAATGTTTATGCGGTTTGGTTTGTCGCACGTGATCCTGAAACGCCGTTTATGGCAAAGCTTTTGGCATTGTTGGTCGCTGCTTATGCCATTTCTCCCATTGATTTAATTCCAGACTTTATACCTGTTTTGGGTTATTTGGATGATTTGATTTTAGTGCCCTTGGGCATCATGTTGGTATTGCGTTTAGTACCTGCAGAGGTAATGCAGCGCTGTCGTTTACAAGCCGATGCGATCAGTCAAAAACCGAGCAGTTATATTGCAGCATCAGTTTTTATTGCGTTGTGGTTATTATTGGCTTATGCCGCATATTTTTATCTTTATCGTTTAAATATATAGACGTATTAAGTCTGTTATTGGGTGATGATGAAAATATTAATGACAGACTTAACCTTTAAAAATACAATAATGCCCATATTGAAACAACAGCGAATCAAAAAAGCTTGATCCCGATGAAGCACTTGGTTACTGCATTTTATTTATTTTGTTGAGATTAGATTAATTTTCATGAAATTATTTCTTATTGTTCTAATTGGCTTAGTTCTTGAAGTCTTCGTCTGGATTGGTGTGGGCGACCTAGTGGGGAGCATGTGGTACGTGTTCTTTTGGTTTGTCGCTGCTTTCTTCATTGGTTTGAACCTGATTCGTAAATATTCTGCAGGCGTGATGCCACAAATGCAGCAAATGCAAATGGGGCAGATGAGTGCCGATCCTGCGCTGAGTAATAATTTACCTAAAATTTTTGCGGGTTTTTTATTGATGATTCCAGGATTAATTAGCGATGTTTTGGCATTGCTGGTGATGATTCCTGCCGTACAAAATGCCTTTAAAGCGGCAATGATGAAAGCCATGATGAAACGTCAGCAAGCCATGATGGATCAAATGATGGGTGGCATGATGGGCGATATGAATGGCATGGGCGGAGCAGGTCAAAACCCGTTTGCAGATTTAATGCGCCAAATGCAAGACATGCAAAATCAGCAGGGTGGTGGTCGTGATTCCAGTATTATTGATGGTGAAGCACGTGAAATTACCCCCGATGCGAAAAAAATTGAAATGAAAGATGTCAATCCACCTAAATAATATAGGTGATGCTTGATATCAAACCGAATCGTGCTGATTCGGTTTTTTTATGGGTATTTTTTGGTGAATATGCACGTGAGTGTTTAAACATTGAGGTGTGCATTTAAAGCCTTATTTATTCTCCTACCGCACAAGGTATAATCGGATTTTCAATTCTCCTGATGTATTTATGTCTTTGTTATTCACCATTTGTGCGCTGCATTTTGTGGCACAGCTTAGTCCAGGACCAGATGTTTTATTAATTGCCAAAAGTGCAGCCAGCAATACCCGCCGTAATACCTTGCAGATTATTGCGGGTATTTCATCAGGGATTGTGGTGTGGGTGGTGCTGACCTTATTAGGTTTTACGGTTTTGGTGCAGCAATTTCCCTGGATTCAGCAAGTCTTAATGCTGATTGGCGGTTTATTTCTTGCCAAAATGGGATGGGGCATGTTGTCGGGCGGTTGGCATAGTTGGCAGCAGCGCAAACAGTTTGATGATACTCAAGTGCAAATTCCAGCCGCAAAAAACTACTTTTTATTGGGGCTATTCACCAATTTATCTAATCCGAAAACCTTAATTTATTTTAGTAGTGTATTTGCTTTGGCGTTGAGTTCATCGGCAAGTGCATCTTTGAAAGCCCAATTGGCAGTGATTATTCCAATCCAAACTTTTGTGACATTTACACTATTTATGTTGCTACTTTCTACACCAAAAATGAAAAAGTTATATCAGCGTTCAGGCAGTTATATTGATATGGTCTCGGGCGGATTATTTTTATTATTTGCTGTGTGGTTGTGGTTAGATGCACTGCGTATGTTTTAAAACATAGGTTTTGATGCCAATTAGTTAGATGATTTGATGTTGTCCAAAGCCAAGTTTGACGATTTTTCATTCAGTATTTCGGTTGCAGTCGTGTTTTCAGTTTTATCTAAATGATTGGGCTGATAAGTACGGTTTGATTGCAAAGTTGCTTCGGTATTTTCCGAACCTTGGTATTTACGACTACGGTTGGCACGTTCTCGCAAGCCACCTTTTTTAATGAGTTGCACCACTTTAACTTTACTCCGTGTAATAAAAAATATGTGCTGAAAGCCAAGCTTGAGTCTAAACTTCAAGTAATCGAGCATGCAGAATTTTAGCATGGCATACCTATTTTAGATGGATAAAGTGACTGTTTATTCAAAAATACGATTTGCGCGAATAGCAGAACTTTGACATTCTAATTCACAAGCGATTGTGTCAGTTAAATCATCCAAAGGATGCAGGCTACAAAGTGTCACAGTTGCTTAAACAAAATTACACTGCATCAGGGTAGATGGTGTAACAATAAAAACAAGAATTACAGTGAAGTAGGAGAATACCTATGCTGTATCATCAGTATCGTTGCGCATGTTGCAATCGGGTGGTGGAATCATCAGAAAAAGAATGTGGTACTTGTGGTTCACACAATATTCGTAGTCCTTATGGTTTCTGGTTATTCTGTATTTTGGCATGCTTGGCAGCAGCCGTTGTGTTTAAAGTCGTGCATGTTTATTTGCAAGATCATCAAGAAGTGCCCGTGCAACAATCGGTGCTTGAGGTGATTCGTACGCAATAAGTGCTGCATCCAAGCTTAACGCTTATTTCGTCTATACAAGATTTCAAAAAATCCTGAATCATTAAATGGCTCAGGATTTTATTCAACTGTTTTTTCAATATTGAAGAGACTCACCATTTTATTCTTCAATATGGATGAGCAATTTAAAAAGATTAGCGACTTAAGAAGTCAGCTTGGTTGATTGCAGACAGTGCAGCATTCACCTCAAAAATCTTGCCACGAATATCCTTCACGCCAAAACTTTCTAAACGTGCAGTGTGCATTTTTAAATAGCGTTCAGCATTGGCCGCATGATCAAACAGATAGATTCCACCTGCTTCCTGTGTTTGACCGTTCTCAGTCCAAATTTTCCAAAGCATGCCAGTTTCTAGGTTAATGCTTTCTGCAAGTTCACGGTACGCTTGGCTCATGCTTTCGCCAAATGGGCCTTCAGAAGGGAAATCGACTTGAAGAATAACCGCCATAATAAACTCCTACATCATTATCTTAGATGAGTATTTAAAAAATCTCAGGAATGATTCACTATAACATATTCGTATTTTGTATATTGTGGTTTGACAGCTAAATTTTAGGCATAAAAAAGCCCACCGAAGTGAGCTTGATAAAACTGAAAAGTTTTACATTACAGACCTGCAGAAGCTTTTAACGCCTCAACTTTGTCGGTTTTTTCCCATGTAAATGCAGTGTCAGAACCTTGACGACCAAAGTGACCATAGGCTGCAGTTTGCTTATACATCGGTTGTAACAGGTTCAACATGTTGGTAATGCCGTATGGACGTAAATCGAAGTGTTCACGTACTAAAGCAATAATCAACTCATCTGCCACTTTTGCAGTGTTGAAGGTGTTGATTGAAATTGATGTTGGCTCTGCAACACCAATAGCATAAGACACCTGAATTTCACATTTGTCTGCCAAGCCAGCTGCCACAATATTTTTGGCAACATAACGGCCTGCATAAGCAGCAGAACGGTCAACTTTAGATGGGTCTTTACCAGAGAATGCACCACCACCATGACGCGCCATGCCGCCGTAAGTATCTACAATGATTTTACGACCTGTTAAGCCGCAGTCACCTACAGGACCGCCAATCACAAACATACCTGTTGGGTTGATGTGGAATTTGGTGTCTGCATGGAACATTTCTGCAGGAATCACTTTTTTCACAATTTCTTCAATTACCGCTTCTTTAAGCTGAATTTGAGAAATTTCAGGATCATGCTGAGTAGATAACACCACCGCGTCCAAACGTACAGGCACACCATTTTCATAAGCAAAAGTCACCTGACTTTTTGCATCTGGGCGTAACCACGGCAAAGCACCACTGCGACGTAATTCAGCTTGCTTTTCCATTAAGCGGTGTGCGTAAGAAATTGGGGCAGGCATTAATACATCAGTTTCACGGCTGGCGTAACCAAACATCAAACCTTGGTCACCTGCGCCTTGATCTTCAGGCTTTTGACGGTCTACACCTTGTGCAATTTCAGGTGATTGTTTACCAATCATGTTAATGACCGCACAGGTTGAACCATCAAAACCTAAGTCAGAATGATGGTAACCAATGCCATTTACGGTTTGACGAACAACGGCTTCAAAATCGACATTTGCAGTTGTTGTGATTTCACCTGCCAGTACAACCGCACCCGTTTTTACAAGCGTTTCACAAGCAACCCGCGCATAAGGGTCTTCTTTTAAGATTGCATCCAAAATGGCATCACTGATTTGGTCAGCCATTTTATCTGGATGGCCTTCGCTTACAGATTCCGAGGTAAATACAGCGTACTCGCGCATAAGTCCTATCACAGTTAAATTCAAAAGACGCAATATGTTACATCGAGTTAGACTTTAGGACTAGCGCATTACGACTAAATTGGCTGAATTTATTTCAATTCAATGACTTTTTATCGCATATTTTTAGCTAAAAAATAGATAAAGTATCGGTATGACTATATTGTGACTCAAAAATATTCATGTTGGCTAAAGTATGCTGTCATAATTTTAAACTAAGGAGCACCTTGTTTTTAAGTGGTGAATCATTTTTAAAAACAATATTGTAGATGGGTAATTTAAAGACTTTGAATTGACTTTATCTGCATCAAGCTGCATTTTCAAAAGCTGTTTTAAAATTTTGGACGATGGCTGTGATTCAATTTATTGTGTGAAAAGTGAATAAAATTCAAGATGTGTTAAAATCTGTCTATTATTTCTACAGAATACTGTTGTGTTTTAACTTGTTGCTAGGCATTTGATTGGAGTTGCTGCAAGAGCGACATCACAATTCCATCCTGCGTCTATAAATTGAAATATCTATACTTTAGAATTTTGCCAAGAATAGAGCTTAACACGGCAATTAGCTATTTTCTTGTTGTTATAAACGTGAAAACGTCTTTGAATTTGCACGAAAAATACCCTGAATGGGAATTAATGCGGAAATATTGTTGCATAGGCTTTACCCCTCAGGCGTTTTTTTGAGAGAATAGCGGCTGTTTTGAATTCTATTCATCTTCTTCTATTTAACGATTTTTTGTGGACTCTGACCTATGACGACCCCGCTTAATGAACGTCGTATTGCAAACGCAATTCGTGTATTGGCAATGGATGCTGTGCAAAAAGCAAATTCAGGACATCCAGGTGCACCGATGGGGATGGCAGATATTGCCGATGTGGTGTGGCGTGAATTTTTGAATCACAACCCAACCAATCCACAATGGGCAAACCGCGACCGTTTTGTATTGTCTAATGGTCATGGTTCAATGTTGCAATATGCGTTGTTGCATTTAACAGGTTATGATCTTTCAATCGAAGATTTAAAAGCGTTCCGTCAGTTACACTCTAAAACACCTGGCCACCCAGAATTGGGTTATGCACCAGGGATTGAAACCACCACTGGTCCACTCGGTCAGGGGATTGCCAATGCTGTTGGTTTTGCTTTAGCAGAAAAAACACTGGCTGCACAATTTAATAAAGAAGATATTCAGGTTGTAGACCATTTCACTTACTGTTTCTTGGGTGATGGTTGCTTAATGGAAGGTGTTTCACACGAAGCATGTTCATTGGCAGGTACTTTAGGTTTAGGCAAGCTGGTTGTTTATTATGATGACAACGGCATTTCTATTGATGGTGAAGTAGAAGGCTGGTTCTCTGACGATACCGAACAACGTTTCTTATCTTACGGCTGGCAAGTCTTAAAAGTTGATGGTCACGATGCCGATGCAATTCGTGCTGCAACGGTTGAAGCAAAAGCTGAAACGCAAAAACCGACTATTATTATTTGTAAAACTGTTATTGGTTTAGGTTCGCCAAACAAACAAGGTAAAGAAGACTGTCACGGTGCGCCATTAGGCCATGATGAAATCGCTTTGACGCGTCAAGCATTAGGCTGGACAGATGAAGCATTTGTTATTCCTAAAGATGTATATGCCGCTTGGGATGCTAAAGCGAAAGGTGCAGAAGCAGAAGCAGCATGGAATACAACTTTTGATGCCTATGCAGCAAAATATCCAACGGAAGCTGCAGAACTTAAACGCCGTTTAAGCGGTGAACTACCTGCAGAATTCATCGCGCAGGCAGATGCGTTTATTGCTGAAACCAATGCTAAAGCTGAAACTATTGCAACGCGTAAAGCCAGCCAAAATACTTTGCAAGCATTTGGCCCATTATTGCCTGAATTATTGGGTGGTTCTGCAGACTTGGCAGGTTCAAACTTAACCCTTTGGAAGGGTTGCCAAGGCGTTCAGGACAATGCAGCAGGGAACTACGTGCATTATGGCGTACGTGAGTTTGGTATGACTGCTATTGCAAATGGTGTAGCACTTCACGGTGGTTTCATTCCTTACGTTGCAACATTCTTAATGTTTATGGAATATGCGCGTAATGCCGTGCGTATGTCTGCATTAATGAAGCAACGTGTGATTCATGTGTATACCCACGACTCGATTGGTTTGGGTGAAGATGGTCCAACACACCAACCGATTGAACAAATTGCATCTTTACGTGGTACGCCAAACTTAAATACATGGCGTCCAGCAGATACCGTTGAAGCGGCTATTTCTTGGAAATCTGCATTAGTACGCAGCGAAGGTCCAACTGCTTTAATTTTCTCACGTCAAAACTTGCCATTCCAAACTCGTACTCAAGCGCAAATTGAGAACGTGGCAAAAGGTGGTTATGTCTTGGCTGAAGAAAAAGGTGAATTGAAAGCCATTATTATTGCAACAGGTTCAGAAGTGGGCTTGGCAATGGAAGCATACGCGCAGCTTGAAGGTGTACGTGTTGTGTCTATGCCGTGTGCAGAAGAATTTGTGAAGCAAGATGCAGCATATCGTGAAGCGGTATTGCCATCACATATTCGTGCACGTGTTGCGGTTGAAGCAGCGCATGTAGACTACTGGTGGAAGTTTGTCGGCTTAGACGGTAAAGTTATTGGTATGACAACTTATGGTGAATCTGCACCTGCAAAAGACTTGTATCAGTACTTTGGCATTACCACTGAAGCGGTTGTTGCTGCAGTAAAAGAATTAACAGCTTAATTTTTTAATCCAGTGTTTTTAAAGGCGTTCCTGCAAAGGGACGTCTTTTATTTTTGCATATTTGTTTGGTATTCGATGTGATGATCCAACAAATTTTGTCAGTGTAAGTCAGGTTTGTGAATAAACCTCTGTGTAATTGAGTGAGATGAGAAATGAGTTTGTACGAGCAAATTAATGATGAAGTCACTTTAATGGATGCGGGTGAGCAAAAGTGGATTGGACAAGATTTACCACTTGAAGCTATGGTGGCGGTAGAGTTGTTGTTACAGGATTTGGCTGAAGATCAGCAAATCAAAATTCGCCGTAAGAACCATGAAAAGCAATCAGGCTTAAAGCAAGTTGATCGTATTTTGATTGAGAAGCTTTAATCTATTGCGATGAATGCGGTGCATTAAATGGTGTATCGTCAAAAATAGCTTTATTCTATGCGTAGGGTAAAGCTTTTTTTATTGCTGAAAAATAGTTTATAAAATAGCCTAAGCATAATATGAATTGTGCATAATTAGTAAAATGATTCGATGCAAAAATAATCAGGCAACATCAAAGCTTGCAGACAACTATATTAGATCGTCAATTTAAGCACATCGACATTGTAGCGTTAAGTGAAATTCAATTTGAGCAATGGCAACCACTTTGGCAGGGTTATCAGCAATTTTATCAGGTGCAATTAAGTGATGAGGTTACGCAAAATACGTGGTCAAAACTAATTAATCCACACAGTACGCATATTTATAGTTTTGCTGCCGTATATCAAACTCAAGTTGTGGCAATTGTGCATGTAATTGAACATGACAGTTGTTGGACGCTTAAACCTTATGCCTATTTGCAAGATTTATATACCTTGCCTGAGTACAGAGGGATGGGAATTGCTCAGCAGCTTATTCAGCAGGTGAATCAAACAGCGCAACAGCGTGAATGTGATCGGGTATATTGGCTGACTCATGAAGATAATTTACAGGCACGGCAGTTGTATGATCGTGTCGCAAAAAGAACAGGTTTTATTCAATATCGCAGCCCTGCAACAGCGATGTAAAACGCGCATGCATATTTTTACAAATTTATCGTTTCAGTCATGCAACATACTGTTTTATCTTTAATCCTGTATTTGCAGCAAAAATCTATAAACTAAACCTCATTGAAACGTATCAACACTTTTAGAGATGAACAATATGAACATGAAATCAATTGCTTTAGGTTTGGCTATCGCGTCTGCAGCAACAATGACAATGGCTAAACCAGTGGCTTATCAAATTGACCCAACGCATACTGCTACTGTATTTACTTGGGATCACTTCGGTTTTTCTACGCCATCAGGTAACTTCTCAGACATTCAAGGTACTATCAACATTGATGAGAAAAAACCTGCTAACTCATCTGTGAATGTGACGATTCCATTAAGTAGCATCAACACCAACGTAAAAGCTTTAGATGAGCACTTAATGGCAGCAGATTGGTTTGATGCAGCAAAATATCCAACCATTACTTTTAAAAGTACAAAAGTTGAAACTCAAGACAAGAAAAACTTTAAAATCACAGGTGATTTAACAGTTAAAGGTGTAACTAAGCCAGTGGTACTTGACGCAGTATTGAACAAACAAGGTCCACACCCAATGACTCAGGCAGCGACTGTTGGTTTTAATGCAACAACATCATTCAACCGTTCTGCATTTGGTATCGCAAGCTATGTACCAAACGTGGGTGATAAAATTACTGTTAATATCACTACTGAAGCATCTGTAGCTGCTAAAAAATAAGTAGTAATGATTTGATCAAAAAGCATCATTTTAAAAATGGTGCTTTTTTATGTCTGTGATTTTTATCCATGATTTTAATGTCAGCAACTTGAGGTCTATGGCTTTAAAATCTGTTTGGATGAATGGCTTTTTTATTTTACTTTTTGTCCATTCGTATATCCAAAACATAAAAAATGCGAACCGAAGTTCGCATTTTCATTCATCATGTTAAGGTTGAATTAACCAACTTAGAAGAAGCCAGCAGGTTTAGTTGAGTAGCTCACCAACAAGTTCTTGGTTTGTTGATAATGTTCTAACATCATCTTGTGGTTTTCACGGCCAATACCTGATTTTTTATAACCACCGAAAGCGGCATGCGCAGGGTAGATGTGGTAACAGTTCGTCCAAACGCGACCCGCCTGAATAGCACGGCCTGCACGGTAAGAAGTGTGCGCAGAACGTGACCAAACACCTGCACCTAAACCGTAAATGGTGTCATTGGCAATTTTAATGGCTTCATCAAAGTCTTTAAATGTAGTCACAGAAAGCACTGGGCCGAAAATTTCTTCTTGGAAAATTTTCATGTCATTGGTGCCTTTGAAAATTGTCGGCTCAATATAGAAACCACTGCCAACTTCATGACGTTCACCGCCACCTGTTAAAACTTGCGCACCTTCGGCACGACCTGTCGCAATACAACCCAAGATTTTGTTTTGTTGTTCTTGCGATGCCTGCGCACCAATCATAGTTTCAGTATCAAGCGGGTGACCTGTTTTAATACGTTTAACACGTTCAATGGCTTTTTCAAGGAAACGGTCAGCAATACTTTCCTGTACGAGCGCACGTGATGGACAAGTACAAATTTCACCCTGATTCAGCGCAAACATAGCAAAGCCTTCGAGTGCTTTGTCTAAGTAGTCGTCATCTTGCGCCATAATATCTTCAAAGAAAATATTTGGAGATTTACCACCAAGCTCTAAAGTCACTGGAATGATGTTTTCAGTGGCGTATTGCATGATCAATTGACCGACCTGGGTTGAACCTGTGAATGCAATTTTGGCAATACGTGGATTGGTTGCCAATGGGCGACCCACTTCTACACCATAACCATTGACTACGTTTAATACGCCTGCTGGCAATAAATCTTGAATCAGTTCGACCAAAACTAAAATACTAGCAGGGGTTTGCTCCGCAGGTTTAAGTACAATACAGTTACCCGCAGCCAAAGCAGGTGCAAGTTTCCATGTTGCCATTAAAATTGGGAAGTTCCATGGAATAATTTGCCCCACAACGCCCAACGGCTCATGAAAGTGATAGGCAATGGTATCTTCATCAATTTCAGAAATTCCGCCTTCTTGGGCACGAATACAGCCTGCAAAATAACGGAAATGGTCAATCGCCAATGGAATGTCGGCAGCCAATGTTTCCCGAACAGGCTTACCATTATCCCATGTTTCTGCCACTGCCAATAATTCTAGATTTTGTTCTAAACGATCTGCAATTTTAAGCAGAATGTTGGAGCGTGTGGTTGGAGATGAGCTGTTCCATTGTGCTTTGGCTTTATGGGCTGCATCTAAAGCCAGTTCAATGTCTTCTGCCGATGAGCGTGGGACTTTGGTAAATACTTTGCCATCTACAGGAGAGATATTTTCAAAGTATTCGCCTTTTACAGGGGCGACCCACTCGCCACCAATAAAGTTTTCGTATTGTGCTTTAAATTGAACTTTTGAACCGGGTTGATTGGGATCTACGTAACGCATAATTCTCTTCCTTTGATGGTTTTTTATAATCTGCCGTCATCTTTACCTTTTATCACAATCCTGTGTCTAAAATCAGGTTAAATTTACGGCTAAGGTATAAGGTACTTTAGTACGTTATTTGATTAGCATACCAATATAAGGTTGGAAAAAGGTTGGAAAGTTGCAGGTTTACAAGCAGCGAACAAATCCTTACAAAAGTAAGCAGTACAATGGATGTAATGCCCACAGGATTGTGAGAATCAGTCATGATGAAAAAACAAGATCTATTGGAAAAAAAACTGCATATTGAACGGTTTAGACAAAGCAGTAGTTTATCGCCGCTGCATGCGCAGCAAATTCAGCAGAGTATTTTAAATTCTTGGCAACGCTCTGAAATTGCAGAAATTCCTGTAGATCGGCAGGCTGCTCCGTTAAATTCCAGTTTATCGCATCCGCAAGGCGGTTCGGCTTTACAGAGAGCTGTGCAAAATTGCGCAGAAGATTTAAAACATATCGCGCAGCAGTCCGACATGGTGGCAGCCGTGGGCGATGTGGGCAGTACGATTATTTGGACGGCAGCGAGCGCTCAAATGCGTAATGTGGCGGAACGAGTACATTTTGTAGAGGGTGGACAGTGGCGTGAAGAGTTGGTGGGTACCAATGCTTTGGCTTTGTCACTCAAAACTCAGCAAGCCAGTTGTGTGTTTTCCAGTGAACATTATATGTCATCGTTACATGACTGGGTTTGTTATGCCGCACCAATTTTAGACCCACATTCCAAACAAGTGTTGGGCGTGATTGATTTATCGACCACTTGGAAAAATCATAACAGTTTGGGTTTGTTGGCAGCAGAGCGCTGTGCTTCTTTAATTCAAAATGCGTTGCTGGAACAGCAAAAACAGCAGCTTTATATTCGCGCGTTTCGTGTGCCACAGGTGTTATTTAATGGCAAAGTGGTGGTGATGACACCGCGTCAAATTGAAATATTGGTGATTTTGGCACTTTGCCCACAAGGCATGAGTTTAGACACTTTACACCAAGCACTATATGGTGAGCGTAAAGTCAGCATGGGAACGCTAAAAGCTGAAATGTCGCAATTACGCGATATTTTAGGGGGGATGCTCGGCTCGCGTCCTTACCGAGTTTTGGCGCATATTGAAGCCGATTTTTTACAAGCTGAGCAGGCTTTAGATGCAGGTTATGTGCAGTCTGCCTTGCAAACGTGTGCAGGGGTATTTTTGGCGAAAACTGAAAGTCCATTTTTATGCGCATGGCGAGATTGTTTAGAATCACGCCTGAGTGATGCCATTTTTAATGCACAAGATACCGATGTATTGCTGAAACATTTGGCGCATAGCCTTGAAGCGATTGATGCGGTAGAGCGTTTAATTGAACTGATGCCAAAGCATCATCCTGCACATCAAATTTTATTAAAATACAAAGCCTAAATGACGAATCAAGTCTTTAGGCTTTCATTTCACTGTCCTTTAGTCTTACTGTTTTTTTTAGTTTTTACAGCCCTTTGCGGTTTAACCAGTCAAACAAGGACTGATACACTTCCGCGCGGACTTCTGGCGCAGAAAGCACCAAATCATGCACGCCATCTTCAATTTGGCAAAGCTGAATATCACCATGCATGTGATGCCCATATTTTTGCATATCTGCAACATCCAAAATTACGTCAGTGCGTTGCGCAATCTCATTCCATTGGCGTGGATAACTACTTTGACTCGCATGCATAATTAAGGTTGGTACACCCAAATGTACGCTAGCATGAATTTCTTTTTGCGCTTCATGAATTGCACGTACAAAACTTAATCGTACTTTAGGATAGCGTGGCTTTTTCCATTCCAAATTAAATAACCATTCACCATGATATTGTTTGTGTAGACTTGGTACATAAAATGGATTAAGGCGGCTTGGAAATTTCATTTCTGGCAGCAATTTGCCCAATTGGCTTAAACGAGGAATGCCGAATTTTTTCTCAATCTCGCTCATATTGAAATCATAAAAAGGGCTGTTGCACCATAAACCACGAATCAGTGGATGATTGGGATGATGTGCCACATATAACGTGGTGATTAATCCACCTGTTGAATGTCCCGCCAAAATCACTGAGTCATGTTCTTCTGCGGCAATTTGCTCAAGTGCAGCGGAAATTTCTGCATCATATTCAGACAAGCTGCGCACGTTGTACCAATGCTGATGTGACAAATGCGAACGCCCGTATTTGCGCAAATCTAAGGCATAAAAGTCGTAGCCGTGCTGATTAAACTGGTCTGCCATTTCTGTTTGAAAGAAATAGTCAATAAAACCATGAATATAAAGTACGGCTTTACGGGTTTCCTGTTCAGCTTTTTTGCGTACCAAGGTAGCAATCACTTTGCCTTCATAATCAGATGGAAAATCCAGCGTCATTTGTTGGTAATCTGCACCCAAAATATCAGGTTGATAGCTTGGTGTTGTTTTTTGTTTTTTGCTTAACAGCATAAGGTGCTCGTCATCCATTTTATTTTGTCTATATCCTTGATGAGCTGTGCGCATTTGTCAAATTGAATTATGCAAACTCTCTGCATCTATAACGGTTTAGTTTTATGCTGAGAGTTCATTTTGTTCTGAACAGCAAAAAAAGCAGAACGCATCTGAGATGGTTCTGCCAAAGGGAAGGATAAAAATAAAACAGCAACAGAGGAAAATTGAAAAAAGGATGGGAAATGCTGAGCAAATCGTGATTCACTCAGCAGGAGATTCAAATTACATCGCGGCTTTAAAAATTTCGACCACTTGTGCATGATTGGCTTTACGTGGGTTGGTGAGCATGCAGGCATCTTTTTGTGCATTTTCAGCCATAATCGCCAAGTCATCTTCTTTAACGCCTAACTCTGCTAAACCTGTTGGAATACCAATTGAGCTAGATAATTCACGAATTGCATCAATTGCGGCATAGGCGGCTTCTGTGGTAGTTAATCCATCAGTATTTACCCCCATCAGTTCTGCAATATCTGCATAACGCTCAGGGCAGGCAATCAGGTTAAACTCGCAAACATGCGGCAATAAAATTGCATTACATACGCCGTGCGGCAAGTTGTAGAAACCACCGAGTTGATGCGCCATGGCATGCACATAGCCTAATGAGGCATTGTTGAATGCCATACCTGCCAAATATTGCGCATAGCTCATGGCATCACGTGCTTCAATATTTTCACCATTTGCCACAGCAGGGCTGAGCCACTGGCTAATCATACGAATAGCTTTTTCCGCACAGGCATCGGTAATAGGATTGGCTGCAGTTGAAACGTAGGCTTCTACAGCGTGAGTTAAAGCATCCATGCCTGTTGCTGCGGTTAAACCTGCAGGTTTGGCAATCATGAGTTTTGGATCATCAATGGCGATGAGTGGTGTGCAGCGCCAATCGACAATTGCCATTTTAACGTGCGTGTCAGTGTTGGTAATGATACAGAAACGGGTCATTTCCGATGCTGTACCTGCTGTGGTGTTAATGGCAATTAGCGGGGTCATTGGCACGGTACTTTTATCAATGCCTTCATAATCACGAATATGCCCACCACCTGCGGTAACTAAGCCAATGCCTTTGGCGCAGTCATGTGAAGAACCACCACCTAAAGACACAATAAAGTCGCATTGATTGGCATTGTAGGCATCGACACCTTTATGTACGTTAATGTCGGTTGGGTTTGGCTCAGCACCTGCAAAGATATGGCTAGCAACGCCTGCTTCGTTGAGATAGCCTGCAATGGTATCGGCTACGCCAAATTTAAACAGTCCTTCATCTGTCACAATCAGGGCTTTTTTAGCACCTAAATTTTGCGCTCTTACGCCAATTTCTTTGGCACAACCAGGGCCGAAGAGAGACACACAAGGAATATAAAAACCGTTGGTTTGATCTGCAATATTTTTAAAAGCCATGCTCAGATTCCTTCTTGCATTGGGTATTGGAATAATGTGTTGTTATCGCGGTGTTGAACCGTGATTTGAGTATTCAATGCTTTGTGGTGAAATCCTACCTACCAAACACCAACCCTATTTTCTGAGTAAATAATGCAAACTAATCAATTGAAATTTATTTGTTTTTTAATGGGTTTTTATTTTTTCTGAAGTTGTGCGCAGGCTATAGGCAAGGGCTTAAATCTTGTTTATAGTGTTTTTGTATCTCTAATTTTAAGGTGTAGATACCGTTCACATAAATTTCAGGTGTAATTCAATTAATAAGTGGCTTAAGCTCGATTGAAGAATTGTCCACTTTTTGCAGATGGAAATAAAAAACAAAAAATAGGGATGTATCACGTGATGGGTCTAGTCGGTGCAATCAAATAAAAATAAGATGACACTTAGATAGACCGCACTTAAGCATGAGGAGCGTATATGCAGCCAATTTGCCAGCATAGCCAGTTGCATGCCGTTGCACAGCAATTGGTTCGTATTTCCAGTGTGGCCGCAGAAATCTATCAAGATCAAATGGATTTGGTTGGACATTTTACAGCACAAAATTTGTTTCGGATCGATCCTTTGCAGCATCGGGTTGAATTGCTAAACGGTCTATTTAGCCTTGAATTTTATCCGCCTAAATCTAACCCTAGTTTAATTCAGACGCAGTTTGAGTTTGCGGGGCTGCATCAAGAAGCGTTTGAAGATTTTTTTCTGCATGATTTACAGTTTCACACGGGCGATTTAAAGCCACAACACTCCTTATTTTTGCGTAATCAGGCGCAGCAATTACGACATCTGATTATGCAGCAAGCCTATATGTGGGTGGATGGTGCTGCACGTGTTCAACAGTTGCTGCTGCATTTAGATGGTGTACAGGCTCAGATTTTAGATCAAGCCTTGATTCAGTCTGATTATGCCCAACACGCTGTTTTTACAGGTGCTGTACAGCATGGTGCGGTCATTCCAGAGGAAACTTTGACTGCTTTATCTGCATTGTGTGCTTTAGAATTTATTGAGGGTGATACCTTTTTGCCTGTGCAAGCCTTAATGCACAGTTATGATGATTTTTGTTTTAGTGCAGCACAGTTTTTGCCTAAAGCCATGTATCGTATTTTGGCGGTGTCCTTTCCTGAGCGTTTTAATTTACAAGATTTAATTGACCATCAGGATGATATTCAGTTGTTGTATCGGCATGCCGAAGAACATGGTCATTTACTGGGTTTTGCCCGTTTAATGCACCGAGAAGTGTGGCAGCGTTCCGATGCATTGGCAAAACCGCATTTCTTAAAATCCTGTCCTTTAATTTGGCAAAAGAAGGTTGCCAAACTGCCGTTATTTGATTATCCACGAGCGGTGAACTGGCTGTTTAAACAGTCTGCACAAGTGTTGGATTGGCTCAGTTTAAATATGCAGCACACCAGTGTGCGGGTCGCAGTGACAGCGCTCAGTTTTGTCGATTGTAGTCAGGCACATCCACGGATTATTTTGGCAACTTTGCAATATTTTCAATATTCTGCGGCGCGTATGTTTATTCAAAGCTGTAATGTGTATGCGACACAGCAGGCGTGGTTTGCGCATGCACATAATGTCAGCCTAATGCCACATGGTGAAAAACAATCTGTAGATGATCCACGCGTTGCGATTAGTCCTTCCATTTTGTATTTGGATGAATGGATGAGTTTGCTAAAAACAGTGGCGCAGCAAGATGAGTATTTGGTGAAACATGTATTTAGACGTTTGAGTCGTGTCATGCAAAGTTATATGTTGTATTTACAGCAAATCACACAGGATTTACCACCCGCTTTGTTGGATTATATTCAGCCCGAGAGTCAGCAGCAGCGTGACTTTTATACGGTATTGCAGCGTTATCAGCTTCAACCCGATGATTTTAGGCAGCGTTTTTATTTACGGGCGCAGCATACGCGAGTTTCAGTGTTTGACAGTTATGTGCGTGACTATTTACTGGAATATTTTGCAGCGCATACGCATATTCCTAAAAGTCTGAGTTGGTTGGGGCTGTTTCATCAGGCGGTGCGTTGGCATCAACAAGTGTATAAAGCAGAGCTATTTGCCAAACTGAAAAAAGAAATTCCGTGTAGCACATGGCAGGCGAAAAGCCCGCAGCAAATATTGTACTTTTCAGGTTGGTGTTTTGAAGAACTGACCGATTTAGACCGTATTATTGAAGAATCGAAAAACTTTAAACACTGTTTGGCACTTAGCTATGCCAAGCTAATGAGTGAAGGGCAATATGTGGCTTTTCACATGGCATCGCCACATTATGCGCAGCAATTGACTCTGGGCTGTCATTTTCGGCAGGGGCAACTTGAATTTGATCAGTTGGAATATCCGAATAATCAAAAAGCGGAACAGTTACTGGTGACCATTGCAGAGCAGTTTATTGCATGGCTGAATCCACAATTGCCAGCTAAAGCATAAGACAACAGTTGTCGTATTCGCAGACTTGAGCCTTAACTTTTAGGCAAAAACTCGTTAGGCTATAGCCGTTCAGCAATGGTATAGGTCTTATGAAACAGGAAACTGCACTTAAACTTTTAAAAGCAGGCGAAAATGTCTTTTTAACAGGCTCTGCTGGTGCGGGTAAAACCTATACCCTGAATCAATACATCAATTATTTAAAAGCACGAAAAGTACCTGTAGCCATTACAGCATCTACAGGTATTGCTGCAACGCATATGAATGGCATGACCATTCACACGTGGGCAGGTATTGGTATTAAAGACTTTTTGTCCGATGCCGACCTAAAAAATATGAAAGAGCGCAAATATCTCAAAGAACATTTAGAAAATGCGCAAGTGTTGATTATTGATGAAATTTCGATGTTGCATGCCAAGCAACTGAATTTAGTCAATCAGGTTTTAAAATATTTTAAAGACAGTGATGAAGCCTTTGGCGGCATTCAGGTGATTGTTGCAGGAGATTTTTTCCAGTTACCGCCTGTAGGAAAAAACGATGAGCGCAATCGTGACAAGTTCTGTTTTATGTCAGAGGCGTGGGTCGAAGCTAAATTTCGAGTCTGTTATTTAACTGAGCAGCACCGTCAGGGCGACGATTATTTAAATGACATTCTCAATGCAATTCGTGCACAAAGTATTGATCATCAACATATTCAGGCTTTGGAGCACACCCGCCATCAAGATATTGGCGACACTTTCACACGTTTATATACGCACAATATGGACGTGGACAATATCAACTTTAAGCATCTGAATGAAATTGAAACTGAGAGCAAGCAGTTTGATGCCGTGTGTGATGGCAATGAAAAGTTGATTGAAACGCTGAAATCATCCGTACGTGCGCCTGAAATTTTAAATCTAAAAAAACATGCCAAAGTGATGTTTGTTAAAAACAACTTCGATATGGGCTATATCAACGGCAGTTTGGGCGAAGTGATTGGCTTTGAAGAAGATGACGATCACGGTATTTTGCCTAAAGTAAAATTGACCGATGGCACAGTATTACTGGTCGAGCCTGAAACTTGGTCGGTGGATAATGATGCAGGCAAAACCATTGCCAGTTTCCAGCAAATTCCGCTGCGTTTGGCATGGGCAATTACCATCCACAAATCACAAGGTATGACCTTAGAAGCGGCAGAAATCAATCTTAGCCATACTTTTGAAAAAGGGCAGGGTTATGTGGCGTTGTCACGATTAAAATCGTTAAGCGGTTTGCGTTTATTGGGATTTAATAGCCAAGCTTTGGAACTCGACAGTTTAGCGATTAAGGCTGACCGCCGTTTTCAGGAATTGTCTGAAGAAGCTGAAACGCACTATGAGCTGTTGGATTTAACACCACAACATAATGCATTTATTCGTCACTGTGGTGGCACGTTGAACGAAACCGAAATTTTGCGCAATGAAAAGAAAATTGCCAAAGGTGGAAAAACCAATTATGCGACTGCCACGTTAGATGAAACCCGCGCTTTATTTGAAGAAGGTTATGATATTCAGGATATTGCAGTAGAGCGAGGTTTAACTCCTGCAACTATTATCAACCATTTGGCACGTTTGCAAAAAGAACAAAATCTGGATATTTCAGTGGCACATCCAGGTGAAGAAGTGGTGGAAGAGGTCCGTAAAATTTATAAGCGATTAATGAAGCGTCAAAATGCAGAGCACTTCAGCGATGATGGCGCAATTAAACTGCGCCCGATTGTTGAAGCGACTAGTCCACGCATGGGCTATGATCAGGTGCGTTTAGCATTGCTGTTTATTCAGTAGTTTAGTCATTTGGATAATGATGACTTATACTGCAATTCTGCATTAAAAATGCCCGCTTAACGTCACATAAAATACTATCGTTTTGAGAAAAACTTCGGTTAAACTGCCATCACTGTAAGCCTTAAAATATAATATTCGGTATGGCATTTACACCGTGGTACACATTTCGAAAATTTGTCTATAACAACTTACACGACGATGACTATGAAACATGGTTTAGTCGTTGCATTAACTATTTTTTAATTTTACTGATTTTAGGCAATGCCAGTGCGGTTATTTTAGAGTCGGTGAATGATGTCTATCTTGCCTATCAGGTATTTTTTGACCATTTTGAAAACTTTTCCATCGCAGTGTTTACGCTTGAATATTTGCTGCGGATTTGGAGTATTGCCGAAAAAGACCCGTTTATTTCGCCGTGGAAACAGCGTGTAAAATGGCTTACCAGCGGTGGGGCAATTATAGATTTGTTGGCGATTCTACCTGCTTATATTAACTTCTTTGTGCATCTAGATTTACGGTTCCTAAGAATTTTACGTTTGCTGCGTTTGTTAAAACTGACACGTTACTTTGTATCATTGCAAATTTTATTAAGAGTGATCGAACGGGAAAAAGGATCATTTCAGGCAGTCATTTTTATTCTCTCTATTATGATTGTGATGTCTGCCGCAGGTGTGTATGTGGTGGAAAGCAAGGCACAGCCTGAAGCCTTTAGCTCAATTCCCGCTTCGATGTGGTGGGCAGTGGTGACTTTAACCACAGTCGGTTATGGCGATGTCACACCAATTACCCCTTGGGGCAGAATTTTAGGTGCGTTAATTACGGTATTGGGTGTCGGCTTGGCAGCATTGCCTGCAGGTATTTTAGCCACAGGTTTAGCCAACGAACTTGAACAACGTAAGCAGCATTTAGGGTTGAAATTTAGAGAGCTATTGCAAAATAGTGAGATTGATCTGTTAAATGATCAAGAAAAAATTGAAGATTTACGCAAACAAGTCGGTTTAACCACTGAGCAAACCCAAGATATTTTATTGCAGTTAATTCGTGAGCGTCGTGAAGAAGAGCTGCGTTTAGAACAGGAGCCTTATAAATACTGCCCACATTGTGGAGAGAAGTTGTCGGAGTAAGCGAGGCTTGGGTTAAGAATTTCAATTCTAGTTTGGCTCTGCACGTTGGAAGCCTAAAACATGCTTGCTGAAAGCCATATTATTTTTATGGAATTGTATTGATTTCGTAGTAAATATCATCGAATAAAAACTAAGATGAAGAAAACTCATTATTTACATGCTAAGATTAAATTAATTCATTATTAAATTGAATCATGTTTGGCTTTGTTTCTTATTTTGCAAAATAAAAATGCGACCTAGGTCTAAACATGCAGTCAATAACTTGAAAAACTAGGAACAAGCAATGCTTGAAATTCGCCACTTAAAAACGCTATCAGCCCTGCGTGAACATGGTTCTTTGGTTGCTGCCGCCAATGATTTATGTCTGACGCCATCTGCCATTTCTCATCAACTCAAAGAACTAGATCATTGGTATGGCGTAGAAGTGGTGAACCGTCGTAGTCGCCCTGTGACATTTTCCAATGTCGGACAGCGTTTATTGAAACTGGCGGATGATGTCCTGCCACAAATTCAAATCACCCAAACTGATATTACCCGCATTGTGCATGGTCAAACGGGGCGAATTATTTTTTCTTCGGAATGTCATAGTTGCTTTGACTGGTTGATGCCGCTGCTGAATCAATATCGTCAGCAATACCCTGATGTAGATTTAGATTTTGCTTCAGGTTTTGAAGCCAATCCGCATGAATTATTGCAAAACGCAGAATTTGATTTATTGATTACCGCAGACCCGATTGCCTTAAAAGGTATCGAATATTTTCCAATTTTTGAATATGAATCGCGTTTGGTGTTGTCAAATACTCATCCTTTAGTACGTGCCGAGCGCATTACCGTACAGGAGTTGGCAGAAGAAACCCTGATTACCTATCCTGTCGATAAACACCGTTTAGATATTATGTCTAAGCTATTCATTCCAGCCAATATTCAGCCAAAAGCTATTCGTACTACAGATTTAACCCAAATGTTGATTCAACTGGTGGCGAGTGGGCGAGGGATTGGCGCATTGCCAGATTGGGTGGTGAATGAATATGAGCAAAAAGGCTGGGTAACTTCACGTCGTTTAGACTGCGTTGCTGCGGGAGGATTACGCCGTACCTTGTATGCGGGTTATCGTAGCGAAGAAAAAGAAAAGTGCTATTTTGAAGGCTTTTTGAAGCAATTAGAGAAATTTTCCCAAAAACGCACGCAGTATTATTCAAGTTAAAAATCGTACGATCAGCATCGTAAAGAGAATGCTAATTTATCGCTAAAAACACTAAGCTCATCTAAATCTCCACTAAAAACAGTGAGATGTTCTTGCTAAGCTTGCCTTGCGAAAATTAAGGGAGAGCGCAGTGAGTTCGGTACGTTGGCTGACAAAGGATTTGTGGATTGTTGCTGCGGGTTTTATGGCAGCAATGCATATTGGCAAGTTGCCACCGACTGTACCCATCCTACAAGCTGAACTCGGAATTAGTTTGGTTCAGGCAGGTTTTTTGCTGTCTTTGGTACAAGCTGCGGGCATGTCTTTGGCGTTGTTGCTAGGCAGTTATACCGCAAAAATTGGCTTAAAACGCTGTGTACTTTTGGGTTTGTCTTTATTGGCAGGTGCAAGTTTTGTTGGTGGTTTTGTACATAGCTTTTCCGCACTATTAAGTCTGCGTGTAATTGAAGGTTTTGGCTTTTTACTGATTACACTCAGCGGCCCTGCATTTATTCGTCAACTGGTTGCAGTGGAGCAGTTGCCTGCCAAAATGGGGCTGTGGAGTGCCTATATGGGCGGTGGGATGGGTATTGGTTTACTAAGTACGCCGTTTTTACTGCCCATCTTGGATTGGCAAGGCGTGTGGATGTGTTTGGGATTGTTATCCTTTGCGCTCGCAATCATCATTTATAAAGCCGTACCAAGTGTGCAGATCAGCACGCAAGCCATTGCCATCTTTGAACTGATTAAAAGCACTTTGAGCCATCCACCCGCATGGATATTGGCTTTGGTTTTTGGTGTTTATGCAGGGCAGTGGTTCAGTTTGGTGGGTTTTTTGCCGACCATTTATCAGCAATATCAAATATCTTTACAAACCGCAGGTGTGCTCACAGCTATGGTTGCAATGGCAAATGCGGTGGGTACATTTGTATGTGGGTTGTTATTACAGCGTGGGCTGAGAGCGCAAGTGTTGATGCAAATGGGTTTTGCGGTATTGATGCTATGCGCACTGAGTTTTTATATTTTGCGTGATGTTTTACCATTCATTGTGCAGTTTTTATTGGTCATCCATTTCTCTTTATTTGGTGGTTTAGTCGCAGCTGTGGTATTTGCGCAAGTACTTAATTTTGCACCACAACCGATTGCGATTAGTACCACCGTAGGTTTGGTGTTGCAGTGCTCGGCAATTTCACAATTTTTATTGCCGCCTGTGGTCGCAGCTATCGTATCTGCCACAGGAACATGGCTTTGGGTTGGTATTTTAATGGCCGTTTTATCTGCAATGGGAATGATATTAACATCTATCTTGTTTCGCAAAGTGGCTTAGATTTGGATGGTTTTTATTGAAATTGGTTGATACAAGACGATGAATTCAAGCAAAACCATCTAAACCAAGCGTCCCTAAATCTATGTTAAGAATAGCCAATAAACAAGGTGAGAATTCCTGCTGCAATCAGTGGTCCCACAGGCACGCCACGTAGCACAGCAACACCTGCGACTGTACCAATCAATAAGCCTGCGACCACATCAGGCTGATTGGTCATGAGCTTGACACCACGCCCGCCTAACCATGCCACAAAAACACCAATTGCAATCGCAAGTAAAGATTTCCAACTCAGGAAAGATTTTAGAATTGCTTCGCCTGGAAGTTTGCCACTGGCAATGGGTGTCAGTACGCCAATGGTGAGAATGATAATGCCCAGATTTAAGCCATGCTGCTGCAATAGTGGGAAAAATTCACTTAGCGGCGTAATTCTAAAAACAATCAGTACTGCTGCGGCAATGGTCACAGCCGTATTTTGGCTAAAAATACCGCATGCGAGTAGAACGATCAGCACCATCAGGTTAAGGTCTAATTGAGAGAGCATGGTGATCCATAAAAGGGGAAATAAATTGGAAAAGTGCAGCTATTGTAACTGTTTTGAACTACAAGCGGGCAAGGTACGCAATGTGTTCAGAATTTACGGTGTATTTGGTTTAGAATAGCAGCAAATATATTTATACTTTTTATCATTAGGTCGCTCATCATGTTGTTGGAAAAAATGTTGCAATCACAAGGCTTTGGATCACGTAAACATTGCCAACAACTCATTAAAAATGGTGCAGTCACCATTATGGGCGAAACCCAGACCAATCCTAAATTCGCGATAAAAATTGCGCCTGAAACGGTTTTGCAATTTTCGGTGTATGGGGAAAATTATCAATATCGTGAAAAGGTCTATATCGCCTTACATAAACCACAAGGCTATGAGTGTTCGCATCAGGCGACCCATCATTTTAGTGTGTTTGACTTGTTTGATGATGTATTGCTGAATCGTGGTTTGCAGTGTGTTGGACGCTTAGATCAGGACACCACAGGGCTGTTATTGCTGACGGATGATGGACAGTTTTTACAAGCATTGACCCATCCTAAAAAGCATGTGGCAAAAGTGTATGCTATGCACACCGCAGACCCGATTAATGCAACACAAATCCAGCAACTTGAGCAGGGTGTCGCATTGCGCAATGAATCAGGGACATTTGCTGCAACAGAGGTACAACAGCTTGCTGAACATGAATTGCAGATGACCATTCATCAAGGTGTTTATCACCAAGTTAAACGTATGCTGGCAGCAGTGGGCAATAAAGTAGAACAATTACATCGTCAGCAAGTTGGTGCATTAAACTTGACTGATTTGGCTTTAGATGTGGGTGAATGGATGTATTTAAGCCCTGAACATGTCGAGTTGGCAAAAAGCCGTATGGAATAACATGAGTTTAGCTGAGCTTTCATCAATAGCTTATGAGCAATGGCTTGGGCTAGGTTAAATTTAAATCCATTGTCTAACTCTGCAATCGTCAGATCAGATGACTATTTTAAAAAGCAGTGATAGGTTTGAAATTCATCATCTTTGACAAAACCCATCTTTTCATACAATTGGTGGGATTGGTAATTACTTTTCTGTGTTTCAAGGCTAATCCGTAGCGCATTTTCATGTCGTGCAAATAAAATTGCAGTATCAATGAGCTGTTTGGCCGAACCTTGTCGTCTAAAAACAGGGGTGACATAAACGTCATCTAAAATATAGTAGGTCGAGCAGGCAACCGAAGAAAAGCCTAAATAAAGTAATACAAATCCAGTGATTTTTTGATCTTTGATATGAATGAAAATCACACTTTCCTGATTTTCAAAACGCTGTTTTAAGAATGCTGCTGAAAGGCTTAAATTCGAGGATGCACCATAAAACTGACGATACTCATCGAACAATACAGCAAGCTGGTCTAAGTCTTCTAAAGTGGCACGTCTTACAATCATTACGATACTCCATGCTTTTTTATTGTCCTTGCATGAAGCATAGCTAAGTTTTTAAAGTAAATTTTTAAAGAATTGTTTAAAAATGCAACACTGTTAATTTTTGTCAGTTTCACCCAAAATTGCATTGAGTTCATCAAACAAGTCTAGATGTTCATCATCCAGTTCAAAATCTTCAACACTATTATTGCCAGTTACAGATGCTTCATTGCTTGGGGTTGCATCCACTAGCGTTGCTTTTTGCTCTTGTTTTAATTTGCGTAACTTAATCAATTGTTCCAGATTAATATTCTGATTTTCAATTGAAAAGGGAATTGATTTAGTCAGCACGACTTGCTTAAAAAACAAACGTACCGCTTGCGCAGGCGTAATCCCCAACTGTTTAAACACAGCAAAGGCTTGTTTTTTCTCTTGAGAGTCCAAGCGTACTTGATAGACTTCAGTTTTTCTCATAATTTTTAATAGAAGGAAATAGATTTAAATTTTAGCAATATTGTAAACAATTCATTTGTAATTTCAATATGACTACAACGAAAATCCACTATTTTGTAATGACAAACATATTACAATGTCAATTCTTGCTGTGCGCTAAAGTGGAATTGTTGCTGGCTAATCGGGTCAAAAAAACTTAAATGCTTGGCAAGCAATTGTAGCGGTGCAGAAAAATCATCTGCTTGTTTGTGCTGTAAAATGGGATAAAACGGGTCGTTCTTAATCGCAATACCTAAGCTATTTAAATGCACACGCAGTTGGTGCTGCTTGCCTGTTGTAGGCTTTAATTCATATTTTGCCCATGTTTGATTATGTTCAAGCAAACGAATTTCTGTTTCGCTGTTAGGTGTGCCTGCCACGACGTGCATCAAATAAAAAGGTTCACCTTTTTCCATGCGTAATTGCACAGTACATGGTAGTGACAAATTAGCTTGATAAGGCGCAATGGCATGGTAGGTTTTTTGCACCTGACGTTCTGCAAATAATTGCTGATACACCGCCCGAGTTTCTGGTTGTTTGGAAAACAGCACCACACCCGCAGTTTCGCGGTCTAAACGATGAATAGGTGTGAGCTGCTCATTCTGTGTTTGTTTTTTTAAGCGTACTAATAAGGTTTCTTGTACATATTGCCCTGTAGGGCTCATGGTCAAAAAATGTGGTTTATCTACAACCAATAAGTGTTCATTTTCAAATAAAACTTGATGCTGAAAAGGCACGGCAACTTCATGCGCTAAAAAACGATAATAAAAAATATCCTGATGTGCGCTATAAGGTGTATCTAAATCTAAACGCTTGCCTTCGGCATCATAAACCAGACCATCCTCAAAGCGTTGCAGCCATTCCTGTGCAGAAATATGGGCAAACTGGGCACATAAATAACGAAAAATTGATTCAGGCTGTGTGCTTAATTTGGGTAAATGCAATTTGCTGGCGCTCACACCATCTAGCATGGGTGGAACAAAGGTGTTGGGATGAGTCGACTTCATCTGCAAATTGCTCATATTCAGGTGTGAGAGTTTCTTTTTCATCATATTGAAAATAGCCTAAGCAGTTTGGGTGCTAAGCTTAACAATCTTGATTCATTGCCTTGTCTAAAATTGTTATAAATTGTCCACATTTACACAGTTTTATCCATCAGTACATAGGCTTTAAAGCAGTGCGATGCTATCATAATTGGTCTTTTGAATCATGTCGTGAGCGTTATGCAGTATTCATTTAATTTGGCTTTAAATAATGAGCAAGATACCCAAAATCTGGCGCAGGTTTTGGCAACGCATTTTCGGTCGGGTGTGATTTATTTAATTGGTGATTTAGGCGCAGGAAAAACCACTTTATCGCGTTATTTTCTACAGCATTTGGGGCATCAGGGCGCGGTTAAAAGCCCGACTTACACCTTGGTGGAACCTTATCAAATACAAGGACAAGATATTTTTCATTTTGATTTATATCGTTTAAATGATCCTTATGAATTAGAGCTGATGGGCATTCGTGATTATTTAGAAACCCCAAATGCCTTGTTTTTATTTGAATGGCCATCAAAAGGTGGCGATGAAATTCCGCCCGCAGACTTGATCATTGAAATTAAAAAATCGGAAGATGAATTAAGCCGTACAGCAATGCTAAGTTCGTCTTCGGTTGCATTACAACAAGCTTTGGAGCAACAATTTAATCATGCCTAATGATGTGTTAAATCTACGTCGGATCCACACGCTTGAACCTGCCTTAGCCAACCAAATTGCTGCGGGTGAGGTAATTGAGCGTCCTGCCTCTGTGGTCAAAGAGTTACTAGAAAACTCCATTGATGCAGGTGCAACCGAGCTGATTATTCGTGTGGCACAAGGCGGCAGTACACTCATTGAAATTATTGATAATGGTCGTGGCATTCATGCTGAAGATTTGCCTTTGGCGGTGACTCGTCACGCGACCAGTAAAATTCAAACGGCTGATGATTTACATGCTATTGTCAGTTTAGGCTTTCGTGGTGAAGCACTGGCATCAATTGCAGCAGTATCGCGTTTGACTTTGGTCAGTAGCCAAACTGAAGATGGTGTCGGTTATCAGGTCGAAGTCAATGGCACTGCCTTTGACCATCAAGATATTCAGGCCGTTGCTGCACAAAAAGGCACACATATTCGGGTACAGGATTTATTTTTTAATGTGCCTGCACGACGTAAATTCCTGAAAAAAGCGGGTACAGAATTCGGACATATTGAAGAAATTGTGCGTCGTTTGGCACTCACACATTTCGATATTCGTTTTGTTTTGGAACACAACGACAGCATCAAACTGAATTTACCCATTGCAGACAGTGGCGAATTGCGTTTTCAGCGCGTGCAGCAACTTTTAGGACGAAACTTTGTCGAAAATGCCTATTGGATAGATGCTGACAGTGTCACCATGCACTTATCGGGTTGGTTGGGGCATCCTTCCGATGCACGTTCGCAAGCCGACTTGCAGTATGTGTATGTGAATGGGCGCATTGTAAAAGACAAGACCATCTCCCATGCTTTGCGTATGGCATACGAAGGTATTTTGCATGGACATCAGCATGCTGCGTATTTACTGTTTTTAGAGGTTGAGCCTGAAAATATTGATGTCAATGTGCATCCGACCAAGCATGAAATTCGCTTTTTAAATCAGCGGGAAGTGCATGAGTTTGTACGACATTATGCCAAAGAAACCTTGGCGCAATTTCAAACTGCAACAGCAGATTTAGCCACTGCTATGAAAGCTGATCCTGTCGAACAAGCTGCGCCTTATGTGGTGCAACCGCGTTATCAGGAACAATTTTTACTGCACAAACATGCCGAGGCAAATCCTTACAATTCCGCTGACGATGCAGTAGATGCGTACACGATGCAGCCCGCTTCACAAGCGGGAAGTGAGTTACTTACCGATTTTAATCAGAGTCAGCCGCAGACAGTTCAATATAACCGACCTGTGCAGAGTAATTATCAAGGTTCGCAACAGCTCAACAATGCTTTAAAAAGCTATCTCGCGCCTTTACGTGATCTAGATCAAGACTCAGCCAATCTTACGCAAACAAACACAACACCTGCGGTGGATGAGCATCCGCTCGGCATTGCAATTGCGCAATTGCATGGTATTTACATTCTGGCGCAAAATAGTGAAGGCTTGATTATTGTAGATATGCATGCCGCCCATGAACGAATTGTGTTGCAACAGATGAAAGCCGCTTGGGATAAACCTGAGTTTTGGACTTCGCAGCAATTGCTGATCCCCAAAGTTATCAGCATTAGCCGCATGCAAGCCATGCGGGTGGATGATTTAAAAGAACAATTGGCACGACTGGGCTTGGAAATAGACCAATATGGCGATGAACAGGTCATTGTGCGCGGTGTGCCCGCGATTTTGCATAAGGCAGATTTTGCCGAATTAATTCCTGAATTACTTGATGATTTAGACCCGAATGATGAGGCGCAAGCCTTGTTGCAAAAGCGTGATCATATTTTGGCGGGAATGGCATGTCATAGTGCAGTACGTGCACATCGGATGTTAAGTCTTTCTGAAATGAATGCCTTATTGCGTCAAATGGAACAAACCGAATTTGCTAGCCAATGTAATCATGGTCGCCCGACTTGGCGTGCCTTTCCATTGGCACAACTAGATAAACTTTTTGCTCGAGGAGAGTAGCGTTACATGTCAAATCAATTGCCGGTCATCAATTTAATGGGACCAACTGCAAGCGGTAAAACTGCTTTGGCATGTGAGCTGTATGAATTGGGGCATTTTGAGCTGATTTCAGTCGATTCTGCGCTAGTTTATCGAGATATGGATATTGGTACAGCCAAACCAACTAAAGAGGAACAGGCGCGTTATCCGCATCATTTGATTGATATTATCAGCCCGTTTGAAGTGTATTCTGCTGCACAATTTGTCGAAGATGCCTGCGCCTTGATTGACGATATGCACGCGATAGGAAAAACCCCAATTTTAGTGGGCGGAACCATGCTGTATTTTAAGGCATTGCTTGAAGGTTTATCTTCAAATTTACCCAGTGCCAATTACCAAGTACGTGCTGAAATTGAAGATAAAGCCGCGCGTGAAGGTTGGGAGGCTGTATATGCAGAATTATGTGCGGTAGATGCATTGGCGGGACAAAAGTTTAAAGTGTCCGATAAGCAACGTATTATTCGTGCTTTGGAAGTTTATAAATTAACAGGCACACCAATTACCCAATTGCAAGCAGAACAACCTAAAAATGTACCATATCGTTACACTTTTCATAACCACGCCTTAGTGCCTGATCGGGTAGAATTACATCAGCGTATTGAAAAACGCTTAGAGATCATGTGGGAAATGGGTTTTTTAAATGAGGTGCGTCATCTTATTGAAAAATACGATTTAGATGCAAATTTACCTTCCATGCGCTCTGTCGGTTATCGTCAAGCTTTAGAGTTTTTACAAAAAGGTGATGAAAGTCGCGGAAAAATGCAGGAAATGGAGGATAAGGCGCTATTCGCAACACGACAACTTGCGAAACGTCAATATACTTGGCTCAGATCGTTGCAAGAATCGCATAAATTTCACACATATTTTACGATAAAGCAGGCTCAAGAAGACTTGCGAAACTGGTACGGATAAAGCAAAATTTACACACTGTCTTTTTTATAATTTTTAATTGAAAAATAAAGATAGTTTTTGCGCTGATTTTTAATTATTTTTGGAGTTATAACATGTCTAAAGGTCAAACTTTACAAGATCCGTTCTTAAATTCTCTCCGTAAAGAACGTATTCCTGTTTCTATCTTCCTTGTGAACGGTATCAAGCTACAAGGTCATATTGAATCTTTTGACCAATATGTTGTTTTATTGAAAAACACGGTAAGCCAAATGGTTTACAAACATGCAATTTCTACAGTTGTTCCTGCACGTAATCCACGTCCAGCGGGTGCACCAGCAGGCGGTCAAGGCGCAGGCTTCGGTGGTCAAGGTGGTGGCTTCGGTGGTCAAGGTGGTGGCTTCGGTGGTCAAGGCGGCTTCGGTGCTCAAGGTGGTGGCTTTGGCGGTCAAGGTGGCTTCGGTGGTCAAGGTGGTGGCTTCGGTAGTCAAGGTGGCGGCTTCGGCGGTCAAGGTGGCTTCGGTGGTCAAGGTGGCGGCTTCGGTGGTCAAGGTGGCTTCGGTGGTCAGTCTGCAAGCGGTTTTGACAACGATTCTAAATTTGAAGAATCTCAAGAAGACGACAACAATCGTTAATTGATATTCTGAAAAAAAGCCTCTCATTTTGAGAGGCTTTTTTTATGTCTTACTCTTTTTCTGGTCAATTTACATACTCTGATTTATAAGCTTAAGTGTAAGCGTGTGCTGAACCTCATACCTATTTTTTGATTTTGGTCGGGTTGCCACTGATTTGGCAGGGTAATCCTCCCATAAATAAGTGCCCACTAAAATTTAAGTGGACACTATTGGGGCATTGCATTTTAGCGAAAGTGGGGGTTCACTGGATGCTTACTGCTTATAGTCTCTTTATGCAATCGTGCCCATCTAAAATTATTCAATTATTTGAAAATCATTGAGATCTGCCTGAATAGATTTTGGATTATTTGCGTATACAAATTCTGCATTTGTATACAACCAGCCTATTTGACCTTGCTGATTAAAGCGTTTATTCAAATATTTAAGGATAGGAGTATTTGAGAAAATCTCTTCTGAAAATACTTTAAATTCTCCTACATCTAGCTCTTCACTATCTTTCATAAATAATAAGCCATTTTTTTTAGTGGCAGATATATCTAAAGAGCGACTAACTAAACGATACCCATCCTTAGCCTGAGCATTTATCATACTTTGCAATGCTAAAGCACGTTCAAGTCTTGTACTCTCTGTTGGATAATCTTTGTATCGATATGTGTAGGTACCATTATGTTTACTACTATTTATACAAGTTACTATCTTAGGTTGATTTTCTTTATTATCTAAAATTTCTACATGATTTCCTGTAAAGTATTGTTTAAATTGAATAATGCGACAACCTTCTTGACCTAATTTATTAAGTACATTTATTAATTGATTAGTGTCAACAAGTGGGGAAAGATAACCACTATCATAAGTGTATGATGCATTATCATTTTCATTTTTTAAAAAATAGTCTTTAAAATTTAAGTCAGTAGAAGGCCTTACAGAATGAAGAAATTGGTATCCAGATTTTCCATTCTCATTAAGATTACTTAACCATGAAAAATAGATATTGCTAATAGAGCTTGCAGTTCGATCAGACACAATAGCAGAGTAGCGAGTATTCTGATTAGCTAACTTCATATAGCTATTTACAGTTTGATTTCCATACACCTTATTATTGTATGCGACAATTTTATATCCATTTTTCCCCATTTCATTAAGCTGAGATAGGAATGCAGTACTACTGGTTGAATTGTAAGCGTCCGCTGAACACACCTTCTGAATTCATCCTATAAGCCTTAATTTAGTCCCCACTTAGAAACAAGTGGGGACTAAAATTTATGACTACAAATCATCAGACATCCATCGCATCTCTTGCGAAAAAACGAAGAACATACAGTGCTGAATTTAAACAGCAGATCGTTCAGGCTTGTAAAGCACCGGACGTTTCAATTGCTTCAGTCGCTTTGCAACATGGATTGAATACAAATCTTGTATCCAAATGGATTCGCTTAATTGATGCTAAGCCAGGGAGTGATCGCTCACCACTACCGAATAAACCTGCATTTATTGCCTTATCTTGCTCTGCACCATTAGATCCTACTCCTACTGACATGTTAAAAGTTCAAATTACTTTACCCCACTCAAAAGCAGAAATTGGCTTGAAATGGCAAGTATCAGAAATACCTGCCTTGGCAGAATTACTCAAGGTGCTGGCAACATGATCCGTATCGATGAAATCTGGCTTTCTACCCAACCTCTGGATATGCGAGCAGGGATGGATACTGTCATGGCTCAGGTGGTGAGAGCCTTTGGCTACATTAAACCGCATTGTGCTTACCTGTTCTGTAATAAACGTGGCCATCGCATGAAAGTGCTGGTACATGATGGACTGGGCATCTGGCTGTGTGCCCGGCGGCTGGAACAGGGAAAATTCCACTGGGCTAAAGTTCACCAGGGTGAAAGCGTAGCTCTCAACCCGGAACAGTTACAGGCATTAATCCAGGGTTTGCCTTGGCAGCGCATTGGACGACAGCAGGTGGTCACGATGCTCTAAACCAAGCTCGGCTATTCTGCCATCCTCCAAACGTTCTATTTCATTCTTCTCATGACCTCAGGCATACTGCGGTCATGAATACGCTGCCAGATTTAAGCCAACTGACCCATGAACAACTGCTGGAATTCACCCGGCAGTTGGCGATGCAGCATCAACAACTCGCAGAAGATAAACAACAATTAGATGCTCAAGTTCAACATCTGGAAGTATCAAATCAACAATTAGATGCCAAAGTTCAACATCTTGAAGTCACCAATCAGCAATTAGATTCTAAAGTTCAGCATCTTTCTATTCTCAATCAAAAATACGAGCATGAACTGGCGCTGTTTAAACAGCATAAATTCGGCAGTAAAAACGAACATCTCACCGCAAAACAAATCCATCTGTGGGATGAGGCGGTCGAAGAAGATATCGCAGCCGTTGATCTGGAATTAGAACGATTAAATGCAGATAAAACCCATGCAGGGACACAGAAAGCCACAGTCAACAAACCTAAACGTCGACTGCTACCCGATCATCTACACACCATCCGTATTGAGCATGAACCTGCATCAACCCAATGCAGTTGTGGCTGCCAGTTACGTCGTATCGGCGAAGATATCAGTGAAAAACTGCATTTCAGACCGGCACAGTTCTATAAGGAACAGCATGTACGTGGCAAATGGGTCTGTGATCAGTGCGACACCCTGACTCAGCAAGCGATGCCCGCCTATGTGATTGATAAAGGTATTGCCAGTCCTGAACTGCTCAGCCATGTGCTGGTATCGAAGTATGCCGATCATTTGCCGCTGTACCGTCAGCGCCTGATCTATCAGCGGGCTGGCATTGATCTGTCCAGATCCACGTTATCTGACTGGATTGGTCGCTGCGGTGTGGAACTGGAACCTCTGGCCAATGCCTTAAAACAGGTGGTGCTGCAACAGCGGGTGATCCATGCCGATGAAACGCCGGTCACCATCATGCGGATGGGTGAGAATGATAAAAAACCGAAGAAAGGTTATGTCTGGGCCTATGCCACTACACAGTACAATCCAGTTCAAGCCGTGATCTATGACTTTCAGGATAGTCGTTCAGGTCAGCATGCTGAAGCGTTCCTGAAAGACTGGCAGGGCCATCTGGTCTGTGATGATTACAGCGGTTATAAAGCACGCTTTAAATCAGGTCAGGTCATTGAGGTGGGCTGCATGGCGCATGCGCGTCGTAAATTCCATGAACTGCATGTGACCAAAAAAAGTCAGGTCGCTGAACAGGCATTAGTGCTGATTCAGAAACTGTATGCCATAGAAGCAGAACTCAGGAAAAAGACCGATGGTACAGCAGAACAGCGCCGCGAATACCGACAACAGCATAGTCAACCGGTGATGCAACAACTGTATGAATGGCTCAACCAACATCAACTGACTGTGCCATCGAGTTCTCCAACCGCCAAGGCGATCAATTACACTCTGAAGCGTTGGCCAGCTTTAAGCCGCTATCTGGATGATGGCAATCTACCGATTTGCAATAACTGGGTGGAAAACCAGATGCGCCCCTGGGCGTTGGGACGTAAGAACTGGTTATTTGCAGGTTCGCTGCGCAGCGGTCAGCGAGCAGCCAATATTATGACATTAATCCAGTCAGCAAAGCTGAATGGGCTGGATCCCTATGCCTATTTAAGTGATGTGCTGAAAAGGTTGCCGACACATAAAGTGACTCAGATTGAAGAATTGCTACCACACCGCTGGAAACCTAAATCGAATTAAAAAATAGGCATGGGGTTCAGCGGACGCTTACGTTGAATTAACCGCATCTACATTTAAAAAATTTGCTGTTGTAATAAGGGTCTTAGGTTTTTCTGCAGTAAATAATCCGACATTACTTTTTACATAACAGCGATTATCCTTGTAGGGGTTAGATATAGAATTCCTTTCTAACTTAATGTAAGCAGGATTATTACTAGTTGAATTAATAATACAAAATGAGTCATCATTTAAAAAAGTTAAGACTCTATTTTCTTCTGAAGTTGTGCTATATTTTTGATATTTAACAGGATAGTAAAAGAAATTATCATATTTAATACCAGTTTTAATATCTTTTAGTATTAGATCTCCAAGTAATTGATAACGCTTGCTAACCAATTCACCTCCACACATTTTTAGAGATGGATCCGTAAATTTGAACAACTCCTATAAGTGATATTCTGCTCCTCAAATGATGTTATAAACATCAATATATGGAGTATTTTATGGCACGTAGACCAAGAAGAAATCATTCAAATGATTTTAAAGCTAAGGTAGCACTTGCTGCGATTAAAGCAGAAAAAACACTTGCTGAATTGAGTGCTGAATTTGATGTTCATCAAAACCAAATTATTGACTGGAAAAATCAATTGATCTCAGCTTCCTCGCAAGCTTTCGATCAATCAAAAGCTCCAACAGAACCACCCATCGATCTAAAAAAACTACATGCAAAAATCGGTGAGCAGGCATTAGAAATTGATTTTTTAGAAGGTGTGTTGAAGAAACTGGGCCGCTTCAACCACAAAAGTTAATCGACGACTCACTTCAGATTTCAGTATCTAAACAAGCTAAGCTGCTGAAAGTCTCCCGTGGTTGTTATTATTATCGCCCAAAACCTGTGAGTGCATCAGATCTGAAGCTGATGCGATGTATTGATGAATTACATATGCAATATCCTTTTGCAGGCAGTCGTATGATGCGTGATTTGTTGAATCGTCAAGGACATCATATAGGACGACGTCATACACGTACTTTAATGAAGAAAATGGGTATTCAGGCGTTATATTGCAAACCAAATTTAAGCCAGGCTAATCAAGCTCACCGTAAATATCCATATCTGCTCAAAGGAT
>NZ_VPBU01000012.1:0-100071 GCF_013418565.1 Acinetobacter sp. YH12135
CTAGACAAAATGACACCAAATGAGTTTTACTATGATCAGCTACCCCAACAAAACAAGGTGGCTTAACTAGAGCGGAATATCACTTATAAATACGCTTTTAGTTGTTCAAACAAGTGGGACCACCTCTGTTGTCATAGGTATTGCGTAAGGCATCGGCACTGCACCCCTGAATCGCATTGCTGTTACACGTCGGTTGGAAGGGTTGATAAGCTGCGGTTGAGCGTTTGAAATAAGCAGGTCCATGACTGCCCATTTGGTGCAATACAATTAAATGTGAGCGCGTGTCTTTCGGGTCCAGTTGAGCAAGATAAGCCTGTAAACTGTCTACTAAAATTTCGTCTAAACATTCACCGCTGGCATCACACCATTTTTGTTTTAGTTCTGCAGGAATTTGATATTGCTGCACCCGATCACAGGCACCTTTACAGCCTGAATTGTTATCAATCCAAGTGACTTGATAACCTGCACGCTGAGCAATATCCAGTAATCCTTCACGGTGACTTGCCAGTTGTTCATCATAATTTTGGCGTGGCATCCCCGAGAACATGCACGGCACAGAAACAGCCGTGGCTGTACCACAAGAGCTGACTTGAGTGAAATTAATCACAGGCAGCTTAGAGAGTTCAGGGTTGGTATTTTTTGCGTAGCCATTCAGCGAGAAGCTTTCGGCACGTGCAGTTTCACCAACCACCAACAGCATAATTTTGGGTGCTGTGCCTGTTTGCGCACGTTGAATTAAATGTGCATCTTCACCATAGCGCAGCAGCGGCAAATTCTGTTTGGGTGCTTTCTTTTTATAATACGATAGACTAGAGGCAATCGCATTTTGTGGAGAAAGCATGCCTTTTAAATCACGATGCTCGCGGAAGATTGCAGCATAATCCACATAAAAACAGAACAATAAACCCAAAATCAGCACAATCGAAACTACACTGCCTAAAGTCTTTTGCAGTAATTGACGGGCAAAATGAGTCGGCTGAATTTTAACAGATCACACCAAGACCAATGGCAATAGTACAAACAGCACACTCCAAACCACTAAGCGTACAGACAAAAGATCACGTACTTCACGTACATCGGTTTGCAGCATATTTTGAATTTGGTCTGCGGTAATCACTACGCCCAAGCTATTAACAAAATAAGCGCTGAATCCACCGACTACAATCAAAATACTGGCTAATATTTTGGCATTCCAACGCCAGTTCAGCCATTGCAGCAATAGGTTATACGCCGATATGATCACGATCACGGTTGCGCTCAATAAGCCTATGGCTTTAATGCCCTGATAAGGCGTGAATTGTTGAATTTTCTCATAAAATCCATAGTTCAATACCAAGCCTAACCATAAGGCAAGCAGCAGATTGAAATAGAATAATGAAATTGGTTTTTGCCAAAAGCGCAGTCGGGCAAAGAAAGACGGAGCAAGTGGTGATTGGGGCTGTTTAGACATCGTCAATGATTCAAAAGACCTTAAGATGCTTTAGCTTAAAATTTGAAACTTAAAACGGACTTAAAATTGTGGGCTAAATATGTTGTGGGGTTTATTGGAATAATTTTGAAGATAGAAGAAATTTTAGAGATGTAAACTTTGTATGGGCAAGCTGCTCATTCACGCTATTTCTGAAGTTTCCCCCTATCTCTGAATATATTTTTATCCAAAGATAGGGCAGAGATTTACACTGAATTTCCTAGATTTTTTAAGCCACAGCGACATGGAACATTGAACCAATCCACGCACTGAATACCATGGCGACAATACCCCAGATCATGACACGCAATGCGCCTTTCCACATACTTGCACCACCGACATAGCTGGCAAGCGCACCCATAACCCCTAGACTAATTACACCAACCAACATTACGCCTTTGTCTAACAGATGTTCAGGTAAGAGTAAAATAGACACCAACGGGAATAATGAACCTACAGTAAATGCCAATGCCGACGAAAAAGCTGCCATAAATGGCTGCGCTGAGGTGTGTTCTAAAATACCAATTTCGTCACGGGCATGGGCATCTAAAGCATTGTGTGCAGTCAGTTGTATGGCGACTTGTTCTGCCAATTCGGCATCTAAACCGCGAATCATATAAATATTGGTGAGTTCTTTTAGCTCATGCTCTGGATTGAGTTTTAATTCGCGTGCTTCCATCGCAAGGTCATTTTGTTCAATGTCTTGTTGAGATTTCACCGAAATATATTCACCTGCTGCCATAGAAGCAGCGCCCGAAATTAAGCCTGCAATACAGGTAATTAACAATGTTTGAGAAGATGCACCACTGGCTGCCATCCCCACGACCAAACTGGTCACAGAAATGATCCCATCGTTCGCACCCAATACTGCAGCACGTAACCATCCAGACCGTTCAATATAGTGTTTTTCGAGGTGGTAAGAATGTGGCATAGATCAAACTCTCTTGTTATTCAATTTTCGTTTATTGATGTGTGATATAGCATAAATCATTCTAAAAAATTTATCGTTTAAAAATGAGAGGTATTTCACAAAATAGATGAAGTCGTAATGTGGTTTTTGAGTTTGAGCTTGGAGTTTTTTATAAAATTTCCTTAAATTTCAACCTTTAAATGCCTTAAAAAATGATCAATAGCTTGTAAGATGATAAAAGAGATTGATTCAATCAGGCTTGCAAGTAAATAGGAAATATCGTGATGTCTTTTCAGAATATTGTCGTACCTGTAGTGAGCGAAGTCAGTCTAAAAACCATTCATCGGTTGGGTGCAGGGTAAAGTATGCCTAAATTATCTCGTGACTTAGTATCGCCAGACGTATTTGACTTAAAGTCATTTATTTCTCCTCGCATTAGGGGTAGATGTCGCACTTGCAGAAGTCATACGTGGACACGGTACAATTTATGATGCAGAAGTCTGTGATGCTGCGGTTCGTTTAATTAATGAAAAAGGGTATGAATTACCGCGCTAAAATATGCGTAATGAATAGTGCTAAAACTTGATTGTTGTGCAGTTTATTGGAGAGATTCTTAAAAAGTGTTAAATTTATCTCGTAAATTATATAGAATGCTCACTAATTCAAATTGTTTTTATATATAATACGCTCCCATAAAGTAACAGATATTCAAAGTTTCCCCCCACACTTCCCCAAAGTGTGATTTTTTTTATGCTATGTATTAAAAAAGATAGGGATGTAGATTTCCTAAGTCAAATTTAAGCTGACAGATACAACAATGGTTTCTAACAAGTGGATAACTGTCAGGTCTTGTTTGAATGGGGGAGGCTTAATTCCAAATCACTTCCCCAACTCAATATCCTTCAAAATCACACAATCTGCCTGCTCATCCCCAGAGCAATGATCTGCAGAGCTTTGTAGCCAGTTCGCCATTTCCTGTAATTGCGCAATCTTCTGTTTTAAGGTTTCAATATGTTTAAGTGTGAGCTGCTTTACTTCTGCACTTTGTCGGTCAGCATTTTTCCATAAACCTAGCAATTCTTTCATTTGCTCAGAAGAGAAACCCAAATCCCGTGCATGCTTAATAAAAGACAAAGTTTTTAAATCTTGCTCAGAATAAATCCGATAACCCGAAGCAGAGCGTATGGCGCTATCCAGCAAACCAATTTGCTCATAATAACGAATCATTTTGCTGGAAATACCCGATAGCTTAGAGGCTTGACCAATATTCATGTGACTTCTCTCATAAAAAGGGCGTAGAACAATCTTCTAAACCCTTTGTGTGTTGCATTTAAACCTGTGCTGCTTGGAAATATTTTAAGCGGAGCGCATTACCCAATACAAACACTGAAGATAATGCCATCGCGCCTGCAGCAAAAATAGGCGAGAGCAAAATACCTGCAAACGGGTATAGCACGCCTGCAGCAATTGGAATCAAGGCAATATTATAAATAAATGCCCAAAATAGATTTTGACGAATATTGCGGATGGTGGCTTTACTCAAAGCAATTGCATTGGGCACACCTTGTAAATTGCCCGACATCAATACAACTTCGGCTGCTTCAATCGCAACATCTGTACCTGTCCCAATCGCAATTCCAACATCGGCTTGTGCCAAAGCAGGGGCATCATTAATACCATCACCCACAAAAGCCACACGTCCAAATTGCTGTTGTAATTCACGTACAACATCGACCTTGCCTTCAGGTAAAACCTCGGCCACCACATGATCAATCTGTAAACGTGCAGCAATTGCCTGAGCCGTATGTCGGTTATCTCCCGTAATCATCGCCACTTTTAAACCCAGTTGATGCAACGCTGCAATAGCAGCAAAAGTCGTGTCTTTAATTGGGTCTGCAACGGCAACAATGGCTGCCAGTTGTTGATCAATCGCCATATAAATGGGTGTTTTGCCTTCTTGTCCTAAACGTGCAGCTTCTGCATTAAAAGCGCTAACATCTAGCCCAATTTGTTGCATATAACGGTCTGCACCAATCTGAATACGTTGACCATTCACCAGTGCTTCAATACCTGAACCTGTGATGCTGTCAAACTCGGTCACAGGCAGTAAACTGACTTGCTTTTCTGTTGCAGCTTGCACAATCGCCAGTGCAATGGGATGCTCAGATTTCGCTTCTACCGATGCCAAAAGTGCAAAGACCTGATCTGCATCAAAACCCGATTGCACATGAAAATCGGTTAATGTTGGTTTGCCTTCGGTGAGCGTTCCTGTTTTATCCACCGCGACCACTTTAACATCTTGCAAAAGCTGCAAAGCTTCGCCTTTACGAAACAGCACGCCCATTTCTGCGCCACGACCTGTTCCCACCATAATTGAAGTCGGTGTGGCTAAACCCATCGCACATGGGCAGGCAATAATTAGAACAGCGACTGCATTGACTAAACCAAAGGTTAGGGTAGGTTCTGGGCCAAAAATAAACCACACAATAAAAGTAAGTGCAGCCAATAACATCACGGCAGGTACAAACCACATGGTCACTTTATCCACCAAGGCTTGAATAGGTAATTTAGAGCCTTGCGCTTGTTCGACCATACGAATAATTTGCGCCAACACCGAAGCTTCACCAATGGCAGTAGCACGAATATTTAGTGTGCCATTTTGGTTGATGGTACCGCCTACAACTTGATTGCCCACTTGTTTTGCCACAGGAACAGGTTCACCTGTAATCATCGATTCATCTATATAACTATGACCTTCGACTACTTCACCATCTACAGGAATACGTTCACCCGGGCGGATTTCGACAATGGTATTGGAACTGACTTCTGCCACAGGTACTTCAATGATTTGACCATCTCGATGAATACGCGCAGTTTTGGCTTGCATACCAATTAAATGCTGAATGGCTTGTGAAGTGCGACCTTTGGCTTTGGCTTCGAAATAGCGCCCTAGCAAAATTAAACTGACAATCACTGCCGCAGCTTCATAATAAACATGCACTGTGCCTTCTGGTAAAAGCTGTGGCATAAATGTCGCTACCAATGAAAAACTGTATGCAGCCAAAGTTCCCACAGCCACCAAAGAGTTCATATCAGGCGCAAAACGTAACAGCGCTGGAATCCCTTTTTGATAAAAACGACGTCCTGGTAACAGCAGCACCAATGTGGTTAAAGCAAATTGAATCAACCAACTTTGTTGTTGCCCAATATTGTGCATCACCCACATGTGAAAGGCGGGAATCATGTGTGAGCCCATTTCCAGAATAAATACAGGCAAGGCTAAAATCAGTGAAATTACTAAATCACGTTTCAGTTGTTGCTGTTCCAGATTCTTTTTATCGTGTTGTTCGTTAGAGTCGTGTTGCAGCAGTTTGGCGTCATAACCTGCTTTTTGAATCGCTCGAATCAGGTCTTGGCTAGAAACTGTGGCATTCGGTTGAATCCATGCGCGTTCAGTCGCCAAATTGACATTGGCTTGTTCTACACCAGACACTTTCTTTAAGGCTTTTTCGACACGTGCTACACACGAGGCACAGGTCATGCCATCAATAGACAGTTCTATTGGTTGAATGGCAGCTACATCAAAACCTGCACGTTGCACTGCCTTAATGAGCAGTGCACGGTCTAAAGGTTGCGATGCGTGAATCAGTGCTTTTTCTGTTGCAAGATTCACTTCAGCTTTTTCTACACCATCGACTTTTTTTAAGGCTTTTTCGACACGCCCGACACATGAGGCACAGGTCATGCCTTCTATAGACAAAGTTTCCTGATAGGGAGAGGCATTTGGGTGTTTTGCGTCCATGGTCGTCTCTATAATTTGGAGGATGTGTTTAGCATATAGATTGACACGATGGTAAGGTCAAGTAAATTTTAGCCCAAAATAGGCTTGACCTTGCCAGCATAGTAAGCTTTAAACTACAGTTCAACAAAGGCAGAAGTGTGGAGTTCGCAATGAAACTATTGATTGAAAATATGACTTGTGGCGGTTGTGCACGTGGTGTCACGGCAACCATTCAAGATGTTGATCCTGCTGCAAAAGTTGAAGTCGATTTAGCGACTAAAATTGTGACTGTGGAAAGCACTGCAACAGTAGATCAAATTACCGCTGCATTGGCAGAAGATGATTTTCCTGCACAAGTTCAATAAAACTGCATCATCTAAGAAGCTCCGAGTGAGCTTATCGTAAGGTCAATTGGTCAACTGACGAATTGACCTATTTTTTTGCCTGCCGATTTTTTTCTCGTTGTTTTTTGATGTGACCAACTGAATACATTTTGATCACGAAGATGCTAAACCAAGCCAATCAGAAGCTGAGATTTTCTAACTTCAAGCTGAGTTTCATTCATTCAGGGCTGAAATCTACTGAATGAACTATGTGCTGTCCTCTAAAATATACTCTTCAATATTTATCGGAATAAAAATATTTTTTGGTTTTAACTTGTTGTTATTGAAATATTTATTTTAATTTTTAAATTTAAGGGATAACAGAAAAACCATCATTTTTAGATGTTTTGCTGCATATTTTAAATTAAGGTGAATAAAATTCACTTTGGACTGAGGTTAAATCATTTTTATTCACTTTGTCGTTCCAGTATAAATACCCTCATTCAGAAATTTTAACTTTTTAAATTTGGGTAGTAGATCATCATGACAAAGCCATTCACCTGTTCAATTAAACGTATTCGTTTTGACGAAAACTATGAACCTGCTAACAACACGCGTTTAACCACCAATTTTGCAAATTTGGCGCGTGGTGAAAGCCGTCAGGAAAATTTACGCAGAACTTTAGCGATGATCAATAATCGTTTTAACTCGCTGGCATCTTGCGATAACCCAAAAGGTGATCGTTATTCGCTTGAAATCGACATTATTTCTGCAGAAATTGATATTGAAGGAAATGGCAAAACTTTTCCATTCATTGAAATGCTAAAAAGTACGATCACAGATCATCAAACAAATGAACGTATTGAAGGCATGATTGGCAACAGTTTTTCATCGTATGTTCGTGATTATGATTTTAGTGTGGTCTTGCCAGCATTAGGCTGCAAAGTAAATGAAAAGCCTGAAAGTTTTGGTGATTTACATGGCAAGCTTTATCAGCATTTGGTCAGTTCAGCAGTGTTCCAAGCTGAGTTTCAAAAACAACCTGTGATTTGCCTGAGCGTATCAACCACAAAAACTTATTATCGTACGACCAATGTGCATCCTGTCTTAGGTACAGAATATAAAAATGATGAATATTCAAGAACCGATGACTATTTTGAAAAAATGGGTTTAACCGTGCGTTACTTCAAACCTGAAAATAGCAATGCACCGCTTGCGTTCTATTTTTCTGGCGATTTACTGCATGATTACACAGATTTTGAGTTGATCAGTGCCATCAGTACTATGGAAAGTTTCCAGAAAATTTATCGTCCTGAAATTTATAACACCAACTCACCTGCAGGCGAGGTCTATCAGCCAAGTTTGAATTATCAGGATTATTCATTAACCCAAGTTGTATATGACCGTGTTGAGCGAGGTCAGTTGGCAGTCAAGCAGGGCAAATGGACTGAAGAAAACTTTATCAAGCCTTATCAAGATATTCTTGAACAATGGGCTGCCAAGTTCGTGCCGCTACATGCTGCCAATCAAGAACGTGTTGCTTAACTTAAAATACAGATAGAAGATTCAAAATGGCTATTTTATTACCGACCTCAACGGCTGGCAGTTTACCTAAACCTTCGTGGCTCGCAGAACCTGAAAAGCTTTGGTCAGCTTGGAAATTAACAGGGCAAGAATTACTGGACGCAAAACAAGATGCGCTACGTCTATCACTGCATGAACAACAGCAAGCAGAGATTGATATTGTGAGTGATGGGGAGCAAACCCGTCAGCATTTTGTCACCACCTTTATTGAACACCTTGAAGGTGTCGATTTTGAAAAACGTGAAACAGTCAAAATTCGTGATCGTTATGATGCCAGTGTCCCTTCTGTGGTGGGTGCAGTTTCTAGGCAAAAACCAGTCTTTGTTGAAGATGCCAAATTCCTGCGTTCACTGACAGATCAACCCATCAAATGGGCGCTGCCTGGTCCTATGACCATGATTGATACTTTATACGATGCGCACTACAAGAGCCGTGAAAAACTGGCGTGGGAATTTGCCAAAATCCTGAATCAGGAAGCGCGTGAACTTGAAGCAGCAGGCGTGGATATCATCCAGTTTGATGAACCTGCGTTTAATGTGTTTTTTGATGAGGTGAATGACTGGGGCGTGGCAACATTAGAGCGCGCGTTAGAAGGTTTGAAATGTGAAACAGCCGTGCATATTTGCTATGGCTATGGCATTAAAGCCAATACCGATTGGAAAAAAACACTCGGCTCAGAATGGCGTCAATACGAAGCAGTTTTCCCAAAACTACAGCAGTCTAATTTGGATATTATCTCACTGGAATGTCACAACTCACGTGTTCCGATGGATTTGCTTGAACTTATCCGTGGTAAAAAGGTGATGGTGGGTGCGATTGATGTCGCAACGAATACGATTGAAACAGCCGATGAAGTTGCAGATACATTGCGCAAAGCATTGCAATTTGTCGATGCTAACAAGTTGTACCCATCGACTAACTGTGGAATGGCACCATTGAGTCGTCAGGTTGCACGAGGCAAGTTACAGGCTTTGGCTGCTGGTACGAAGATTATTCGCCAAGAATTATCTAGTTAAGCGTTCGATCAGGCGAAGTGAATTCAAGCCAAGTGAATTTAAGTTAAGTGAATCAGGGATGCTTTTTCAGGCAAAAAGCATCCTTTGAACTTTCTAAAAAAGTTGAGTGTTGGAATACGGTGATGGTTAAAGCAACAGACTTCAAAAATGCAATGTCTTTCTTATCAAGTGCAGTCAATGTAGTGACGACAATGGGAGATGCAGGACGTCATGGTTTTACTGCATCTGCGGTATGTAGCGTGACAGATACACCGCCAACATTATTGGTGTGTATGAACAAATCATCGCGTTCTCATCTCAGTTTTTTAGAGAATAAAGTGCTGTGTGTGAATGTGCTAAATGCAGAACAAGAACATCTTTCCAATGCATTTGCCTCATCAAAATTGAGTTCCGATGAGCGTTTTAAGCAGGCTGAATGGGCTGCTTTGGAAACGGGCGCTCCTATATTAAAAAATGCATTGGTCAGCTTTGATTGTGAAATTTCGCAAATTCAAGAAGTGGGGACGCATACTATTTTTATTTGCCCAATAGTTGCCATTCAAAAAAATCAACAAGATCAGGCGTTGGTTTATTTTAATCGTCACTATCATCAAGTTGGTGAAACTGAGTTTGTTTAATTCGCTATAAAATATTGCAATATGCGATAATCAGTTTATACTTGATTTATAGCAAAATGCGATAAAATATTATGCATGTGATCACCCACGCTAGAATTATAGAGGCAATGCACAAGTGGCCACAGGCTGAAACAGCACTCGATGGTTGGTATCGAATTATTAAGGCAAATGATCCGAAAGACTTTGCCGAAATGAAGCAGTTATTTCCAGCAGTTGATAAAGTTGGAAAGTTTCATGTATTCGATATTGGTGGGAATAAGATTCGACTTATTGCTGTTGTGATGTATCAGGCAAAGCGTGTGTATATTCGTCATGTGTTATCCCATAAAGAATATGACAAAGGTCATTGGAAGGAGGATTAGTATGAACGCAATGATTAAACAGGCTGTAGATCACTGGCACTACGTTGCTCCTTTGCTGAGTAAACCAGAAAATGAAAAAGATTTTCATGCACTTGTCGAGGCTTTAGATGAGCTTTTAGATATTGTTGGTGATGATGAAACGCATCCTTTAATGGGGCTGATTCATCAACTCGGTGACTTGGTTTCTGTTTATGAAAATGAACACCTGCCTATTCCTCATGGAGATGGTCGTGCTGCTTTAGCTTTTTTAATGGCGCAACATGGATTAGGTCAATCTGACTTGGCAGAGGTTGCAACTCAATCTGTGATTTCGGAGATTTTAAGCGGCAAACGCCAGTTGAATATTCGTCATATTAAAGCGCTGTCTGAGCGGTTTAAGGTTTCTGCTGATACATTTTTCTAAACGATTTTATATTTTTTAGACATTTTATTTTTAGATATTTAAAAATAAATAGCTCCGAAGATGCCGCTGCATGTCGTTACCCTGAACCCGAAAAAGTTCAAGGCGGACGCGACGCATACTTGCTGGGTTTCCCATACGAGATGGGCATACGCTCTAAATATGCAGAACACAATCCTAAGATTTAAGTATCGGCAGGGATATAGACTCGCTGGCGAACACCTCAGAGTTAGAATTAGTATAACCCATCTCAGTTGCTTGGCAACTCATGTTCACGAATTAACTGTAAAGATAGAGCTTGTTTGCATAGCCTTTATGCAAACTTAAGTCAAAAAAACGACACTTAAGTAAGGGCTTCAACTTCTTGCAAAATGGTGCTGAGTAAACGCTCACAATGCTCATAATGCTGCAAAGATTTATTCATAGAAAGAACCTCTTGCATCAACTCTAAAGCCACCACAATAATCAGTTTGCTCGGTTCCATATTGGGCGCTTTACGACGAAACTCATCATAGCGTTCATTCAATAATTGTGCTGCACGCTCTAAATCTTCTCTTTTTTCTTCAGTTGTGGCTAAACGGAAACTATGTCCTAAAACACGTAAATCAATTGGAATTTGAACTGACATATTAACCTTCCTCGCTCACTTCGGCAGGGTGGGCAAGTTGTTGAATTTCTTGCGCATGATGATCTTGAGCTGTACCTAAAATTGCAAGACGCTGAATAATAGCTTCAACTTTGGCTTTGGCATGCTCATTTTTTTGTAACAATCTTTCACGTTCTTGTTTGAGTGTCTGAATTTCATGCTGATTCATACGCTGATCATTCAGCATTTTTTCTTTCAGAATGCGTAATTCATTGCGCTCAGCCAAAATTTCCTGAAAGCGGTTTTTCAAATCAGTACAGCTTTTTTCCAAACGACTGTAACGGTCTGCCAGTGCTGTCGCATCTTGGTTTAACTGCTGAAATTGCGCCTGAGTGCTGCTTAATTGCTCAGTCAGATTCTCAATTTCATCTTGCTTGGCAGTAATAATGCTGTTTCTTTGCACAATTTGTGCATGATGCTGTTCCTCAGCAGTTTGCTTGGCTGTGCTGAGGGCGGTATTTTCACTTTCATAATGATCAATTCGTGTTTTTAAAACATCAATATGCGCTTGTAGACGCTGTAATTCTTCTAACATATCGTGGTCGCACAGTATTGCAAACAAAGGTAATATATACGAAGTATAGAGATTGGATAAACGAATGCAAGACGATATTTCAGGTTGGTCGGAATGGTTCCGCAATTTTTCTAACATTGAAGAAATTTCAAGCCCAAGTGAGTTACATGGCTTGCTGACAGGTATAGTTTGTGTGACAAATGCACCAACTGAAACCGAGTGGCAGCAGATTTTAGAAACCCTCAATGTGCCAGAATTAGAGCCAGCCGCACTGTCACTTTTAACCGATGAATCGGAAGATGTCGCACATACTTTGTCTGAAGATGAGTTAGATTATCTGCCGTTATTGCCAGATGATGAACATCTTTTACAAGAACGTGTGCAAGCTTTGGCAGATTGGTGTGCAGGCGTTGTGCTTGGTTTTGGTTTGGCTTCTGGGCATATTCGTTCAGATGAAATTGAACTGATTGAGCATTTACAAGATGTTGCTGCGGTTGAATTTGAAGATTCAGACAATGATGAAGAAGGCGAAGAAAGCTATCAGGAATTGTATGAATTTGTACGTTTGATTCCTGTGAGTTTATCTGTAGGACGTAAAAAAGTGTCTGTAGAAGAAAGCTCTTTATTGCAAAACTTACATGCTAAGTCGCGTCAACAAACCGTACAAACAACACAAAACGCAAGTGCTGTTGTTGAAATGTTTACGCCACACCGTCCGAGTTAATCGGGCGTTGTGTGCCTAAGTATGTCGGTGTAAGGTGCTTTAAGTCATTACAACAATCATATTTTCATCATTTTATATATGTAGACCGTATTTATGAAAAAACTGACTCAAGTCGAATTTAAAGAACGTCGTGATCAACTTGCAGAACTGATGGGACCCAATAGTGTCGCAATTATTGCAACCAGTCCTGTGGCAATGCGTAATCGTGATGCAGATTATAAATATCGTGCCGACAGCAGTTTTTTCTATTTAACAGGTTTTGCTGAACCTGAAGCAGTTGCGGTGATTGAAACCTATGAATCAATTGATGAAGGTTATACCTACACGTTGTTCTGCCGTGAACGTAACCGTGAAATGGAAATCTGGAATGGTTATCGCGCAGGTTTAGAAGGTGCAATTGAGCTGTTTGAGGCAGATGAGTCTTTTGCAATTGCGCAATTAGATGCAGAAATCATCGCCAAAATTGTCAATAAAGACACGTTGTACTATCGCTTGGGGCATCAGACTGAATTTGATGTACGTGTTGCGGCATGGAACCAACAAGCTGATGCACAACATCGTCAAGGCAATACTGCACCTGCCAAAATTGTTCAGTTAGATCGTTTGCTGGATGAAATGCGTTTGCATAAAACTGAGTCTGAATTGGAACTGATGCAAATTGCTTCAAATATTAGTGCAGAAGCACATACTCGTGCCATGCAAACAGTAAAAGCAGGCATGATGGAATATGAGCTAGAAGCTGAACTGAATTATATTTTTGGTAAAAATGGCTGCGTACCTGCCTATAACAGTATTGTCGGTGGTGGTGAAAATGCCTGCATTTTGCATTATGTCGAAAATGACAAAGTGCTTAAAGATGGCGATTTAGTCCTGATTGATGCAGCCTGTGAATATCAGTGCTATGCCTCAGATATTACCCGTACTTTTCCCGTGAATGGTCAATTCAGTCCAGAACAAAAAGCACTGTATAACATTGTATTGGATGCGCAAATTGCAGCAATTGAAGCTGTACAAATTGGTAACTCCTATAAAGAACCACACCATGTTGCGGTGCGTATTTTGGTGCAAGGTTTGCTTGATCTAGGCATTATGCAGGGCAATTTAGAAGAAATTATTGCTTCGGAAAGTTATCGCCAGTTTTATATGCACGGTACAGGGCATTGGTTGGGTATGGATGTGCATGATGTCGGCAGCTATAAACACGGTGAAGACTGGCGTGTTTATGAAGAAGGTATGGTGGTGACCGTTGAACCGGGTCTATACATTGCACCCGATGATGAAACGGTAGATGCTAAATGGCGTGGTATAGGTATCCGTATTGAAGATGATATTGTTGCGACTGCGAACGGGCCATTGAATCTGACTTCAAAAGTGGTGAAAACCGTAGAAGAGATTGAAGCATTGATGGCAAAAGCTAAATCTGCTTAATTGGGTCTAATCAAAGCTGGTCAAGTGATCAGCTTTTTTATTAGAAAGCGCGTGTAAATTTTGAGTATGTAAATAATTTTTAGTCTTTGATCCGCTTTTTTGCTTCATCATAAACAATGTTATCAGCACGCTTTCCAACGGTAATGAGCAAAATAACGACCTGATCATCTTTGACCTGATAAATAAGTCGGACACCCGCTTTTAATAATTTGATTTTATAGCAGCCAGCAAGATCACCTTTAAGCATGTTCTTTGGAATATGTGGCTGCTCAATGACTTTGGCTAATTTTTTCTTGAATTGGTCGCGGATAGCACTCGGAAGCTTTTCCCATTCTGCAGTGAAGTCCTTGTGACGTAAAAGATTATAAGTCATCTAATGTGACTTCCTCGAACATCTCTTTAGGATCATTCATGCGTTTACGGACAAGTGCCAATAGTTCAGCATCTTCTTCTGAAAGCAACGCTTTCTGTACTGGAAGCTTTCCAGTCGTTGCCACATATTCAAGAATATTGGTAAAGAAATCGGTAGGTGAGATACCTTGTTCTTTAAGGATTGAATAAGATTTTTCTTTAAGGGCTTCATCGACCCTGAAATTAACAGTAGCCATCACTTCTCTCAGTTATTGAATGTATGGAAATATTGTAATGCAATATGCATTACAAAGATAGTTTGTATAATAACCATTATGTGAGATCATTTTTATCGTTGAGCTTATTCTAAAATCAATCATCAGCCATCAATAATACTAAGTATTGAATTTATCTTCTCTTGTGTCATACATGGCTCGGAGCAAGAAGATGAGGGACTAATAATTATAGTTTGAATTGGACATTTGCAAGAAGTCTAATCATCTTCCATAGCTTCAACACTAATTCATTATAAAAATAAATGACTTTGCGGTAAGATAAAATCCATTACAGATTATACGTATTTCGATTGAATCTTTTGAAGTCGAATACCTCATAAAAAGGATCAAGGCATGCAACAAGAAGTGATCATTGTAGGCGGTGGTATGGTCGGGCTAAGCTTAGCCTTGATGTTGGCTAAGTCAAACATTGCAGTAAAGTTGCTAGAAGCGATTCAATACCCCAATTATGACGATGCTAACCTTGCGCCGTATCATTCCAGTTTTGATGCACGTAACAGTGCCTTGTCGCGTCGCAGCGTACAAATTTACCAAGAGCTAGGTTTATGGGATGCCTTGCAAGAACATGCTACGCCTATTTTAGAAGTTCAAATTACCGAACAAGGTAGTTTTGGCAAGGCACGTTTATTGGCCGAACAAGAAAAAGTCGAAAGCTTTGGTCAGGTGATTGAAAATGCATGGTTAGGTCGGGTGTTACTGACCGAAGTGCGTAAACAACCTTTGATTGAATTGATTGATGGTGTGCAGGTCACCAGTCTTAAACAAGATGCAGATTTTGCCTATATTGAAGCGGTACGTGGTCAGGAACAATTACAGCTTGCTGCCAAACTACTGATTGCTGCCGATGGTCGTGATTCTTTCTGCCGTAAAGCCTTGGGCATTGGTGCATCGGAACATGATTATGACCAAGTAGCGATTGTGACCACAGTGCAAACCTCCAAGCCGCATGCGCATGTGGGTTTTGAGCGTTTTAGTCACTTAGGGCCTTTGGCGTTGCTGCCCCTGCCAGGTGAATATCGCCGTTCTGTGGTGTGGCCTGTGCCAAAAGGTACAGAACATGAATGGATTGGCGATGAAAATGATCAACACTTTTTAAATGCTTTGCAACAAGCCTATGGTGATCGTGCAGGGAAGTTTGAAAAAACAGGACGTCGTTTTAGTTTTCCATTGTCACAAGTTCTGGCAGAAAAACAGGCGGTTGGTCGCGTTGTACTGATGGGTAATGCAGCGCATACCATTCACCCAGTCGCAGGGCAGGGCTTTAACTTGTGTATGCGAGATGCTTACGTATTATTGCGTTATCTCACCGAACAGGCGGCACAGTCAGCAGATTTAGGCGATGCTGCAATGCTGCGTGACTATGAACAATCGCGTTTGAAAGATCAACAGCGAGTCATTAAATTCTGTGACAGCGTGGTACGTGGATTTAGCAATCAAAACCCAATCCTGAAATTTATGCGTAATACAGGCTTAGTCGCGTTTGATACCATTCCAGGCATTAAACCTTTGGTCGCCAATTATGCCATGGGGTTAAAAGCATGATCACAGCAAATCAACAAACGCAAGTGTTAGATGTCGTCATTATTGGTGGCGGCTTGGTGGGAGGCTTAACTGCACTTTTATTGGCACAAGGGGGTGTGCAGGCTACAGTTTTAGATGCCGCACCTATTTTAGATGCAGAGAAAACCCTTGCAGTTGCCAATCCGCGTGTATTGGCTTTAAGTCAGGCCACCATCCACCTGTTAAAAACAGTCAATGTCTGGTCTAAACTGGCGCGACATATGCCGTATAGCGGCATGCAGGTTTGGAATAAAAATGGCTATGGCGAAATTAACTTTGGGGCAAGTAACGAACGTACACCCGCTATTGAGCAGGCTCTGGGTTCAATGGTCGAGCCAAGCATTTTAAATCTAGCGATTCAGCAGCAAATGTTGCAACAAGTGCAAGATTATCGAACGCAAGTCAAAGTGACCCGTTTAGAGCGTGGTGTTGGCGTTTGGCACATTTATTTGGCCGATGGTACACAATTACAGACTAAGCTAGTCATTGGCGCAGATGGTGCTAACTCCTTTGTGCGCGAACAAGCCTTTATTGATTTTGATGTGTTGGATTATCGTCAGGCAGGTCTAACCTGTGCAATTCGTACTGCGCAGCCGCATCAGCATGTTGCACGTCAAATTTTCTTAGAAACTGGTCCTTTGGCCTATTTACCGATGGCAAGTTTACACGTCGAGCAGGAAGGGCATTGGCAGTCGATTGTTTGGACTTTGCCTGATGACTATGCCGAAGAATATGCCAAACTGAATGATGACGACTTTACCCAACTTTTGACTCGTGAAAGTCATCACATGCTTGGGGAAGTCTTAGAGGCAACCCCACGTGCTATTTTCCCACTGAAAGCACGTGCAGCGCAGCGTTATGTGCAAGATGGTTTGGCACTTATTGGTGATGCCGCGCATGTAATTCATCCGCTTGCAGGGCAGGGCGTGAATATTGGTTGTCTGGATGCAGCCGTACTGTGCGATGTGTTGTTGCATGATTTCAAACGTGGTGTTTGGGCGCATGAGCAAACTTTAAAGCGTTACGAGCATCGTCGTAAAGGACAAAATGATGCCATGATGCATAGTATGTCTGCGATTGGCTGGATGGAAACCACCACTTTATTCCCTGTGGTGTGGGCACGTAACTTTGGTTTAAAACAGGTGGAGCAGCTGCCTGCGTTAAAAGATGCCTTTATGTCACAAGCCAGTGGATTAAGCCTGCTTAAAGACACACGCTACGCGGTTTAAAGCAAAACAGTCGTTTTTTGTACGGTCATACATACCTGATTACGAATTTGGTTAAAAAAGATACGTTTTTTTTAATCTAGACTCTATGCGAAAGGCCAAGAGATTGCTAAATTTCATCGTAATTCATAACCAGTTTTCACTTGGACTAAATTGAAGTCATTTGTGGGGAGATTAAGATGACGGACATGAACGATTACGATGATGTAGAAGATTCAACTGTAGACGAAGATGAAGCGAAAGCGGCTGAAAAAGGTGCAGCAGAATCAGAAGAAGGTGCTGTAGATGGTGATCTTGCAGAAGCAGAAACTCTCACTGTAACTGCCAAACTAAAACAGCGTCAGGCATTGGAAGATGAAGTGGCTGCATTCTTGGCGCGTGGCGGAAAAATTACCGAAGTGCCACCAGATGAGTCTGCGCGCGACTAATCTGTTGAACGTGCTTGCTGAACTTGTTGATTGAATTTATTCGTTGAACTGTTGAGTGAGTTAGGGCGGGATGCTTACTATGCAGGCTGCTCTAATGTTTATCACTTCAAGATAAAAAAGCATCACCTTGTATAAAGGGTGATGCTTTTTTTATGCGCGATGATCGTCATCACAGTTATTGCTCAATCGGCTTATTCAGCTGCTTGGCTTAATTCCAACGCACGTTGATAGGCAATTTTCTTTTTAATCCCTGTTAGATCAGCCGCCAATTGTGATGCTGCTTTTACCGATAAATCTTGCAACAAACGCTGCAATAATTGATCTAATTTTTCTTGTTCCATGTCTTTTTCTTCGCTCGCTCCCCCCACCACCAATACAATTTCACCTTTTTGTTGATGATGATCTGCTGCGATAAATTCAGCCAATTCACCTAAAGTCATTTTTTTAATGGTTTCAAAGGTTTTGGTGATTTCACGGGCAAAGCCAACAGGGCGATCTGCACCAAACACGGCAGCCATATCTTTGACTGAATCTAAAATTCGATGTGGTGCTTCATAAAAAATCAGGGTTTGGGTTTCATCTTTTAGCTTTTCAAGTTGTTGTAATCGCTGTGACTGTTTAGAAGCGAGAAATCCCTGAAAACTAAAGCGATCACTTGGTAAGCCAACCGCACTGAGCGCTGCAATGGCTGCACATGCACCCGGCACAGGAATCACACGAATACCATTGGCTTGTGCTGCACGAACCAGTTTAAAACCTGGGTCGCTAATCAGTGGTGTACCTGCATCGCTAATGAGCGCCATGTCTTCGCCATTGAGTAATTTTTGGACTAAAATATCAATCTTGTTGCTTTCATTGTGTTCATGGCAGGCTGTAAGCGGAGTTGAAATATTAAAATGTTTCATTAATTGTGCAGAGGTGCGGGTATCTTCAGCTGCAATTAGGCTGACCGATTTGAGCACATCAATTGCACGGTAGCTCATATCATCTAAGTGACCAATTGGGGTAGCAACAACAAATAACTGGGCACTCATTGAGTTTTCTCCGTGGGAAATAGCAAACTAAAATAAAAATGATGGAACACGAAACAACAGCAGTATTGGCTTGCGTCTGATACAAGTTACAGACCAAGCGCTTATTCTACCTGAATTGCAGTCTGGCGTGTGAAACTCGCGTCATCGCACTTCAGCGAATACTACGATTGCGCACCATAACAAAATAAAAAAAATCGGATATAGCATGAATCAAAAAACACTGCAGCAAAGCATTGGCACATGGGCAGAGCAGACGGCTTGGCAATATTTACATCAACACGGTTGGCGTATGCTGGAGCAGAATTATCACAGTGTTTTTGGTGAAATAGATGGTATTTTTATTCAAGCAGAACAACTGATTTTTGTAGAAGTTAAAGCGCGTTCGCAAACTGGCTATGGCAAAGCCTACGAAGTGGTGTCTGCATCTAAGCAGCGTAAAATTATGAAAACCGCCATGCAGTTTTTAACAGAATATCCACACTATTCAGAATATTATTGTCGTTTTGATGTGATTTGCTTTGATTTTTCTCAGCAATTTGCAAAAACAGTACAGCAAGACTTTTCCAAATTCCCGTATGATTTGCAATGGATTGAAAATGCTTTTACTTTTGATGCAGACTTGATTAATCTTTGAGTGAAATTTAAAGCAAAAGCATCAGTCGGTGTATTGTTGATCGTGCAAATCTAAGGATGAAATGCACAGCACAAGCCAGAATTGAAAGAAAATAATAGGAGTCTTGCTGAGTGTTCAAGCGTATTGCAGTGACCTTGCTGTGTGTAGCAAGTTTATCGGGTTGTGCAAGTTTTATTTCAAGTGGCACAGGCACTGCGCCAGTGGGTACAGAAAGTGGTGCACGCTCACTTGGGCAAGTGTTTATAGATAACTCTATTGAACGTACTGCAAAAATTAATTTATATAAACTGGATTCACGTTTTAAACAATCACGTGTCAATATAGAAAGTTTTCATGGCAATGTGTTGTTGACAGGGCAAGTGCCTGACGCGCATTTAAAACAGTTGGCAGAAGACAATGTGCGTGCCATGAGTGATGTAAAAACCATCCACAATTATATTACAGTGGGTAATCAAATCAGCTATAGCACCATTATGCAGGACACCACGGTTACTGCAAATACCCGTGGTTTGATTATGAAAGCACCTGTGGTGTCAGACAGCAAAGTGCGTATTCATACCGAAGATGGTGTGTTGTATGTGATGGGACGTTTAAACAATGTAGAATTGCAGGATTTAAACCAAGTGCTACAACAAGTGGGCAATGTCACTAAAATTATTACCCTGATTGATAATATTGAGCTACAACCGAGCAACAATGCGAACTTTGTCAGCCCAATGGTTGCTCCAGAAACACAAACGCCAGTCGCGATTGACCCAGATCAGGTTGAACCGACACATGTTCAATAATGTGGAACACTGGTTTAAACAACTGAATAAAACTTTAGAACAGGCGAAACGTATTTATGAAGAATTTCGCCTGTATAGTTTGGGCAGCTATGCGCTGAACCGTTTAACCCCACGTCAGGGTTATACCGTTCAAAGCAATATTGCTTATGGTTTACGTGCGCGACATCGTCTGGATTTGTACCGCACTACAACACCACGCCCGCAGTGTCCACTCATGGTGTTTGTGCATGGTGGGGCATGGTCACGTGGCGATAAGCAGGATTATCGTTTTGTGGGCGAAGCTTTTGCAAAAGAAGGCTTTGATGTTGCGGTGATGAACTATCAACTCGCGCCACAGCATATTTTTCCCACCTATATTGATGATTTAACTCTTGCACTGAATTACTTGACTCAGCAGCAACACAAACTGGGTATTTCTACGGCACAGGTGGTATTGATGGGACATTCGGCTGGGGCATTTAATGTGATGTCCTTGTTGTACCATCCCCAGCCCTATGCTTTAAGCTGTAAAGATCACATTCGTGCGATTATTGGTTTGGCAGGGCCTTATCATTTTGATTATAAGGATGATCCGCTATGTGCCGATGCCTTTGATCAAGAGGTGCCGTATCAGGATGTGATGCCGTATTATTTTGTGGAGCCGAATTCAGTCAAACACTATTTATTGGTGGCAGAAAAAGATCAAATTGTGGGGGCAAGTAATGCCACAGACTTCGACCACGTATTAAAGAAATATGGCAATCATAGTGAAATTATTGTCATTCCAAAAACAGGGCATGTCAGTGTTATGGCATCGGTGTCGAGTTTGTTTAGTCGTTTCTTTGCGACCAAACGCCAAATTATGCGTGCTTTAGATCAGGCACTTAAAGATGCGTGATGTTGATTGATCTTCTGTGGAAAATGGCAATTAAAAAAACCGTTGCAGCTTATGGGGTGCAACGGTTTTTTAAATGCAAGATTGCGAATTAGACTTATAGCCAAGCTTTGGTGTCATCTGCCACAGGCGTGCCTTGGGTCACATGCATAATCATGGCATGGGCGATACTGCCTTTAAATGGAATATCAGGCAGTTGATCAAACTTAAAGAACTGTGCATCACGAATTTCTTCTTCCTGTAACTGAATTTCACCGCCTGCATATTCAGCTTTAAAGGCGATCATTAAGTTACTTGGAAAAGGCCACGGCTGGCTGGCAAGATACTGAATATTTTTAAGTTGTACGCCAACTTCTTCAAAAGTTTCACGACGTACTGCTTCTTCGAGTGTTTCACCCACTTCAACAAAGCCTGCGATTAAACCGTAAATGGGCAGTTTATTGCGTGCATTACGCGCCAATAAGACTTCATCTTCACCACGAGTAATCACGGTAATGACACATGGATTTACGCGCGGATATTGGTGATAGCCACAAGCAGGGCAGACCATGGCATATTGAGTCGCATGGACTTCGGTTTTATGACCGCAATGGCTGCAGAATTTATGATTGCGACGCCATTCGAGTAACTGAATAGCACGGCTAGCTTGTTCAAACTGTTGGGTGTTCCAGACTTGTAAAAGTTGTCGGATTGGAACCAGTTGAAAGCCTTCAGGGATAGATTCATCTTCAAGTAGATCTCGGGCAATCACTTGATCACCCGAGCTAAAACTTAAATCACTTGCCAACTTTTCCACACGTGGTAATTGGAAGTTTTCATCGACCAAAAGTTGTTGTTGCTGAAAAATATATGCAAGTGAGAGTTCAGTCATTAGGCTACAGTTTTCAATTTTTCACTACTGTCCAATGCTACCTTAAACATGCTTTGCAGAACAGGTTGTTTGTTCTTTAAATTGTCAATCAGCATATCTGCACTGGCAAGCGTATCTAAGATATTGTTGACCTGTTCAGCTGTTAAGTTTTGCCCTGCTTCAACTTGTGCATGAACAAAATCTGCAGATACTTTCAGTGCTTTTTGACCACTTTCAGCATTCAAGAACAACATTGCCCCTGCAACTTCACGAATTTGCGCTGAAGTATGCTCTAAATCTGCAACACTTTGAGTTTGTAGGTGCTGTGTCAGTGTTTGCGTGATTAAGTCAATCAGTAACTTGGTTTCAGTCAGCAAGGCTTCGTGTGCTTCATCTAAACGATCTAGCGAAATGTTCATGTTATTCACACGTAACTGCAAACGGCTAGAGGTGTGGTGACGTTCAAGCACACCGATTGAGTTCATGGCCGATAAAATCACGTTCATTAATTGCTGGGCAAAGTTTTCATCTTTGAGTAATTCAGGACGGCTTAATGATTCAGCTTGGCGTTGTAAGTCCAAATGCGCTTCATTTAAGTTCAAGACTTTAAACAAGTTTGCTAACTCTGTTAATTTGCCTTGTAATTCCAGCGTTTTTTCAGGACTCATGTTTTGATAGTTGTATTCAATATCATTGCGAATTTGTGTCATTTCTGTGGTGACCAAATCGCTAATGGTATGCATGGTGTCAAAATCTGGACCATATAAATGACGGCTGAATACTTGGAGCTGCATGTCGGTGAGTAAGTCTTCACCAATATTCATTTGACTGCGAATATGTTGAGAAATTTCATCTTCTTGACTAATACACAGGCTCAACACATTCGCAAGATCAGACAAGCTGGCGGTAAAGCTTTCTGGCGTAGCAAAGTATTGACGCATATTGTGCTCAATACTAATAAAAGTACGCAAACGTGGCTCATTCAACAACAAGTTATCAATATGGTTAAAGGCAACGTGTACTAAGCCCCAATATTGCTGACTCGGATGTTGTTCTGCCAAACCTGCCAAATACGTTCCTACCAGTTTAATCGCTTGAAGATCCATGGCAGATTCTTCTTGCTTGAGCAGCTTATGTAATGACAGTTTATATAAGCGATGCACATAAGCCGACTTTTCTAAAGAAGGCACTTGCGGCAATTGGAAACTTGGAGTGATGCAGTCCAATAAAGTTTCAATATGCTGACCTTCTTGAGTCAATGGTTTACCCAATGCCAATTCTAAACGGTTTAAAGTGTCGAGTAGGAATTGTGGAATTTTAACTTCACGTAGGCAAATAAACTCAATATAACGCTTGAGCATGGTGGTGCCTTCGCTAAGTGCAATGACTTCCAGCGTATTGATATTGCTTGGATTCCCCATAATTTTACGCATCAGCTCTGCTGAGTATTGCGCAATTTTTGCCAAGCTTTCCATATCAATTAAGGCTAAAACCTGAGCACACTGTTCAAACTGATTCAGTGCATCATCAATCCCAAAAGGCAAAGTTTGATCTTCTGCTAAGGTGCTTACTGCGGATTCAACCAGTTTGATAGAATTATCAACCTCATTTTTTATTATCAGTAAGGCAGTTGGATCAAAATGTATAGAGGTTTGGTAAGACATGGATCTGCACCTTTCCTAGTGTTTTATCTGTTTGTTGGTTCTTTGCAAAATACACAAAGTCCTATTTGCTTTAACTATAACTGAACTGGCAAATCTTTAAATACATAAAATTACAAAACTCGTAGATTTTATTTGTCAAAAAAGCAAGGTTTACCGTGTTTTTCTTCAAATTGTTTGACCCAATTCTCATGTGCAGCCAATTCTTCTTCTGATGGCAGAATCACAGCAAGATCAATATCAATACTTAAACGATCACTTTGACGTTGCTGTTCTTCGCTTGCAGACAGAGCATCCATATCAAAGGCGACTTGTCCGCCAGTCATTGCCAAGTAAACATCGGCTAGAATTTCAGCATCTAGTAATGCGCCGTGGAACGTACGGTCACGCGCAGGAATTTCATAGCGTCTGACGAGCGCATCGAGTGAGTTTTTTTGCCCAGGATGCTTACTTTTTGCCATGAGCAGTGAGTCGGTCACTTCGCATACTTCGGACAAATTGCCCAACCCCGCACGACTGAACTCCATATCTAAGAAGTTCATATCGAAGGTGGCGTTATGCGCAATAATTTCTGCACCTTTAAGATATTGATACAGCACATCGGCAATTTCGGCAAACTTGGGTTTGTCTTTTAAGAACTCATCTGAAATACCGTGAATGTTTTCTGATTCACCGACCAGTTTTTCAGGCTGAATATAAATGTGGATGGAACTGCCCGTGAGTTTACGGTTAATCATTTCCAGCGCACCGACTTCAATAATTCGGTCACCATCTTGATAGTAAAAACCTGTGGTTTCGGTATCTAGAATCAATTGGCGCGGGCCGTGTAGCTCCATTGTGGCAGGGGTGACCACAATATGCGGATGCAATTGAGTTGTGTTCACTGCGTCAACGCGAGCTGATGGATTGGTTTTTTCTGTTTCAGTTTCATCTGTAATGGTTGATTCAGTTGCAGGCACGTTGGTTTCTGCTTCAATGACATGAACAGATGCGCTGATTTCGAGTTCCGTGTCGGTTGCCTGATGAGCTTCCTGAAGCGTATTTTGCATATCTTCTGTTTCAACCTCGGCATCATCGCCCATTAAATCAAAACCAAACGGGTCATCGAGCAACCAGTCAGATTCCGCTTTTTTTTTATCATGTTCTGCTATGTCTACTGCCGATGTGATTAAGGTTGCATTGAGGGTTGGGTTTGAGTCTGCGGTTTTTAACATTTTGCTGACTTGATCTGCACCCACATTGGCGAGTTGATCTGCCATTTCATTGCCTACATGTCCTGCGTGACCTTTAATCCAGTGCCATTCAATTTCACGACCTTGACAGGTGGCATCTAATTTTTGCCAAAGGTCAGGGTTTTTGACATCTTTCCAGTTTTTCTTTTTCCAGCCGTGAATCCACTCGGTAATGCCTTGTTTGACGTAATTGGAGTCAGTCCAAATAATCAGCTTGGCATCCATTGGGCAAAATAAAATGCCTTCAATCGCTGCAGTCAATTCCATACGGTTATTGGTGGTTTGAGCTTCGCCACCATATAATTTATGTTCTTCTTGTTCAGTAACAATATACGCACCCCAGCCACCCAAGCCAGGATTACCACGACAAGCACCATCAACATATAAAGTGATTGTTTGAGACATAAATCAGATCCGCAGGTTGTGCAAAATAAATCAAAATGAAAAGCTATTGTATATCGCAAATTCGGTTTAGACGTGTAAATCCTGTCTATTTTTTAATTTCTTGTAACATTTATAGACGAAACGCGCTAAATTAATGCCTTGTGTCGTTGTCTAGCTCTACTACAATGGCAAGTCTAAAAAATAATTTATATACGAGTTGTTTGGATTTTTTTATGTATAAACCAACCACGCGCATGTGGCAGCCGACTTTACCTTCATTTTTAAAAATTACAGTTTTAGGTTCAGCATTGGCTGCCCTTGGCTTGATGACGGGCTGTAGCTCGACGCAGGGTGCGAGCAAGCCACTCACTTCAAGTCAGGTCGGTTCGGGTTATTTAGATGCCAGTACTTTAGATGGTCTGGAAGATTTACTCTCTGCAACCGATATGCGCGCGGTAGAAGGTGACCGTTTATTAATTTTAAAACACGGTGATGTCTGGAAGCGTATGACCGTTGGTTTCAAAATGGATTTAAACCATTGGAACCCACGTATTGAAGCGCAGCGAGGCTGGTTTATTTCACGTCAACCGTATTTGGATCGTTTAAGTGCGCGTGCGTCACGTTATTTGTATCACACGGTTAAAGAAGCTGAACGTCGTGGTATGCCAACTGAATTGGCGTTGTTACCTGTGATTGAAAGTTCCTATGACCCTGCAGCAACCAGTAGCGCAGCTGCCGCAGGTTTATGGCAGTTCATTCCAAGTACAGGGCGTATTTACGGCTTAAAACAAACTTCGATGTACGATGGTCGCCGAGATGTCGTGGAGTCGACTCGTGCTGCCTATGAGTTTTTGGGCAGTTTGTATAATCAGTTTGGTTCTTGGGAATTGGCATTGGCGGCTTATAACGCAGGCCCGGGTCGTATTCAACAAGCCATTAACCGCAATAAAGCTGCAGGTTTACCAACCGATTATTGGTCTTTAAAACTGCCGCAAGAAACCATGAACTATGTGCCGCGTTTCTTGGCGGTAGCACAAATTATTAAAAGCCCGCATGCTTATGGCGTGTCTTTACCCCCAATTGCCAACCGTCCACACTTCCGTGAAATTAATGTGGGCGCGGTGAATTTAAATGATGTGGCCAATATTACCGGTCTCAGCCGTGCCGAACTGTATTCGCTTAACCCTGGACATCGTGGGGATCGGATTGACACCCAAAGTCCAATGCGTATTTTGATTCCTGCAGATTTAAGCCCAACAGTCGATGCACGATTGAAAAAACTACAAGGTGGTGGCGGTTTATGGGCAAGCAATAGCAGCAACACACCATCGTTTTCATCTTCTGGTGTGACCATTACACCATCTAAATCTGAGCCACCTGCGTTAACGACCAGTACAACAACCAGAACGACTACAGGCAAGCCTGCTGCCTCTACGGCAGTCACAACTACCACTACACCAAGCACAGCATCGACTACAGCCAGTGTTTCAAAACCAGCAACGACTACGCCTACACGTTTGTCACGTACGCCACAAGGTTCGGACGCTTTGGCAGCATTTGCTGCGGGTAGCGATATTCCAAGTGCGCCGCGTATTCCTGTTGCTGTTACACCTGCTGCCAATATTCAGCCTGTGCGGATTGAACCACCAATTTCCAATACTGAGCGTGAGCAAATTCTTGCAGCAGTGCAGGCAGAAGGTAGCAATAAAACTGTAGAAGAAGTGTTGCAGCCTGTGGCTTCTAAAGCAGAACAAGAACAACTTGTGGCTGAGTTAAAACAAATTGCGCCTCAAGGCACTGAAATTGTTGATCCATACGATGGAAAAATTAAGCTGACCGCTATTCAAACCAGTCTGTCTGTTGCAGAGCAGCAAGGTAAAGAATTAACCAAAGGTTTTGCTTACCCGAAAAGTGTGGCAGAAAATACGCGCCTAGATTCAGAAGAAGCAAAGCGTAACCAAGGTAAGAATTATGTGCGTACGGAGTCTGAAGTGGTGGTCGTACCACCAAAAGGCAAACGTACCACGTACACCGTGTTAGCGGGGGACACCTTGGCCAGTATTGCCATGAAAAATGGCTTGAACTGGCGTGATATTGCCAAGTGGAACCAAATTGCTCCAGATGCAACTTTGTATGTGGGCACCAGTATTTATTTATACGACGCCAAGCCACAAGTACAGGCAGAGCCTGCTAAGCCAAAAACCATGCCTGAGCAATACGTGGTGCAAGCCAATGATACCTTAACAGGTGTCGCCAGTCAGTTTGGTTTAACTGTAAAACAATTGGCAGATTTTAATAACTTAAGCACCACCAGTGGCTTATTTGTAGGGCAGCGTCTAAGTTTAAAAGAAACGGCTGCATCTAAAGCCAAAGCAGAAGCCGACAAAAAAGCCGCAGAACAGGCTGCAAAAATCGCAACCAAAACTTACGTAGTGAAGCGTGGCGAATACTTAAAACTGATTGCAGACCGTTATGCCTTGTCAAATCAGGAATTGGCTGATTTAACTCCAGGTTTAAACGCGAACAGTAGCTTATTGGTTGGGCAACGCATTAATGTGCCTGTAAATGAAGTGACTGCACAAAAAACGGAAGCGAGCAAAGCTGAAGCCAGTAAGTCAGAAACAAAAGCAGCAGAGCCAAACTATCCGACTGAATACTACCAAGTACAGCGTGGTGATACTTTATCGAGCATTGCCAACAAAGCCAAAATTTCTTTGGCAGAGCTCGCCAGTTTAAATAATATAAGCACGCAAAGCGGTGTGCGCATTGGTCAAACCCTCAAAGTGCCTGCAGGTGTCAATGTGCCTGAGCGTTATACGGTACAACGTGGCGATACCTTATCGGCGATTTCGACAAAATATAATCTCAGCCAAGACTATATTGCAGACTTAAACAATCTAAGCCGTAACAGTGGTTTAAGAGCAGGACAAATTCTTAAACTCACGGGTGATGTTCCTGAGAAAAAAGCCCAAGTTGAAGCGGTGGCTGAAACCACCAATGATATTCACGTGGTCAAAGCAGGGGAAACTTTAAGCAGTATTGCGCGCCAATATAAATTGCAATTGAATTATTTGGCAGAGCTGAATGATCTTTCACGTACTGCCAATGTCCGCATTGGACAGCGCTTAAAAGTCGATGCCAGCGCTGCAAAAAATGAAGTAAAAACAGAGGTCGTAAGTGCTGCGAAAAGCAGCAGTAGTAAAGCCACCGAAACTTATACCGTTAAAAGTGGTGAGTCTTTAAATTCGATTGCCAGCCGTGTGGGTGTGTCGGTTGCAGAATTGGCGAGTTTAAATAACTTAACGCCACGTTCAGGTTTACGCATTGGACAAAATATTCAAGTTCCCAAAACCGTAACTGAATATAAAGTGAAACGTGGGGATACGCTGATTGGCTTATCCAGTCGTTATGGCATCGACACCAAAGCATTGGCAGATTTAAATGATATGCAGCCAAATACTCAATTGCGTATTGGCGATGTGATTAAAGTCCCGAATCTGTAAAGTTTAATCCTGAGGATGTCATGTTTTGACGGCATCCTCAGGAATACTGCACAAGGAGCTGTGTGCATGTCATTTGCCATAAAAAAGACACATCAATATCTGGGCTGTATTTTAGGTTGTGTGGTCTTGCCGCAGTTTGGATGGGCTGCGTTACAAACCACGCCCTATATTGCCGTACATAGCCAGCCTCAGTATGTGGGGCGCTCGGCTATGCCTTATGCCAACCCGCAAGCGCCCAAAGGTGGCGATTTAATTCGTGCCAGTAATGGCACTTTTGATAATTTAAATGACATGAATGGCAAGGGCAGCTCAACCGATGGGGTGAGTTTTATATTCGATTCACTCATGAGCAGTTCTTTAGATGAGCCGGGGGTGATGTATCCCTTATTGGCAGAAAAAGTCAGCTATGACCCCAAGCAAACTGCATTTGTCATTTTTCATTTAAATCCTAAAGCTAAATTTAGTGATGGCAGCCCAGTTACAGCAGATGATGTGAAATTCAGTTTTGATGCTTTTCAGACCAAGTCTAATCCAGGTTTGCAAATGTATTTATCCGATTTAGATAAAACCACGGTCTTGTCTAAGCATCAGGTTAAAGTCAGTTTTAAATCCACTAACAATGCAGAAATGCCGCTGATTTTGTCGCAAATGCCAATCTATTCTAAAAAAGACTGGCAAAAGCGTGACTTTACCCGCATCACACTAGAACCGATTTTAGGTTCAGGGCCGTATCTTATTGAGCGGATTGATGCAGGGCGCAGCATTACTTATAAGCGTAATCCAAATTATTGGGGCAAAGATTTACCCGTAAATAAAGGGCGCTATAATTTTGACCGCCTGAAGTATGTTTATTATCGCAATCTGGATATTGCCTTCGAAGGGTTTAAGTCGGGGCAATACACGTTGCATGAAGAATATACCGCACGAAAATGGGTCACTGAATATCGTTTTCCTGCTGTGAATGCGGGCATGGTGGTCAAGCATAAATTTCAGCACCAAAACCCAATTCCGACCCAAAGTTTTGTTTTTAATACCCGCAGACATGCGTTTCAGGATATTCGTTTTAGGCAGGCTTTAACCTACGCTTATGATTTTGAATGGCAAAACAAAGCCTTGTTCTATGGGCAATATCGCCGTTTGCAAAGTTATTTTTCTAACAGTGAATTAGAAGCCAAAGGCACACCTTCAGCCGCAGAATTGTCTGTTTTAAAACCCTATTTGGCCAAGCTGCATCCTATTCAACGCCAAGGCGTATTGCAAAATTGGCAGTATCCTGTGACTGATGCCAGTGGCTTTAACCGTAACGGCTTGCTTAAAGCCCGTGAATTGCTTTTGAAAGCGGGTTATCGTTTTCAGCAAGGTAAATTGGTCGATGCCAAAGGCAAAGCCATTCAAATTGAATTTTTAATTCATCAGGATGGTTTGCAACGCACATTAGTGCCTTTTGTGCGCAATATGAAACGTCTGGGCGTTACGGTAAATATTCGGCATGTCGATGTGCCGCAATATATTGAACGCATGCGCCGTGCCGATTTTGATATGACCACCAGTGTCATGCCGCAATCTTTAAGTCCAGGCAATGAGCAAGCACAGCTTTGGAGTAGTGCTGCCGCAGATCAACCAGGAAACTATAATTACGCAGGCATTAAAAACCCAGTAATTGATGAAGTGGTACAACAGTTGATTCGTGCGCCTAATCGTGAACAATTGATTGTGCGTACCAAAGTTTTGGATCGTTTATTGCGTGCGGGGTATTATCAAATTCCAACCTATGGCAAAGGTGAAAACTGGTATGCCTATTGGAATATGTATCGTCAGCCCGCCATCAAACCTAAACTATCGGCAGGAATTGATTATTGGTGGAGTGATGCTGCCCAAGCCAAGAAAGTTGCACATTATTTACGTCAACAATAACGATTTTAAAACTCAAGCATGACAGTGTTTGCGATAAACCAGAACATTGCCAAAAGGTAAGTACATGGGCACATACATACTCAAAAGATTGCTCCTGATTATTCCAACCTTGTTTTTCATTTTATTGATTAACTTTGTGGTGATTCAAATTGCACCGGGCGGTCCAGTCGAACAGGCGATTCAGCAAGCCGAAGCCTTTCAGGGCATGGGGGCGACAGGCGGTGAAACTGCTGCAACCTCCAATAGCAGCAATTATCAAGGTGCTAAAGGTTTAAGTGATGAAATGGTCGCAAAAATCGAAGCGCAATATGGATTCGATAAACCTGCACATGAACGCTTTTGGCAAATGCTCACCAGCTATGTGCAGTTCGATTTTGGCACCAGCTTTTTTAAAGATAAACCTGTGACCCAATTGTTATGGGAAAAATTACCTGTATCGCTATCTTTAGGTTTATGGAGCACCTTGCTGATTTATTTAATTTCTATTCCTTTAGGCATTAAAAAAGCCCGTCAGCATGGCTTGTTGTTTGATAAAGCCACTTCTATTTTGTTGGCGATTGGCTATGCCATTCCTGCGTTTGCCTTTGCTATTTTACTGATTGTATTTTTTGCAGGCGGTTCATATTTTCAGTGGTTTCCTTTACAGGGTTTGGTGTCTGAAAACTTTGCTCAATTGAGTCTGTGGGGAAAAATCACCGATTATTTTTGGCACATGACTTTGCCTTTATTGGCGATGGTGATTGGTGGTTTTGCAGGGCTGACCTATCTGACCAAATATTCATTTATGGAAGAATTAAACAAACAATATGTGTTGGCGGCACGTTCTAAAGGTCTTACTGAATCGCGTGTGTTATATGGGCATGTGTTTCGTAATGCCATGCTGATTGTGATTGCAGGTTTACCCGAAGCGTTGGTGAGTATTTTCTTTGTTGGGAATTTATTCATCGAAATTATTTTTAATTTAGATGGATTAGGCCTGCTTGGTTTTGAGGCGATTGTACAGCGTGATTATCCTGTAATTTTTGGCACTTTGTTTATTTTTACCTTATTGGGCTTAATTCTACGCTTAATCAGCGATGTGTTATATCAGGTGATTGACCCACGTATTAGTTTTGAATCGCGAGGGGCAAAATAATGTCACCGATCATGCAGGCGCGTGTGCAGCGTTTTAAACAGAATAAATTGGGTTTGGGTTGTTTCATTGTCTTTATCATTATTTTTGTGTTGTCTTTGGCGGCAGAACTGATTGCCAATGATAAACCGTTATTGGTCAAATATGAGCAATCTTTATATCTGCCAGTGTTCAAGGCTTATCCTGAAACGACCTTTGGCGGTGTATTTGAAACCGAAGCAGATTATAAAGACCCAGTGGTGCAACAACTGATTGCAGACCGAGGATGGGCAGTTTGGCCGCTCATTGAGTTTTCTTACCAGACCCCGAATTTAGATTTGGCCGTTCCTGTACCTTCTGCACCAACTGCACAAAATTGGCTAGGTACAGATGACCAAGGGCGCGATGTGTTGGCGCGAATTTTATATGGCTTGCGTGTATCGTTGTTATTTGGCTTTGCATTGACTTTTGCATCGGCAGCTTTGGGCATTTTGGTCGGGGCAATTCAGGGCTACTATGGCGGCTGGGTCGATTTAATTGGTCAGCGCGTTTTAGAGGTGTGGGGTGGTTTACCGATGCTGTTCATGGTGATGATTTTGGTCAGCATGTTTACCCCAAGTGTGTATTGGCTATTTGTGATTATGCTGTTATTTGGCTGGACGACACTGGTCGGCTTGGTTCGAGCAGAATTTTTACGCGCCCGAAATTTTGACTATGTCCGTGCAGCGCGAAGTTTAGGCGTAACCGATCGTACCATTATGTTTCGGCATATTTTACCCAATGCCATGAGTTCGAGTTTGTCGCAGTTGCCATTTATGCTAACCGCCAATATTACAGCTTTAACCGCACTGGATTTTTTAGGTTACGGCTTATCGCCCGATGCAGCATCTTTAGGGGAGTTGTTGTTACAAGGTAAAAATAATTTAAATGCACCGTGGTTGGCATTGTCAGGCTTTTTTACCTTAGCAATTGTGCTGTCCTTGTTAATTTATATTGGGGAGGCGACCCGTGATGCATTCGATCCAAGACGTTAATTCTTCAACTGCATCACAGCCTGCAGTATTGCTAACAGTCAGTCATCTGCGTATTCAGCAGCAACAGGTTTTATTGCACGATTTAAACTTTGAGCTGCATGCAGGCGAAACCATTGCTTTGGTTGGTGAAAGTGGTTCTGGAAAATCTATTAGTAGTTTGGCATTGCTGGGTTTATTGCCCGAACATTTACAGGTGCAAGGTCAGGCAGTCTTTGCAGAACAAGATTTACTTCGCCTTAAACCGCAACAATTGCGACAAGTTCGTGGTCAAAAAATTGCCATGATTTTTCAGGAACCAATGACGGCTTTAAATCCGTTGCATCGAGTGGAAAAAATTATTGGTGAAAGTTTATTACTCCAAGGTTGGAGCAAAGAAAAAACGCGTGCTCGGGTGCTGCAATTACTTGCAGATGTCGGCATTCCACAGCCTGAAGAAAAACTAAAGCGTTATCCACATGAATTATCTGGGGGGCAACGTCAGCGAGTGATGATCGCAATGGCGTTGGCACTCGATCCCGATATTTTAATTGCTGATGAACCAACTACGGCTTTAGATGTGACTTTGCAGGCGCAGATTTTGGATTTATTAAAAAGCCTGCAAGTGCGTCGTAATATGGCCATGATTTTGATCAGCCACGATTTGAATTTAGTCAAACACTATGCAGATCGGGTAATTGTAATGAATCAGGGGCGGGTCGAAGAACAGGGCAGTGTGGCAGATATTTTTAATAGACCGCAGCAAGCCTATACCCAAAACTTGTTGAATCATGATTTTGGTGAAGCTTTGCAGGTTGATGAGTTGCCGACCATTTTGGAGTTGGAGCAGGTTGCTGTGAAATTCCCGATTAAACAAGGCTTGCTGAATCGGGTTAAAGATTATGTGGTTGCGGTTGAGCCGTTAAGCTTGCAACTTCCGCAAGGTCAATCTATTGGTATTGTCGGTGAAAGTGGTTCGGGTAAAAGTTCATTGGCACTTGCAATTGCACGATTGATTGAAAGTGAGGGAAAAATTGAACTACTTGGGCAAGATCTGAATCAACTGAATGAACGCCAATTGCGTCCCTTACGTCAGCAGTTTCAAATTGTATTTCAAGACCCGTTTAGCAGCTTAAATCCACGTTTAAATGTGGAGCAAACCATTGGTGAGGGTTTGGCATTGCAACAATTGTCCAAGCCTGAAATCATCCAGCGCATTGATGAAGCTCTAAGCAAAGTGGAATTGCCTGTGAGTTTTAAACAACGCTATCCGCATGAATTGTCGGGTGGGCAACGACAACGGATTGCATTAGCACGCGCGTTGGTGCTGCGTCCTAAACTGTTAATTATGGATGAGCCGACTTCTGCCTTAGACCGTACCACGCAACGTGCTGTCGTGCAGCTGTTACGCCGTTTGCAGCAGCAAGAACAGATGAGCTATTTGTTTATTAGCCACGATTTGCAAGTGGTGAAAGCACTGTGTCAAAAAGTGTTGGTGCTGCATCAAGCGAAAGTCATGGAATTTCAAGATACTGTACAGTTATTTAGCCATCCGCAAACAGAATATACCCGTCAATTGATTGCTGCCAGTGAGTATTAAACCTTCAATATTTTTAAACAGCTATTTCGGCTGGCTGACTTGTTTTACCATTTTGACAATAAGATTTGTCAAAATGGCATTGACCTGTTCCGAAAAATCTTTAGAGTAAAAAAGACCAATAAAACACAATACGGAACAGTGTATGAGCCATCTTGCCGAAACAATTCAGATTCGTAATACCATGTTTAAAAATCGCATCATTAAAGGCGCGATGAGTGAGGCGCTTGCCAACACGGCAGGGCAGCCGAATAGCCTGCATTTAGGTCTATATGAAGCATGGGCAAAAGGTGGTTTGGGCTGTGCCATCACTGGCAACGTAATGGTCGATTTACGTGCCAAAAATGAACCGGGTGTTGTGGGAATTGAATCAGACCGAGATATAGAAAAGCTCAAACAGTGGGCAGAAGTTGGTAAACGTTATGGCATGGTGCAATTGGTACAGTTGTCACATCCTGGGCGGCAATGTCCGAAAGGTTTGAATAAAGAAACGGTTGCACCTTCGGCTGTGCCTTTTAGTCCAAGTTTAGCTTTGAGTTTTGGTACACCACGTGAACTACATGAAGATGAAATCCTCGATATTATTCAGCGTTTTGCCAAAGCTGCACAGATTTGTGAGCAAGCGGGCTTTGAAGGGATTCAACTGCATGGTGCGCATGGCTATTTGATCAGCCAGTTTTTATCGCCACTGACCAATAAACGCCAAGACCAATGGGGCGGCAATATTGAAAACCGTATGCGCTTTTTGATGCAAATTTATCAAGCGGTACGTGCAGCGACCTCAGACAATTTTATTGTATCAGTCAAACTAAACTCTGCAGATTTTCAACGTGGCGGCATCACTGAAGAAGAAGTGATTAGCGTGTTTAAAGCCATGGATGAAGCAGGTATAGATATGATTGAAATTTCAGGTGGTACTTATGAAGCACCCGCGATGGCAGGCTCTAAAGCTGATAAACGTAAACCAAGTACCATTGCCCGTGAAGCCTATTTTTTATCTTTTGCGGAATTGATTCGCAGTCAGGTGAAATGCCACTTAATGGTGACAGGTGGTTTTAGAACGGTAGTTGCCATGAATGCTGCTTTGGACAGTGGTGCATGTGACTTTATTGGGATCGCCCGACCATTTGCGGTAGAAACCGATTTAGCCAACCGTTTGTTGGCGGGTCAAGATGTACGTTACGGGGTCGATAAAATTAAAACTGGTATCCCGATGATTGATAAAATGGCAATTATGGAAATTATTTGGTATGCCGCGCAGTTCAAAGCAATTGCACAAGGCAAGCGTCCAAACCCAAAACTCTCGCCTTTAAAAGTCTTTTTCAAATATTTAAAAGGCAATTTAACTGCGGTGATTAAAGGACAGGTCAACTCACGTAAATCAGCTTGATTCGTATTTTTCAAACCTCAGTGGACGGATTCAAAGCTTAAACTATGGTTTTTGAATCAGTCCGCACAGATTGAAATATAAAACTAATGCGTTAGATAGCAAAAAGCCCAAGTCATATTGATTGGGCTTTTTGTTGAGATGTAAACATCTCGAATATGGCGTCCCTACGGGGATTCGAACCCCGGTTACCGCCGTGAAAGGGCGATGTCCTAGGCCTCTAGACGATAGGGACAAATAGAAGTTTATATTTTTAAACCATGTAACAACCAATGCAGTTGTTGAGAATATGGCGTCCCTACGGGGATTCGAACCCCGGTTACCGCCGTGAAAGGGCGATGTCCTAGGCCTCTAGACGATAGGGACTTAAAAAAATATCTACTTCTGAAATTGGCGTCCCTACGGGGATTCGAACCCCGGTTACCGCCGTGAAAGGGCGATGTCCTAGGCCTCTAGACGATAGGGACGTTTCAGAGGTGGGCGTATAATAGGGCGTATAAGGGGGGGTGTCAAACGCTTTTCTGCAATAATTCTGAAAAAAATGTTCAACTGAATAAAATTAAAACTATTCTGCTGTCGTGATACGTTTGAAGCGGTAAAAATCATGCTTTTCAAGTTATTTTTAAATGGACACATTTATTAGAGCAGCATGATTTTCTTTGTATTTTGCAGTATTCATTGCTAATCAACACAACTCAAAAAACAAGGCAATCCGAAGATCGCCCCTATTGTTTTACATCATCGCTAAAAAAGCATTATGATTTTTTGTGATAAATCATGTAATAACTGAGATAGCACAACACAATAAAAATCATACAGCCAATAAAACCTGCCAGCATTTCAGGGTCAAACACCATACTTAAGCAAGTAATAAAACAGAACACAAAACCTAAAATAGGCACTATTGGAAATAGCGGTGCAGCAAAACCTAAGTCCTGCACGGTTTTACCTTGTTTATACCATTGGCGACGGAAGTTAAACTGGCTTAAACAAATGCTCATCCAGACCACGACCATGGTAAATGCAGCCACACCCAAGAGGTTTTTAAAGATGGTTTCAGGCGCAAATTGTTCAGACAATAAACCTGGCATTGCACCGAGCATGGTGACCATGACTGCAATATAAGGAATACCACGCGCATTCACCTTAGAAAAAATCTGTGGTAATTGCTTTTGGTGTGAGAGCGACCACATCATTCGTGAAGCTGCAAATAAACCTGAGTTCGCTGCAGAGAGTAACGCTGTGATAATCACAAAACGAATAATATCTTCCGCATAAGGAATACCAATCTGATTAAACACCGTTACAAAAGGACTGCTGCTTACACCTTCTGCAGCCAAACCTGCAGCCTGATGTGGTAGCAAGGCACTAATCACCACAATGGTACCTACAAAGAAAATCAACAGACGGAAAATTGCGGTATTGATTGCTTTAGGCACGTTTTTGGCAGGGTCTTTGGTTTCACCTGCGGCAACACCAATCAACTCTGTACCTGAAAAGGCGAAATTAACAATTAACATGGTGGCAAAAATAGGGAATAGCCCTTCAGGAAACCAACCTTGTGCGGTTAAATTGCTAAATAAAGGTGCAGAGGTATAACCTTGATAAGACACAGCACCTAAAATTGCCATTAAACCCAAAACGATAAAGGCAATGACAGTCACGACTTTGACCAAAGATAGCCAAAACTCAGATTCTGCAAACAAGCGCGTGGAAATCATATTCAAACCAAATACAACGCCACCAAAAATCAGTGTCCAAATCCACATGGAAATATGCGGGAACCATTCCTGCATTAGCAACGCAGCGGCGGTAAATTCTGTGCCTAAAGTGACCGACCACGTGAGCCAATATAACCAAGTGATGGTATAGCCCGTGCCAGGTCCAATATATTGTTTGGCGTATGCCCCAAATGAACCTGAAACAGGCATGTGTACGGCAAGCTCGCCCAAACACAGCATCACCATATAGGCAATTAAACCACCAAAAATATAAGCGATGATGGCGCCAACGGGGCCTGTTTGTGCAATGACTTCACCTGAGCCTAAAAATAGACCTGTGCCAATAGCACCGCCCAGTGAAATCATAACCAAATGTCGAGTGCTCATCGCACGTTTTAAAGGCATAGTATTGCCTTGATGCACAGCATCATTTTGATGATTCGATGACGGCATAAGTGATAGGAGAAAAAATGAAATGAAGCGAAGTATTGTAGAGAAAAACTACAAATCTGCAATCTTGAAATAATAAATTTGGATTAGAAATGATCGTATAGCACGATAAATGGCGTCCCTACGGGGATTTGAACCCCGGTTACCGCCGTGAAAGGGCGATGTCCTAGGCCTCTAGACGATAGGGACGTTGCGAGGTGATGCGTATATTATGAATTTTTAGCGACAGTGTCAAACCTGAATCTAAAAAAACTGCCGCACTATTTGTAATTTGCTTAAAAACAATACATCTTTAAAAATAAATCAGTGCATGTAAATTTGAATACGGTGCATCATTTTAATGATCAGGGGTTTGATATTGCTTTTCAGTGGTTGTTGTTTGTGTGGCTGCGGGTTGAGTGCTTGGTTTAGGTTGAGCAGGCTCACGATTCACAATATAAAGATACAACGCAGAAGGCGCGAGAATGACCAAAACCAAGACAATTTTTTTCAACATGGCAGAATCAATAACACAAATTGGAATATTGCCATTATAACCAAAGCCAGCTCAAAAGACTGCATGCATAAAAGCTGATTCGCAGTAAAAATCATTTTGATGCTCAGTCTTGTGGTTGAAAAGCACGAATCAAAACCACAACACTAAAAAGAAAACAGGACGACAAACGCAGTCTGTCATCCTGTAAACATCTCAATGTTCGAGTACAAATCGTATTATTGATCTGTGTTGAGTAAGTTCTCTACCATGTGCGGCGCAAGTTTATTTAGAATAAAACAAAACAGCTCTGCAGTTTTTTGCGTATCGTATAAAGCTGAATGAGCTTCTTTGCCATCAAACTCAATACCTGCCTGAATGCATGATTTTGCCAGCACCGTTTGACCAAACATCACCGCACTTAAAGTCACTGTATCAAACACTGAAAAGCTGTGGAATGGGTTTTGGTTTTTCGTGCCTGTGCGGGCAATGGCTGCTTGTACAAAGCCTAAATCGAAATGCGCATTGTGACCGACCAAAATGGCATGGGTACAATTCTGTTGGCGACGCACTTCATTGACTGATTTGAAAATCCGTTTTAATGCGGTTTTTTCATCTTCAGCCATAGCCATACGCATAGGGTTGAAAGGATCAATCCCAATAAAGTCCAACGAACGACGGTCTAAATTTGCCCCTTCAAACGGGTTGATATGCGCATGATACGCTTCACCTGGTACAAATTTGCCATCCGCATCATAAATAATTGGAATGGCAGCAATTTCCAACAAAGCATCGGTTTGGGCATTAAAGCCTGCGGTTTCCACATCGACCACCACAGGCAAAAAACCACGAAAACGTTGCCCCATCACGGGCAAAGTTGTATCTGTCACACTTTTCTCCATTGAATGGTTTTACCCGCATATAACGGAATAATTTGTTCACCATCCAAGTAGTCTAAACTGGTTGGAATGATTTGCTCTTCTTTCACCAAAGTAATGGTGTTGGTATTACGCGGCAAACCATAAAAATCTGCACCAAAGAAGCTTGCAAAGCCTTCTAAGCGGTCAATACGTCCAACTTGATCAAAAGCTTGTGCATAAAGCTCAATTGCCGTAGGCGCACTATAGCAGCCTGCACAGCCACATGCATTTTCTTTGGCATTTTTTGAGTGCGGTGCGCTATCTGTCCCTAAGAAAAATTTAGGATTTCCGCTAGTTGCGACTTCTAATAAGGTTTGTTGATGGGTTTGACGCTTTAAAATAGGCAAACAATAGAAATGCGGTTTTACGCCACCTACTAACATATCATTACGGTTAAATAATAAATGTTGTGGGGTAATGGTTGCTGCGACATTACGGCCTTGTTCTAAAACAAATTGCGCTGCTTCAGAGGTCGTAATGTGTTCAAGCACCAATTTTAAGTTTGGAAATTGTTGTAATAATGGTGAAAGCACTTCATCTAAGAAACGTTTTTCACGGTCAAAAATATCGACATGATTGTGCGTGACTTCGCCGTGCAGTAATAATGGCACTTGTTGTTCTTCAAGTTGCTCAATCACCGCATATACTTTACGAATGTCGCTCACCCCATTGTCTGAATTGGTGGTCGCGCCAGCAGGGTAAAGTTTAATGGCATTCACATGCGCAGAGGCTTTAATTTTCTTGACTTCTTCGGGAGAGGTTTGATCGGTAAAATACAACACCATACGCGGATCAAAATTTACACCTTCAGGGACGTGTGCCATGATGCGTTCACGATACGCTTCCGCTTCTTCTACCGTTTTTACTGGTGGAACAAGGTTAGGCATACAAATTGCGCGTGAAAATTGCTTGGCAAGATCGGGAACAGTACGTTGTAGTGCTAAACCATCACGTAAATGAGCATGCCAGTCATCTGGCTGGATAAGAGTAATCGTATTCAAGGCGCTGCCAGTCTGAAAAATAAAACAGATGATAATCTATAAATGTTAAAATGGTAACGTCGAAAGCCATAAAAAATAGAAATGCCTGAATTAATTGTTTCGACATTGTGTTATTTTTAAACCACTAAAAAAATTATATTCAGGTTGTTACAGTTTTGCTGTGCAACAATCGTGATTAAATGGAATTTAAAGCATCCATGGAATACAAATATAAGTTAGCCAAGCTACAGTACGACAAAGAAAAAAATGAAGAGTTGATTAAACGTCAACGTAAACGTGCGGGGCAGGTTTTTCCGAAACAACTGGAAGTTGAGTTTTGGCAACAGCATCTTGAACAAGCTCGGCACAACATTAACCAATATTTTTGGTCGGGCGTACTCATCTACTTTATTATCACCGTGCTGATGATTACTGGGGATTATTGGATTATTGATCGTAATTCTTTTAAACACGATTTTATCCACTCTTTACTAGGCTTGGTCAATGGCGCGTTTTGCTTACTGACCCTGTTCTTTTTTGCCCATTATAAAATTTTGCGCCCGTATTATGCCTATGCCGCCATGGCTATGATTTTTTGGGCCATTGTGTCGATGACCTGGCTGACCATGACGGTGCATACCGAAGTGTTTAGACACCAAGCCATGATGATCATCAGCATGATTTATATTATGGGTTTTGTACTGACGGGGGTGAAGCCGTTTCACATGCTGCTGACTGGGTTAATGGCGGCTGTGGTTGCCATGATTATGCTATTAACCTTGTATATTCCAATTGATGTGATGGTGATGGGGCGGGTGTTGGTTGGCAGTACGGTAGTGGGTTTTTTAATCAGTAAAATGCTGTGTACCCGTGAGCGGATGATTTTTTTGGTCATGCACCAAGCCCGACTTAGTGAAAAAATTAACCGTATTCATGCTGAAGAATTGTTGCATTTAAGTCAGCATGACGCGCTGACTAAAGTATCCAACAGACGTACTTTTGATGAAATGCTGGACAGCTATTTCGAACAGGCACGGCATGATGAAGTGCCATTGTCTTTACTCTTTATCGATGTCGATTTTTTTAAAAAATATAACGATCATTATGGGCATCAAAAGGGAGATGAAGTCATTTCAGCGATTGCCAAATCCATTAAAGACTCAATTCGTCACATGGATTTTGTTGCGCGTTATGGTGGTGAAGAATTTGTGGTGTTATTGCCAGAAACCGATGCGCATGGTGCGTATGCTGTGGCTTCCAATATTTTTAAAGCGGTTGAGCGTTTAGCGATTCCACATAGTCAATCTTTGGTTGACAGTAATGTCACCATCAGTTTGGGCTTTACCGTCTATAAAGGTGAGGCGGACATTTTTAAAAGCGATTTCTTACAACGTGCAGACCAAGCCTTGTACCGTGCGAAACAGTTGGGACGTAATCAAATTTATTACCACACTTTGCAGGTGGAAGAAGTGCTGTAAATTTTTCTATTGCAGCTTTCATTTAGTATGAATTGTTTAGTCCTCATGTTTAAACAAACATAAAAAAGCCGCTCAATTTGAGCGGCTTTCGATTTCACAAAATCATCACCAAGTGATTATTTGTTTTTGTCTTTCAATTGTGGCACTGCAGAACCTGAACCAATCGACAATAAGCCAGAATTGGTATAAAGACCCAATTTAGCGCGTGTATCGGTAATGTCTAGGTTACGCATAGTTAACTGACCAATACGATCCATTGGCGTAAACATTGAATCACCTTTCTCCATAGTTAAACGCTCAGCTTCATAAGTGAGGTTCGGAGATTCAGTGTTCATAATGGTATAGTCATTACCACGACGTAATTCTAAAGTCACTGTACCAGTAATTGCTTTAGCCACCCAACGCTGCGCAGTTTCACGTAACATTAACGCTTGAGAATCGAACCAACGACCTTGATACAATAAACGACCTAAACGTAAACCGTTAATGCGGTATTGTTCAATAGTATCTTCGTTGTGAATACCCGTAACCAAACGCTCATAAGCAATGTGCAATAACGCCATGCCTGGTGCTTCATAAATACCGCGAGATTTTGCTTCAATAATACGGTTTTCGATTTGGTCAGACATCCCCAAACCATGACGACCACCAATACGGTTCGCTTCAAGAATCAACTCAACAGGGTTTTCAAAACGCTGACCGTTTAATGCAACTGGCATACCTTCTTCAAAGGTAACCGACACTTCTTCGGCTTTAACTTCAACGTCATCTTTCCAGAACGCCACGCCCATGATTGGATCAACGATTTTGATGCCAGCATCTAGGTACTCAAGGTCTTTCGCTTCGTGTGTTGCACCTAGCATGTTTGAGTCAGTTGAATAAGCTTTTTCTTTTGACATTTTATAGTCAAAACCATTGTCGATAAGGAATTGTGACATTTCCGCACGACCGCCTAATTCATCAATAAAGGTTTGGTCTAACCACGGCTTATAAATTTTAAGCGCAGGATTAGTCAATAAACCATAACGATAGAAACGCTCAATATCGTTACCTTTATAGGTTGAACCATCACCCCAGATGTTTACGTCATCTTCTTTCATGGCAGTCACTAGCATTGTACCTGTTACTGCACGACCAAGCGGGGTGGTGTTAAAGTAAGGTATACCGCCTGTGCTGATATGGAATGCACCACATTGGATGGCAGCAATACCTTCCAAAGCCAACTGCATACGGCAGTCAACCAAGACTGCTTTTACCGCACCGTATTCTTCGGCTTTCTTTGGAATGGCATCATAGTCATCTTCATCTGGCTGACCCAAGTTTGCGGTATACGCATATGGTTCAGCGCCTTTTTGCTTCATCCACAATAAAGCAGCTGAAGTATCTAGACCACCAGAAAAGGCGATACCGACTTTTTTGCCTACTGGTACATTCTGCAAGATAGTTGCATTATCAGTCATTGCTAGTCCTAACTTTTTTAAAATAGGCACCACATTTGGTGGCCAAGGAGAATTCTAAACTGCAAATTATAGCACTCTTTAAAATGCTTGTTTTCGTTAAAAAAGCGCATTTGATAAAAAAATCAGGTTCAGGCTTAAATTTTCATTTAGAAATGGCAAACTTGGTATAGATGTTGAAGATCAAAACCTGCAATTGGGATGGTGCAGAATAAAATCACTTTTACTTTTGGGCGGTTTTATATCAAGTTTATATCAAGAATAGTTAGGGTCTATTGCCAAGTTTCATAACGCAATCTGAGAAAGTTTTAGCCACATGAGCAAGAACAAAGCACTGCTTTGTTTGCTGCGCAAGGGGACAAGCATATTTTTTGCTGCTATTGCGTTATGAGTCAGTCATTTAGAATGATTAAATTTCCTGCCTCATGCCTTATATCAGCTAAAAAACCTTGCGAGATATATCTCTCACGTCGCAAACATAGAAGAAGTGTCAACAGACCCTATAAATTGACGTTTGCGCCACACAGTCGAACTTTAGAGTCATAAACAGTTTATAAAAATCGGTTAAAGTATTCATGCAACAAGTTGCAAAGCTCATTATATAAGGACTCATCATGACAACTCGCTATGCAAATATTCTAAAACCATTACATTTAGGATTTACCACCATTAAAAACCGTGTCGTGATGGGTTCAATGCACACGGGTTTGGAAGATCGTTTTTATAATTATCCAAAACTGGCTGCTTATTTTGGCGAACGTGCCAAAGGTGGCGTGGGTTTAATTATTACAGGTGGTATTTCACCTAACCGTCAAGGCTGGTTATTGCCTGCGGGCGGTACTATGAATACATTGGGCGATGTTGCACCACATCGATTAGTGACACATGCCGTACATAAGCATGGTGCGAAAATTTTAATGCAAATTCTGCATTCAGGACGCTATGGTTATCAACCATTTGTGGTGTCTGCAAGTCCGATTAAATCTCCAATTTCACCATTTAAACCACGTAAAATGAGTGAAAGACAAATTTTAAATACCATTGAAGATTATGCGAAAACAGCTAGTTTAGCCAAAATGGCAGGCTACGATGGTGTCGAAATTATGGGTTCGGAAGGCTATTTACTGAATCAGTTTTTAAGCCGTCATGTGAATCAGCGTGAAGACCAATGGGGCGGTACGATTGAAAACCGTATGCGTTTTGCTTTAGAAGTAGTCAAAGCCATTCGCGCCGAAGTGGGTGAAAAATTTATTATCTGCTTCCGCTTGTCGATGCTGGATTTAGTCCACGATGGCAATACCATGCACGAAGTGATTACCGTTGCCAAAGCCTTAGAGCATGCGGGTGTGAACTTGCTCAATACAGGGATTGGCTGGCATGAAGCGCGCATTCCAACCATCGTGACTTCTGTGCCACGCGCAGCTTTTGTTGATTACACCGCAGAAGTGAAAAAACACGTTGAGATTCCTGTAATTGCATCCAACCGTATTAATATGCCTGATACTGCAGAAGAAATATTGGCAGCGGGTAAAGCTGATATGATTCAAATGGCACGACCATTGTTGGCAGATGCGTTTTGGGTCAATAAAACTGCGACCAATCGTGTCAATGAAATTAACACCTGTATTGCCTGTAACCAAGCGTGTTTAGATCATACCTTTAAAAATCAGCGTGCGACTTGTTTGGTCAATCCGCGTGCAGCCTATGAAACTGAATTGGTCTATGAAAAAACCAAGCAACCGAAGCGTATTGCAGTTGTCGGTGGTGGTGTTGCGGGAATGTCTGCTGCTACAGTTGCTGCTAGTCGTGGGCACCATGTGACTTTATTTGAAGCCAGCAACGAAGTGGGCGGTCAATTCAACTTGGCAAAAGTCGTGCCGGGCAAAGAAGAATTTCACGAAACCATTCGCTACTTTAAAGTGCAAATTGAAAAAACTGGGGTCGATTTGCGTTTAAATACCAAAGTCAACCGCGAGCAACTCGAACGTGAAGGTTTTGATGAAGTGGTCATTGCAACAGGTGTAGTACCACGTGCTTTAAAAATTGAAGGCAGCGATGCACCGCAAGTATTGTCTTATGCAGAAGTATTACGTGGTGCACCTGTTGGACAAAAAGTCGCTGTGATTGGTGCAGGCGGTATCGGTTTTGATGTGTCGGAGTTTTTACTGAAACCTGAACATCAGCCACAACCGCAGCCTTTGGCAGATTGGCAGCGTGAGTGGGGAGTCGATCCGAATCCTAACTATGTGACTGAAGGTGGTATGCTTGCTCCAGAAGTTCATCCCCCAGTCCGTGAAATTTATTTATTGCAACGTAAGACGACAGCTTTAGGTGCAGGTTTGGGTAAAACTTCAGGATGGGTACATCGTGCACAGTTGAAAAAACATGCGGTGCGTATGCTACGTGGTGTGCAATATAAAGCCATCAGCAATGAAGGCTTGTGGATTGAAATGGCAGGTCAAGACCAATTGTTACGTGTAGATAGCATTGTAGTCTGTGCAGGGCAGGAGTCGGTTAAAGATTTAATGCCTGCGGCAGATGAAAATACTTTGGCTAACTATCATATTATTGGTGGTGCAAAGCTTGCTGCAGAGTTAGATGCAAAACGTGCGATTCGTGAAGGGGCTGAATTGGCTGCTAAACTTTAAAAAGTGAGGTGGCTATGCTGTTGTTTTGATGAACTTTAGCGCTGATTTGGTGAAACAATATTCACTTGAGTGCTTGAGTGGTATTTTTTACTTGTCATCAAATCAAAAGCTTCGTATCATGGCCCACATGGAAGCGTGGCAGAGCGGTTTAATGCACCGGTCTTGAAAACCGACGAGGGCGCGAGTCCTCCGTGAGTTCGAATCTCACCGCTTCCGCCAAATATCAATGACTTAGCCCTGACATATTCAGGGCTTTGTTGTTTCTAGGGTTATGCAACGTAAGCCTGTAGTAAGCAAAAAATATTTAATTTTGAAATACTAATTATCAAATTGCTTGAATTGTTTCTAATATATAAGATGTGCTTATCTTCAGAACAACAATTTAGAAGTTAAGTTATGGACATTTTTGAGTTTGTTAGTAGTTACAAGAATCACCCAGTTTTATTTGTGGGTACTGGTCTAAGTCTTCGATATTTAAATAACTCTTTTAATTGGGAAGGGCTTTTGAAGTATGTGGCTATTGATCTCTATGGCACCGATGAAAAATTTTATGATATGAAGAACAAGGTGCATAAGACCCATGATGGCATACGCGCCAACTTAAGGCTTAAATTGTTGAAATATATTATAATTATCGCTTGAAAAATAAAAAAGGTGGTTGTATTTATTAATGCGCTAACACAAAACACAACTACCGTGGCGTATCATGATTCATTTTCAACAGTTATTACAAGTACTTCCTTCAAATATTGAACAAATGGCGATCAATTGTAATGCTTTTCAACGGGCTAGAAAAATTAAATGTAAGCGTCCGCTGAACCCCATGCCTATTTTTTAATTTGAGTTGGATTTCCAGCGATGTGGCAGTAATTCTTCTATTTGGGTCGCTTTATGCGTCGGCAGCCTTTTCAGTACAGTAAGCATCCGCTGAACCCCATAGCTTTTTTTAATTCGATTCAGGTTTCCAGCGGTGCGGCAGCAATTCTTCAATTTGGGTCACTTTATGTGTCGGCAGCCTTTTCAGCACATCACTTAAATAGGCATACGGATCCAAGCCATTCAGCTTTGCTGACTGGATTAAAGTCATGATATTCGCCGCTCGCTGACCACTGCGCAGCGAACCTGCAAACAGCCAGTTCTTGCGCCCCAACGCCCAGGGACGCATCTGATTCTCTACCCAATTGTTGCATATCGGTAGATTGCCATCATCCAGATAACGGCTTAAGGCTGGCCAACGCTTCAGAGTGTAATTGATGGCCTTGGCGGTGGGAGAACTCGATGGCACCGTCAGATGATGTTGGTTGAGCCATTCATATAGTTGTTGCATCACCGGTTGGCTATGCTGTTGTCGGTATTCGCGGCGGTCTTCCGCTGTACCATCCGTCTTTTTCCTGAGTTCTGCTTCTATGGCATACAGTTTCTGAATCAGCACTAATGCCTGTTCAGCGACCTGACTTTTCCCGGTCACATGCAGTTCATGGAATTTACGACGTGCATGGGCCATGCAGCCCACCTCAATGACCTGGCCTGATTTGAAGCGTGCTTTATAACCACTGTAATCATCACAGACTAGATAGCCCTGCCAGCCTTTCAAGAACTCTGTCAACGGCAATTTAAAACTGACCCCTTTGATCTCGTATTAAGTTTCAACCTGTGGCTGAATCCCTATTCTTTTTTTATCCTTCAAACGATAACTCTCACCCGATGGAATTTAAAACCTTAAAGCCAGCATTAAAAAGTTTTATTGGTACTTTATTTGAAGATAATCCGTATCAATTCCAACCTGTTTTTCGAGGTTTTTATTTTACCAGTGCTTTACAGGAATGCAGCATCGAAAGCCCGATGACAGAAAGTATTGCACAAGAATTTCAACTGCAGCAGCTTGCAAGCCCTTTTCAGGACGAAGAAAAAAGTTCGATTGCCCCAAATCATGGTTATTTTTTACAAGGTTTGTTTTCCAATGTGATTTTGCGTGATCAACATTTGGTGAAACAACATATTAATCCTGCGAAAAAACGTCAGCGATATATGGCGTTTACTGCTGCATTACTTGGTGTTGGATTGTTGCTCAGTGTTTGGGTGTGGTCATATCGTCATAACCAACAACTCATTGCCGATGTTCAGGCAGACTTAGATCAAGTTATACGACTGGAAAAAACTTTTGGACAGGTTTTATCCACACAACTCGAAAGCTTATTAATTTTACAAGCACGTCTGCAACAGTTGGATGGGTTTTCCGAACAACGTCCACTTAAGTTCAGTTTTGGCTTATATCAGGGCAAGAAGTTACGCGAACAGCTCAAAGTTGAATATCTAAAAGGCGTTCAGCAGATTGTATTGTTGCCAACCCAGCAAAATATCGCGCAATACTTACAGCGTGTCCAACAAGATGCGGCAACACTCAAAGCGCATCATATACATGCAAAAACGCAGCAAGTTGCGAAAACTCAACCATATTTAGAGCCTTCCGTGCAAAATCCGCAAGATGCTTATAATGCGTTAAAGGCTTATTTAATGCTGACGAATCCTGAATATCGGGAGAGCAGTCATTTAAGTGATCAGATTTCACGTTTTTGGCGCACTTGGTTGGATGCCCATCGTGGAGAAATGCCACGTACGGACATGATTCAGCAGGCAGAAAAAATCCTGTCTTATGCCATGACACTCGCTCATCAGGACGATTTTCCTGTACTGGAAAGCGATGCACAAATGGTCGATCAAACTCGTCAAGTGCTGTTGTCGGTCATTCAGGGAATGCCTGCACGAGATCGGGTATATAACGAAATAAAAATGCGTGCAGCAGTACGTTTTCCTGCACTTACGGTCAGTCAAATTGTGGGGGAGCAACACAGTCGCATTGTTTTAGGCAGTCATGCTTTGCCTGGTATTTTTACGCAGCAGGCGTGGAATGAATATGTCGAACAAGCCATTGATCAGGTAGCCAATCAGCCAACGGACAGCAAAGATTGGGTGCTCAATAGTCATCAGTCGGATGATCTAACTTTTTCAGGAAGTCCTGAACAAATCCGTAAACAATTGCTGAGCTTGTATCAGCAAGAATATGTGAGTGAATGGAAGAAATTTCTAAATGGCATCCATTATGCAAAAACAGATCAGTTCAATCAGCAAGTGAAACAGCTTGATCTGTTGGGAGAGCCGCAAAACTCGCCAATTCGCAAGTTATTGCAACGTATTGCAGTGGAAACCAATTGGGATAATCCAATTGTGCAAGCTGAACTTGCTGTGCCTGAACAAGGATTTATGGCGTGGTTTAAAGACAAAGTGCTGCGTCAATCTAATGACAAAGCTGCAGCGCAGGCAGCTCTAAAAGCGCAAGGTGCGATTTCTCAAGAATACCAAATGTTTTATCAACTGCTGCGTAAACGTGACGATTTACAGGATCAATCTCTGTTTGATGTGTATATGAACAACCTTGCACAGGTGCGCAGCAAGTTAAATGATCTTCAAACGGCAGGGGAAATTGGACCAAGTGCAATGGCATTGTTCAAACAAACCATCCATGATCAAAACTCGGTCTTTAATACAACGCAAAAATATGTCGATGAAAAAATGATGGTGGGTTTAAAAGAGGCTGACCAACAATTATTACAAAAACTGTTGATGACACCGCTAACTCAATCTTTTGCAAGTTTAATTGTACCGACACAAGATGAAATTAATAAATTATGGCGTATTCAAGCCTATCAACCGTTTGCAACACATTTAGGTCAGAAATATCCATTTCATTCAGGGGGGACTTTACAGGCAACCAGTCAGGAAATGGGACAAATTTTTGGTGAAACAGGAAGTATTGCTGGCTTTGTCAAAGACACTTTAGATCCGTTGTTGATTCGTCGTGGTTATGTCTTAACTTCAAAAACATGGAAAGATTTAGGCTTAAATTTAAATCCTCAGTTTGTGATGGCATTTCCGCAATATGTTGCGCCAATTCATGGTATGGCAACAGGACGTTTAGATCAGCCTGCAACATCTGCTGTTTCAAATCAATCCAATTTCCAATTTTATCCATTACAGCACCCACAATTTTTATCGTATAGCATCGATATTGATGGTCAGCGAATGCAGTTTGAAAATGGAATTCAACAATGGGTCAACTTTGTGTGGCCCAATCCAGGCGCAATTCCCGGCGTGCGTATTAGTGCAGTCGATTTAAACGGTCAGTCGCATACTATTTTTGAAGCACCGGGCGAATATGGTATTAACCGTTTAATTGATGCTGCACAGCGCAAAGAGCAAAACGGTCACTTTGAAATGACTTGGGTCAGTAAAACGGAACCATCTTTATCTTTAAAAGTGAATTTCCGACTCATTAGCGGACATAGCTCGGGCAATATTGGTTCAAGTCGTGGTTATGTGGGGTTGCAGTTGGTCGATCAAGTCACCACGACCAAAGCACTTCTTGTGGTTGCTGCACAAACGACAGCAATGAGTCCCGCACAAACAGCGGCTACGCAGTCTAAAACTACAATGTCTGCACAAGTGGGAGGCGTTCCGCAATGATCAAGAGAAATAACACTTGGCAAAAGGCGTGGTGGGTATGCAAGCAGTAAAAACCGTACCTTTATATTATGGAAAAATACCTGCCCGTGGTGATTTTATAAAGTCTAAAGGGCAATCGGAACTCATTCAGCAGCTCGATCAGTGGATTAGTAATGCACTGGAACATGCCATGCAGAGCGCAGATTTTAAACAGCGTTATGCAACTTTGCCTGCTTTAGATTTTTTGATTGCCCATCCAGCAGAACCAATGTTTTTAGCTGTTAATTTAAAGGCGAGCCAAGATAGCTCGGGGCGGGCATTTCCAATGCTACTGGGGCAGTTGTTTGAGGTCGAACAGCCGAGTCAAAAGTTATTATTTGTGCCGTTTTTTTACAAAGCTATTTGGACTGATTTATTGCAACGCAATCAGGTCTTAAGCAATATCCGTGATCCCAATATGTCATTTGAACTGTTGAATCAATTGCCGAATAGGGTTCAACTTTTGAGTGCAGAAGAATACCAAGACTTTTATGAAAAACACAGCACGCATTCATTGGCACAATTAATGAAAATCAGTGTCAATGACTTGGCTCAGAGTATGATTGGGTTGGGACTTTTACTGCAACCCGTCCTCAAAAATGGCACTCGTCGTTTAAACAAAGTGATGATTTTACCGCTGAATCATCCGCGATATTGCTTTGAAATCGCAGCATTTTGGATGGGCATGATCGGGCGGTTTTTAGGCGCGCATCATACTGAAATTTTGCTGGGGATACTACATTTTGAGGCACCCATTTTGATCATTGATTTTCAGGGGGCTGATGTCATGACGCTGCGCGATCTATTTATTCAAAATATGCAGGATGAACATTGGGTTTCTTTAATTCAAGCCACTTGGATTGATGCTTATTTAGAACAAAATGCAGGTCTTGCAACATTGGAACAATTACTTTGTCAGCGGCAGTTAAATCTTAACCAAGCCTTGAAGCTGTTTAGGCAAACTTTTTTAGATAAATAAATATGAAAAATAATCAAAAACGTATTCGCGTAAGTCTACTTATTGGCTTGTGTTTTTTAGTCCAAAGTCATTTGATCTATGCAGCGCCCATTGTTATAGAAGGTGTGGTGCCAAACGAAGCAAGTAAACAAGCTATTTTGGCGAAAATGCAAGCTGTGTATGGTGAAACGCAGGTACTAGATAAAATTCAAGTCCGTGCAGTTGTTGCACCGAATGGTTGGGATGACTCAGTTTCGCGTATGATTACAGCGGATTTAAAAAAGATTTCGCAAGGGCAGTTACGTGTGAAAGGGACTCAAATTGATTTGATAGGAAAGGTGAGTGCTGCTCATCAAATTCAAGCTACGACAGCAAACTTTCAGGCTTTGGTACAGCAGCCTTATTGTTTGAACACACAGCTTTCGGGGAGTCAGTATGAACAAAAAATGCTGGATGCTGCGCTCAAAAACAGGATTGTTGAGTTTGAATCGGGCAGTGCAATTTTGACTGACGTAGGGCAAAAAATTCTGGATGAAATGGCTGTGGCATTGAAGCAAGTTGGCACCAAAAAAGTGAAAATTGTTGGACATACAGACAGTTCGGGCGATGCGCATAAAAATATAGTGTTAAGCCAATCACGTGCAGGCGCGGTAAAAAATTATTTGATCGATAAAGGTATTGCGATAACGCATTTAAGCACCGAAGGTCAAGGTTCTAATCAGCCTGTCGCAGACAATACAACGCCACAAGGACGTAAGAAAAATCGACGTATTGAATTTGAGGTGCTTTGATTAGTTGATATTGAGCAAGGCGGAAGTTGAGCGTCATGTCCTGATCTTTAGAGCATCTGTGTGTAAACAGATGGCATAGAAAATAAAAACAGCATCAATCATTCAGTAATTTCCACAGTGAGAGTGCTTTGTGCAATTTAAAGCACGAATCTTGAATACATTGATCTGAAATAGAGGCTTTAAATCAACATTCGGAAGTTTTACTGCCGAAACGCGCCAAGAAAACCATTTTCCATCTAGCTGATTATGGCATTTCACAGTAGAATATGCGCTCTCTTCAAGTCACATTGTGGCATGGTCCAAAAGATCAGCCCGTGGAGCCAAAATCAGCATGTTTATCGTTGCCGGTGCACCTGCACATTCATCTTTTAAGAAAACTCAACTCTTAAACCGTTTAGCGTCAATGAGTTCTGTTCAATCTTTCGATAGCCAATGGGTTTATTTATTTGACCAAGCGCTCGACGAGCAACAACAGCAATCTGCTTTACAGCTTTTAAACGATGGTGCATCTTTTGAATTACGCCAAGCTGCAAGTGATGAAGTTCAAATTTTAGTGACACCACGTGTGGGCACAATTTCTCCTTGGTCATCAAAAGCAACCGATATTTTTGCCAACTGTAATACGCCTGTACACCGCCTAGAACGCGGTGTTTTGTTTACCTTAAAAGGTATTACAGACGTTTCAAACGAAGTAAAACAAGTATTGCATGACCGCATGACCGAAAGTGTGTTTAACCACATTAACGATGCTGCAGCGTTATTTGTTGAAACTGAACCAAAACCTTTAAATAGCATTGATATTTTGGGTGAAGGCAAAGCGGCATTGGTAAAAGCCAACAGTGAGTTTGGTTTTGCCTTGTCTGATGAAGAAATTGATTATTTAACCGAAGCATTTATCAAGTTAGGCCGTAATCCGCATGACATTGAATTGATGATGTTTGCACAAGCCAACTCTGAGCACTGCCGTCACAAAATCTTTGGTTCTGAATGGACAATTGATGGCGAAGTACAGCCATTGTCATTGTTCCAAATGATCAAAAATACTTATAAAGAATCACCAACAGACGTATTGTCGGCTTACAAAGACAACGCTTCGGTGATTGTTGGTTTTGATACGCAGCGTTTCTATCCGAAAAAAGATGCTGCAACAGGTCACTACGTTTATAAATATAAGAGCCAAGCTGCCCACATTCTTATGAAAGTGGAAACACACAACCACCCAACTGCAATTGCACCATTTGCAGGTGCTGCGACAGGTTCGGGTGGTGAAATCCGTGATGAAGGCGCGACAGGTCGTGGTGGTAAACCAAAAGCAGGTTTAACAGGCTTTACAGTATCGAATTTAAATATTCCTGGTTTTGAACAGCCTTGGGAAGAAAACTATGGCAAGCCTTCACGTATGGCATCGCCATTACAAATTATGATTGAAGGCCCATTGGGCGGTGCAGCGTTTAACAACGAATTTGGTCGTCCTGCGTTAAATGGTTACTTCCGTACTTTCGAGCAAAACGTGAATGGTGAAGTAAAAGGCTTCCATAAACCAATCATGATTGCAGGTGGTTACGGCAACATTCGTCCAGACCATGTCGAAAAAGACCCAATTCAGCCAGGCGATTTATTAATCGTTTTAGGCGGCCCTGCGATGTTGATCGGTTTAGGCGGTGGCGCTGCATCTTCTGTAGATAGCGGAACCATGGGTGAAAATCTTGACTTCGCTTCAGTACAACGTGAAAACCCAGAAATGGAACGCCGTTGCCAAGAAGTGATTGATACATGCTGGCGTTTGGAAGATGCTAACCCAATCGTATCAGTGCATGACGTGGGTGCAGGTGGTATTTCGAACGCAATGCCTGAGTTGGTAAATGATCACGAACTAGGTGCAGTGCTTGATTTGCGTAAGATTCCATCTTTAGAACCTGGCATGTCGCCTATGGAAATTTGGTCAAACGAAGCGCAAGAGCGTTATGTATTGGCCATCCGTCCAAGTTCTTTAGAATTATTTGAATCAATCTGTGCGCGTGAGCGTTGTCCGTTTGCAGTATTGGGTGAAGCGACAGAAGCGCGTCATTTAACGGTTGAAGATCCACTGTTCAATAACAAAGCTGTAGATATGCCAATGCAGGTCTTGTTAGGTGGTACGCCACGCATGAGCCGTTCTTATGAAAGCATTGAGCGTCAAGGTGATGATTTTGATGCAGCTCAAGTTACTGATCTGAAAGATGCGATTTACCGTGTCATCAAGAATCCAACTGTTGCTTCTAAATCATTCCTAATCACGATTGGTGACCGTTCAATTACAGGTATGGTTGCACGTGATCAGTTGGTTGGCCCATGGCAGGTGCCTGTTGCAGATGCAGCAGTAACCACTACCAGCTTGCAAGGCTTTACAGGTGAAGCAATGGCGATGGGTGAACGTCCACCTGTAGCTTTATTAAACCCTGCAGCATCTGCGCGTTTGGCAGTGGCAGAATCTATTTCCAATATCATGTCAGCCAAAATTGACCAGATCAGCGACATTAAATTATCTGCAAACTGGATGGCAGCAGCAGGTCAAAAAGGCGAAGACCAAGCTTTGTTTGAAGGTGTAAAAGCCATTGGTATGGAAATGTGTCCTGCGCTAGGAATTGCAATTCCAGTAGGTAAAGACTCATTGTCTATGCGTACCACTTGGAATGACGAAGGTGTTGATAAATCTGTAACTTCACCAATGTCAGGTGTAATTACTGCATTTGCACCAGTGACCGATGTACGTAAAACACTAACCCCTGAATTGAAAAATACCGATTCAGTATTGGTACGTATTGACTTGTCTAAAGGTCAGTTCCGTTTAGGCGGTTCAATTTTAGCGCAAGTGTATAAAGCTATTGGTTCAGTAACACCAGATGTCGATAACTTTGACGAATTCAAAGCATTCTTTGCTTTGGTACAAGACTGGAATAACCGTGGCTTGATTCAAGCTTATCACGACATTGGTGATGGTGGTTTATTGGCAACTGTAACAGAAATGATGTTCGCTTCACGTTTAGGTGTGGCGTTAGAAGATCAATCTGTTGCGGCATTGTTTGCTGAAGAAATTGGTGCAGTACTACAAATCTCTAAAGCAGACTGGGCTAACTTAGCTGCTGAAGTTGCTGCATCTACTTTGAAAGATGCGATTTCGGTAGTCGGTACAGTTAATAGCACAGACCAACTTGCTGTAAATGGCTTGGTGCTTGAACGTGCCGATTTGCAAGCGGCTTGGAGTGAAGTATCACACCAAATCCAGCGTTTACGTGACAACTCAGAAACTGCTGATCAAGAATTTGCTTTGATCACAGACAAAAACCACAAAGGCTTAATTGCTCAACCGACATTTGACTTAAATGAGCCAGTTGAAGCGCCATACATCAACACACGTCGTCCTAACATGGTGATTTTACGTGAACAAGGCGTAAACGGTCATGTAGAAATGGCGGCAGCATTTGACAAAGTCGGCTTTAACACCGTTGACGTACACATGAGTGACTTGCTTGCAGGGCGTGTCGATTTAGACGACTTTGAAGGCTTAGTGGCGTGTGGTGGTTTCTCTTACGGTGACGTATTAGGTGCTGGCGGTGGCTGGGCGAAGTCAGTCTTGTTCAACCCGAAATTACGCGACCAGTTTGAGAAATTCTTTAACCGTCAAGAAACGTTCTCACTGGGTATCTGTAACGGTTGTCAAATGTTGTCACAATTAGCACCACTCATTCCAGGTGCAGAAGCGTGGCCACGTTTCCATCGCAATACTTCAGAAGTGTTTGAAGCGCGTAGCGTTAACGTCCGTGTGGAAAAATCAAACTCTGTATTATTGCAAGATATGGAAGGCTCGATTTTACCAATCGCGGTGGCGCATGGCGAAGGTCGTGTCGTTGCACCTGAAGCTAATTTGGCAGCCTTAAATGCAGGTAACCAAGTGATTTTACGTTATGTCGATAGCCACGGAAATGCGACTCAACATTATCCAATGAACCCGAATGGTTCGCCAGAAGGTATTTCAGGCGTAACTTCAAAAGATGGTCGTGCAACAATTATGATGCCGCACCCTGAACGTAATTTCCGTGCGCTTCAACATTCTTGGAAACCTGAAGAATGGACTGAAGATGGTGCATGGTTACGTATGTTCCGCAATGCGCGTAAATTTATTGGTTAAGATTTCACTCGCTTAATCTATAGCAGTCAGCCACCTTCGGGTGGCTGATTTTTTTGCTGTGAATATGCAACTTTTATATAGACGTGCATGTTTCCACCTAAATGAATCGTCGGCTTGCTGTTCAACAATTCTGCATTAATCTCAACAATCATAGTCATCCTAGACAACTCAAGCTATCATAAACAAGCAAACACACATGGGATGGCGTTATGAAAATCATTGCAGATGAAAATCTGGCATATACCGATTATTTCTTTGCAGATTTGGCAGAAATAGAGCACAAGGCTGGACGCCGTCTAACGCATCAAGATGTGCAAGATGCTGATGCGCTGCTAGTTCGTTCCGTCACCCAAGTGAATGCAGCATTGATTCAACAGACCGCGCTTCAATTTATTGGCAGCGCGACCATTGGCACAGACCACCTTGATATCCCAGCCATCGAGCAGCAGGGCATTGCATGGTCAAATGCGGCAGGTTGTAATGCGCAGGCGGTGAGTGAGTATGTGATTACCGCATTGCTTCATCTCGAGCCTGAATTACTACATGCCAATCAAAACTTTAAACTTGGCATTATTGGACTGGGCAATGTCGGCTCGCGCTTGGTCAAAATGGCACAATTATTAGGTTGGGATGTCATCGCATACGATCCATTTGTGCAGTTGTCCAATGTGCAGCAATGTGACTTAGATGCACTATTACAACAGGCAGATGCAATTTCCATTCATGTGCCATTAACAGAAACTGGTGAACATCCTACTCATCATTTAATTAATGCAGCGCGTTTGGCATGTATGAAGCCTCAAGCCATTCTGATTAATTCAGCGCGTGGGCCAGTGGTAGAAGAAGCGGCTTTAATGCAGGATATTCAACATACTCAGCGTTTAGTGGTATTAGATGTTTTTGAATATGAACCTGAAATCTCTGCAGAATTATTAGATTTGCTTGCTTTGGCAACCCCGCATATTGCAGGGTATAGCCTAGAAGGCAAGGCACGCGGCACACAAATGATTTATCAGGCTTTTTGTGAAAATTTTGGTTTAGATGCCACAAAACAATTTGAAACTCAATTGCCAAGCTGCGCGCAATATTTCAAAACCCAAGATTTGAAAAATAGTCTGCATGCACATTTAAGTCAAATTTATGATATTGCACAGGATGATGCCAATTTACGTGCCTGTGTCAAAGCGGGCAAAGTTGAGCAGCAGGCTTTTGATCATTTAAGAAAAACCTATCCTCTGCGTCGTGAATGGGCAGCACACGGAGGCCCGCAAGCATGAGTTCAAATCTCCAATATCAACCAACTTGCGACTTAAACAGCATGCGCGCACGTGCACAATTGTATGCACAAATACGCCAGTTTTTTGCGGAACGTGAAGTACTTGAAGTTGAAACGCCAATTTTGTCACAGGCAGGAGTGACAGATGTGCATTTGGCTTCAGTGCAAGCACAGCGCCATGTGCAGGGCAAATTGCATACGCACTATTTACAGACCTCACCTGAATTTGCCATGAAGCGTTTATTGGCCAGTGGTAGTGGTGCTATTTATCAAATTTGCAAAGTCTTTCGTGATGATGAGCATGGACGTAAACACAACAGCGAATTTACCATGTTGGAATGGTATCGTCCCGAATTTAGCCTGAAAGAGCTTATGTTTGAGGTGACAGATTTACTTAATCTGACGTTAAAACAACGCTTTGGCGAAGTACGTCCAACAGTGTTGAGTTATAAACACGCATTTATGGATCGTTTGGATTTAAATCCTTTACAGGCAAGTCTGCAACAATTGAAAGACTGCTGTCATCGTGTGGGTTTGCATCTGGATTTGGGTGATGACCGTCTAGGCTACATCGACCTATTGTTTTCACATTTTGTAGAACCAAGTTTGGGCTTTGATGCTCCTGTATTTTTAACCGATTTTCCACCTGAATTAGCATCTTTGGCTAAAACCAGAACAGATGATGATGGGGAATTGGTCGCAGCCCGTTTTGAGCTATATATCGAAGGTTTAGAGCTTGCCAATGCCTATGATGAATTGATTGATGCTACTGTGCTGCGTTCTCGTTTTGAAGCCGATAATGCAGAACGCGCACAACTTGGTTTACATGTGATGCCAATTGATGAATATTTATTGGCTGCGTTGCCGAACATGCCTGAATGTTCAGGTATCGCCTTGGGCATAGATCGCTTATTGATGATTGCAACTGAGCAGATGCGTTTAGAGCAAGTGATTAGCTTTCCTGCGCAGCTTGCCTAAAAGCAAAAGACAGTTTCTTATTTCAAGAAGGATTTATTTGAGCTAAAAAGCCGTAGCTTCTATATTTTAGAAGATTACGGCTTTTCGATCAGAAATTTAGGCTGACTTAAATAGGTTAAGAATGATAGATCAAAGAACGCATGTAATGACGTTCTATAGACTTAAATAGCCTAAGCAGTAGCAGCCAAGTGACGTGCCTTTAATTGCTCAATCGCTTTAATGCGTCGTTCAATCAGCATTTCACCAATATCGGGGCCTTGGACATCGGCAGGTAAGTCTTGCGCCTTAATGCTGCGTACCACTTGAATCGCTTCCAAAATATAGCTCGCTTGCGGATAGTCACGATCTTCCAAACCTAAACGCCCACGAGAGTCACATTCACAGGCTTGTACAAAGGCTTCTACACGCTCAGGACGACGCAAGACATCCAAACGCTGTAATAAGCGCCATAACGTGCCAGGCTTTAAGCTCAATGCTTGGTGGCATTTTAAATGCTCTTTACATACAGCAAGTGCAAGTTGTTTGGTATTGGTCGGTACGCGCAGGCGTTCACACACTTCCGTTACAGGTCGAATCCCACGTTCTTCATGCATAATGTGCCGTGGTAATTCATCGGCAGGGGTCAAGGCCTTGCCTAAATCATGCAATAACACTGCAAAGCGTACATCGAGTGAGTAATTGGCACGACAGGCTTGTTGTAGTGACATCATGGTGTGCACACCACTGTCAATTTCAGGGTGATATTCAGGACGCTGTGGAATACCGAATAAAGCATCTAATTCAGGAAATAAAACTTTTAAAGCACCACAGGCACGCAATGTTTCAAAATAAACATCGGCACGTGCTTCCATTAAGGCACGTGAAGTTTCTTTCCATACGCGTTCAGGTGTCAGCGCATGTAACTCACCAGATTCTGCCAACTCTTGCATTAATAACAAGGTTTCAGGTGCAACCACAAAGCCTAAAGCATGATAACGTGCTGCAAAACGAGCAATACGCAGCACCCGTAACGGGTCTTCTACAAAAGCATTGGAAACATGGCGCAGCACTTTATTGCACAGATCTTGCTGTCCACCGTAAGGGTCGTAGACATTGCCATCACTATCCATTGCCATGGCGTTAATGGTTAAATCACGACGGATTAAATCTTCTTCTAAGGTCACGCTTGGGTCGGTATGAAATTCAAAACCGTGATAACCGTGTCCAGATTTGCGCTCAGTGCGAGCAAGTGCATATTCATCTTTGGTTTCAGGATGAAGAAAAACAGGGAAGTCTTTGCCCACAGGTTGAAAGCCTTGAGCCAAAAGTTGTTCGGGCGTTGCGCCAACGACAACATAATCTTTTTCGTGATAGGGATGCCCGAGTAAGTGATCTCGAACTGCACCGCCTACTAAATAAACTTGCATGAAAAAACCTCTATTCTTCAAGCAATCATGCTACAGAATAGAGGTTTTCTCAAGTCTATAATTCTGAGTCAGTCACTCAGAAATATAGGTTTATGCTTTAACTTGTGCTGTTTGTTGAATTTCAGCAACAGTGAGGGCAGTCATATTCACAACACGACGTGTCGTTGCAGTCGGAGTCAAAATATGTACAGGTTTTGCTGCACCTAACAAGATAGGGCCAATCGTAACATTGTTACCTGAAGTCGATTTCAACAAGTTAAATGAAATATTGGCAGCATCTAAGTTCGGCATAATCAACAAGTTTGCAGAACCTTTGAAGCGTGAGTTCGGGAAAGCAAAATGACGGATATTTTCGTCTAATGCTGCATCACCGTGCATTTCACCTTCAACTTCAAGCTCAGGTGCAATCTCACTCAAGATTTCAAAGACTTTACGCATTTTTTGTGCGCTAGAGTCTTGTTGGTCAGAACCAAAACTTGAGTGAGAAAGTAGAGCAACGCGTGGTGTCATACCAAAACGGCGTACTTCTTCAGCCGCTAAAAGTGTCATTTCAGCCAACTGTTCAGCAGTTGGGTTTGTGTTGACATAAGTGTCGGCAATGAACAAGTTGCGATCTTCAAGCATCAATGCGTTAAGGGTAAAGAAGTTAGTACGACCTTCTTTTAGACCAATCACATTTTTTACGAAATCAAGGTGAATGTCGTAGCTTGAATAAGTACCACATAACATACCATCGGCTAAACCATGCTTCACTAACATTGCTGCAATGAGGGTAGAGCGACGACGTGCTTCACGCTGCGCGTATTCAGGTGTAACGCCTTTACGCTGCATGATGGTGTAGTAATCATCTGCAAATTTTTCGTAGTTAGGGTTGTTTTCCTGGTCTACTATTTCCATATTCACGCCATGTTCAAGACGTAAACCTAACTTTTTGATGTTCGCTTCAATTACTGAGGTACGACCTACAAGGATTGGTTTAGCCAAGCCTTCATCCACTGCAATTTGTACTGCGCGAAGGACGCGTAAGTCTTCACCTTCTGCATAAGCAATACGTTTAGGATCAGTTTTTGCTTGAGCAAAAATAGGCTTCATCATAAATGCCGAGTTATATACAAACTCAGACAAACGCTGACGGTATGCAGAGAAGTCTTGAATTGGACGACTTGCTACACCTGAATCCATTGCCGCTTGAGCAACTGCAGGTGCAATTTCAAGAATTAAACGCTGATCAAGTGGACGTGGAATTAAATAGTCACGACCGAATGATGCAGATTTTTCACCATAAGTCGCAGCATCTGCTTCAATGTGTGCCATGCGTGCAATTGCGTGTACACAAGCAATTTTCATTTCTTCGTTGATGGTAGTTGCGCCAACGTCTAATGCACCACGGAAAATATACGGGAAGCAAAGTGCGTTGTTAACTTGGTTCGGGTAGTCCGAACGACCAGTCGCCATAATCACATCTGGACGTACTTCATGCGCATGTTCAGGTAAGATTTCTGGATCTGGGTTAGCCAAAGCAAAGATAATTGGATTTTCAGCCATTTCTTTGACCATAGCTTTGGTCAAGATACCCGCTGCAGAAAGACCAAGGAACATATCCGCACCGCTAATTACATCAGCAAGTTGCGTTCCTTCAATGTCTTGCATATAGCGTTTTTTCGAGTCATCCAAACCTTCACGTTTGGTGGTGATTAGACCGCGCGAATCTGCAACAATGATATTTTCTTTTTTCGCGCCCAATGCACACAACAGGTCTAAACAAGACAGTGCGGCTGCACCTGCACCTGAAGCAACGATTTTGATTTCTTCAATCTTCTTGCCGTTAAGTAACAAGGCATTGAGTAGGGCAGAACCTACAATGATTGACGTACCGTGTTGGTCATCGTGGAACACAGGAATATTCATGCGTTCACGAAGTTTTTGCTCAATGTAGAAACATTCTGGTGCCTTGATGTCTTCAAGGTTAATACCACCAAAAGTTGGTTCTAGTGCTGCAACAATATCTACAATTTTGTCTGGATCATTTTCAGCAATTTCGATGTCAAATACATCGACACCAGCAAACTTTTTAAAGAGTACGCCTTTACCTTCCATCACAGGTTTAGACGCCAAAGGACCGATATTACCTAAACCTAATACTGCTGTACCGTTACTAACGACAGCAACCAAGTTACCGCGAGCGGTATAAAGTGCAGCTGTTGAAGGATCACGTTCAATCTCTAAACATGGTGCTGCGACACCTGGTGAGTAAGCGAGCGCTAAGTCACGTTGGTTGACCAGCTGCTTACTTGGAGTAACGCTGATTTTTCCTGGTGTTGGAAATTCGTGATAGTAAAGTGCCTGCTGTTTTAATGATTGATCGTCCATCTGAATCTCGTGTGTGACAAGTTGGCCAGCGATGCTGGTGGATTTTTATGAATCTTATCGAATATACCATTACTTGCCCCCTTAGCACAGACGTCACTGTTTATTTTTAGAACAAACTTAGAGCTTTTGGGTCTAGTTTCAGATTAAGGAGCGATAAGCGCGCGATACTAAATTGGCTTTTAGAAATTGGGTCGCTTCACTTTCAGGCAAAGGCTTAGAGAATAAATATCCCTGAGCAATATCACAATTTAAATTCTGCAAATATTGCAGTTGCTGCTCAGTTTCAATCCCTTCAGCTACCACGCTCATGCCCATGGCTTTGCCCATAGCAATCATGGCACTAACAATGGCTTCTTGTTTGGTATTCCCAATTTTAGAAACAAAGCTACGGTCTATTTTTAAACTGTCAATTGGGAAGTCTGTTAAGTAAGAAAGTGAAGAATAGCCTGTACCAAAATCATCTAAGGCGATATGAATATCACGTTGTTTAATTTCATCTAATAAAGACTTAACGGTTGTGGAGTTTTCCACTAAAGAGGATTCGGTAATTTCTAATTCTAAGCTTGCACCTGAAATTTGATAGGTATTAATCGCATCATCTAAATCTTGCAGCAATTGACCACGTTGCAGTTGTTGTGCAACTACATTAACCGATACTTGGACATGATCAAAACCTAATAGGTTCCATTCACGAATTTGCTTGGCTGTTTGTTGAATCACAACCCGACCAATATCGGAAATTAAACTGGTTTGTTCTGCAATAGGAATAAATAGGTTCGGTGGAATAATGCCTTTGGTTGGATGTTTCCAGCGCACCAATGCTTCAAACCCAACTACCTGATAATTATGGAAATCAATTTTAGGTTGATAATATACAATTAACTCATCATTTTTAATGGCTTGGCGTAAGTCACGCTCTAAATGCACATTTTGTTCTAGCAGTTTGGTGTTGTCTAAAGCGTAATATTTAACGGTATTACCACCCAAACGCTTGGCTTCAGACAAGGCTTGTTCTGCACAATTAGTCAGATAATCCAGCTGGCGTCCATGTTCAGGATAGAGGGAAACCCCCATCGACAGGGTAATAATATGTTCTTGTCCCTGCACATTAAACGGCAAATTAAAGGCTTTGGTGATGCGTTCACAGTGCTGCTGTATAGAAGGGCGAATATGAGAAATTTCATACACAATTGCAAAATCATCGCCATTTAAGTGCGCGACAAACAGCGCTTCGGCATTGGTGATGCGTAAACGCTGCGCCACTTGGTGGAGTAATTCATCGCCACCATTATTGCTTAAATATTCATTTAAAGGTCTGAAACGGTCAATATTGAGTCGAATGACCGCCAATTGCTGTAATGAATCTTGCTGCGAAATAAGATATTGATGTAGTTGATAATTATAGTAAAAGCGATTAGGCAAGTCGGTCAGTGGATCGTAATTTTCTAAATAGGATAGACGCTGTTCTTGTAGTTTATGTTCGGTTAAATCAGACACAATTCCTATATAATTAATAATACGGTTTTGCTCATCTTTGACTGCATTGATATGCAAACGAACTTCTAATTCTTTTCCTGAGCGGAATTTTATACTCTTTTCAGTATGATATTCACCCTTGTTGAGTAATTGTTGAACAATTTCCTCTTGTGTCATGCGTGGATTTGCTTTGTTGGATTTGACTAAATCAAACAGATATTTACCTATAATATGGTCACGTTGAAATCCGCTCATTTGAGCATAGAATGGGTTGGCTTCAATATAACGTAAGTTTTCATCTAAAATAAAAATACCTTCGGCTGCCTGTTCAAGTACGCTGGCAGTGAGTTTTAAGCGCTCTTGTCCAATTCGTTCTTGCTGAATATCACGGCGAATCCCTACCATACGCAAAGGTTTATGAGTGACAGGATCACGCTCAATCACCCGCCCAATATCATGTACCCAATACCATTGACCTGAACTATGTTGTACGCGATAAGTGGCTTGATAACGTTCTGTCTGACCACGTAAATGCTGTTTCATGGTTTGGTGAAAGTGTGGAACATCATCGGGGTGAATCAGTTGCTGTAATTTATTTCGATGCTGTTTGGTATTTTCTAAACGGGTTTGCTGTCCGCCACTACCAAAGACAATACTGCGTTGCCGTATATTCCAGTCCCATGCTTTTAGACCTGCGGCTTCATGTGCCAAAATTAAACTATGTTGTTGTTTAATTAAGTCTAGATGGGTTTGTTCTAAGTCAAAGGTACGTTCTCTAATTTTTTGTTCCAGCATTTGATTATTAAATTGCAGTTGCAATTCAATATCTTTAGATTTGTTCATTTCCACTTGCAATTGTTGGCGGAGTTGATCTGTCCAGTCAACTTGTTGCTCTGCGGCTTTTTTGAGTTGGTCGTTCTTAAAATAGACGCTCGATAAACGACGATGCATGTGCATTGAAGTATTGGCACAAATCAGTAAGGTAATTAAGGCAAAATTTGTCGCGAGAAAAAAGAAAGCGGAAGTTTCGGAGTGAACTAAAAACTGTGCGGCAATATAGGGTGTGATCACTGGAATGAATACCCAGCAAAAATAACTCAAGCGCTGCGTTAAAAAGGTGAGGGCAAAGGTTTGACTCACAATAATTAATAAGGTCGCTAAAATAATCGCTTCATAGTTGCTCAGTTCAGGGTTTTGCTGAGGTAAAAAGTAATACAGTAAACTTACCCCAACCGCGATTGCTGTTCCGATCAAGAAACACACCAATTTTAACCAACGATGTGCTTGTTGGAGTTGATATTGTCCCGCTTTAAAGTGAACTGCTGTGAGCAGTAAACACGAACCAATGGTCAGTTCAGTGAGAATAAACCAGATATTGAGGTAGGGTGATGAATGTGAGAAAGAAATTTGATAAATAAAAAACACATACAGGCAAACAATCAGGATGCCGACCAAAAAGAATCGAATAAGCCGAATGGTATTGGTGATTTGCGCAGCATCTAAGTATTGCTGCAACAATTCATCTTGAGCGTCTGACATACTTCCCCAAAATCTAGTTAAATGATTCCATCATTTATATTTTTAAATAACATCACTTTCATGCATAAAATATTACTGTTTTGTGTTTAAATTTTATGCAAATTTTTTAATATATTGTTCGAGATTAATCCTGTACTTTATAAATTGCAATGTTATTGGCAATCGATTTCTGTAAAAACGGATAAATTACTCGGCCAAGCGATAATTTAAGAGAGCTAAAGCAACCACAGGTGCGGTTTCAGTGCGTAATACCCGAGTACCAATACACCAGTTTTGAAAGCCAACCGCATTGGCAGCGCTAATTTCTGTTTCGCTTAAACCACCTTCAGGCCCAATTAATAAAGCCAAATCTTTACTGACATTGTTTAGCACATCTACTTGATCTTTATTCGGTGCTAACACTAATTTGGTGGTAGGAAGGTCACTATTCAGCCAGTCCTCTAAACGTAGTGGGGCTAAAATTTTCGGTACGATATTCATGCCACATTGTTCACAGGCTGCAATGGCAATGCCTTGCCAATGATCTAATTTTTTTTGATCGCGGTCATATTTTAAGCGCATTTCACAGCGTTCAGAGGTGAGCAACTGAATGTTAGTCACGCCAAGCTCTACCGCTTTTTGAATCGCATAATCCATACGATCGCCTTTGCTCATTACTTGTCCTAATAAGGCGCTAAAGCTTGGGATGCGATTGTCTGGATTAAAACTTTTAATCTGCACTTGCGCTGTTTTTTTGGTAACTTCAACCAGTTCCACTTCATATTCACCACCTTGCCCATTGAACAAGGTGGCGGTTTCACCGACTTGTGCGCGTAGTACTTTCACCCAGTGATGAAATACTGTTTCAGTCAGTTCAACTTGTGTATCTACTGCTAATTCAGCCTCAATATAAAAACGGGGCATAGGGATTACTCGTTCAAGTCAATAAATATGAAAAATACAGCTTAAGCCAAACCAAGATCTGTCACTAATTGACGAGTCGGTTCGGTGTTGTTCATGGTGTAAAAATGCAAACTTGGTGCACCACCTGCAATCAGGCGTTCGCACAGTTTAATAATCACTTCATGACCAAAGGCTTTGATTGAAGCTGTGTCATCACCATAGGTTGCTAATTGCTTACGAATCCAGCGTGGAATTTCTGCACCTGTACCATCTGCAAAGCGAATTAAATTGCTGGCATTGGTAATCGGCATAATGCCAGGCGCAACAGGAATATTCACACCTTGCTTTTGAATACGTTCTACAAAGTAAAAGTACGCATCTGGATTAAAAAAGAACTGGGTGATGGCAGCATTGGCACCAGCATTTACTTTGGTGACAAAGTTTTTAATGTCTTGATCAAAGTGGTCTGCTTGTGGATGCATTTCAGGATAAGCCGCAACTTCAATGTGAAAATGATCACCTGAATGTTCACGAATAAAACGCACCAAGTCAGACGCATACGGCAATTCGCCTAAACCAACTTGACCTGAAGGTAAATCACCACGCAAAGCCACAATGCGGTCAATGCCTTGTGCTTTATAAATATCAAGCAATTCAGCAATACGCGCTTTGTCATCACCAATACAAGACAGGTGCGGCGCTACAGGTGTGCCTTTGCCATTGAAGTCGCTAATGGTCGATAAAGTACGTTCACGAGTAGAACCACCTGCACCATAAGTGATAGAAAAAAACTCTGGATTTAAAAGTTGTAATTCTTGATGCACAACTTTGAGTTTTTCTGCACCTACATCGGTTTTAGATGGGAAAAATTCAAATGAAATAGGAACTTGTTTGGTCATGATTCAATCCTTGTTATAAATACTTATTTATATTTTTTCACCTCTCCTAAATCCTCTCTTGCGCTGGGTTTAAAGCAGTGCTTTAAACTTGCTCAGGAGAGGACTTACCCTCGAATACATTCATTAAACAATGAATCATTCCCTCTCCCTATGAGAGAGGGTTAGGGAGAAGGATTAAAAACTTAGTATTTATAAGCATCCGATTTAAACGGACCTTCAACAGCTACACCTAAGTAGTCCGCTTGTACTTGAGTCAATTGTGTTAATACACCACCAAAACCAGCAACCATTGCAGCAGCAACTTCTTCGTCTAGTTTTTTCGGTAAGATTTCAACACGAATTGCCGCTTGTTTTTGATCGGCAGGAAGATCGGCAAATTTCTCTGCAAATAAGTGCATTTGTGCCAATACTTGGTTAGCAAATGAACCATCCATAATACGTGATGGGTGACCTGTTGCGTTACCCAAGTTCACTAAACGACCTTCAGAAAGCAAGATTAAATAATCGTTTTCGTTTTCTGAACGATACACTTGGTGTACTTGTGGCTTCACTTCAACCCACTTATAACCACGTAAGTAGTTGGTGTCGATTTCAGTATCGAAGTGACCAATGTTACATACAACAGCGCCTGCTTTAAGTGTATCTAGCATTGCTGCGTCGCACACGTGATAGTTACCTGTTGTAGTCACAATCAAGTCAGTATTTTCTAAAAGCTCTAGGTTGACGTCTGCTTTATTGCCTGTTTGTACGCCATTCTTGTACGGAGATACAACTTCGTAACCATCCATACATGCTTGCATTGCACAAATTGGGTCAATTTCAGAAACACGAACAATCATGCCTTCTTGACGTAAAGATTGTGCAGAACCTTTACCTACATCACCATAACCAATAACCAATGCACGACGACCAGACAATAACATGTCTGTACCACGTTTAATCGCATCGTTGAGTGAGTGACGGCAACCGTATTTATTGTCGTTTTTAGATTTAGTCACAGAGTCGTTGACGTTAATTGCAGGCACTTTTAAAGAACCATCTTTCCACATTTCAATTAGACGTTGTACGCCCGTAGTGGTTTCTTCAGTAATGCCGTGAATGCGCTCTAATAATGCAGGATATTTCTCGTGAACAAGTGCAGTTAAGTCACCGCCATCGTCCAAAATCATGTTGGCATCCCATGGTGTGCCATTTACATTAATTTGTTGTTCAAGACACCATACATATTCTTCTTCAGTTTCGCCTTTCCAAGCAAAAACAGGCACACCTGAAGCAGCAATTGCTGCAGCAGCGTGGTCTTGAGTAGAGAAAATGTTACAAGAAGTCCAACGAACTTCTGCGCCCAATTCAACTAGCGTTTCAATTAAAACAGCAGTTTGAATGGTCATGTGGATACAGCCGAGAATTTTCGCGCCTGCAAGAGGTTTTGCAGCTGAGTAGCGCTTACGCAAACCCATAAGGGCTGGCATTTCTGCTTCTGCAAGTTTGATTTCTTTACGACCAAAATCAGCTAGTGTGATATCGGCAACTTTATAATCTGTAAATGAAGCATTAACCGCGTTCATCACGATCTCCTTATAAAAAACAATTGATCATTCAGTTCGCGGATGCCGTTTCTTGCATAGCAAACGCATTGCTATGCTGGTCGAGCCTGGCGATTTTACGTTTCGTGCCTGTAAAACGTCGCAGCATCCCTCGACTAGCGCGATATTGTACTTGGAAATTGATTCAGTTCCAATCATGTTTTGTTTATTATCACTACAAACATATTTTTGAGATTGAATGATGGCTTTAGAGCTTCCTCAAGAGTTGGCAAATTTAGAAGCCAACGGCGGGATTTACGCAGTGTGGATGTTGCTACGACACTTAGGAATTGATGCCGATATTCAACAATTGATTGAAGTGTGTGGTTATACGCCAGAGCAGGGCACAACCACAATTGGCTTGGCTGTTGGACTGAAAAAGTTTGGCTTTAATGTGCAGTTTTATACTGACCCTGACCCAGATTTACAAGATGCAGAAAAGTTAAGTTATTCCGAAGCTAAACAGCTTAAATTGCCTGTATTGGCGGCAATCGGCTATCAGCAAATTCAGCACGCATTTGATGAAAATAAATTTATAATTGTCTATTACGACACTTTAGAAGGCGTGGGCAATCACTCATTGCTATATTCAATTGATGATGCTGAAATTTGTTTCTTTGACAGTTTTGAGCCGATGCCTGCGGCTGTGTTTGAACAACAGCGTCAGCAAGAGGGCATTTGCAGACAAGTAATTGTGGTCGAAGTCTAAGTGTTATTCAAAGTCTAAGCTTTATTCAATGACGATTCGAGTCATGCAAAAAATTGTCTAGCCCATCAATTGATTGGCTAGACAAAGGGATTACTCCGCTGCATCGGCTTTTTGTGTCCAATATTCAGCTTTATTTTCGTCAGCATCTACACCCAAAGCATTTGCATAAATAAAAGCAAGGTCTCGCATGGCTTGTACTTCGCCCAATTCTGCTGCTTGCTGTACCAATGCCACAGAGCGAGCGACATCTTGTTCAACCACATCACCACGACGGTAGTAGCCTGCCAACTCTAAAATAGCGGCAGGGTGTTGTGCATCACTGGCTTTTTTGAGCCAGACAAAAGCATCTTCAAAATGTTGTTTGGCATCTTCAGGGTCATCTTCTAGAACATCTTTGGCATATACGGTATAGCCTTCACCAAGCCAATACATGGCTTCGATATGTCCGTTTGCGGCAGCTTTGAGCGCCCATTGTTCGGCAAGTTCAATATCTTCATTAAAATCGCTTTGCATATACAGCACCGCCACTTCAAATTGGGCATCGGCTTGTCCTGCAATGGCGCGGTTCATTAGCGCAGGGGAGATTGAAACAGATTCTGACATAATGTCATCCAGCAAAATTACAACATAAGATTGTGCGATAGCCTAAAAGGTCCGCTGGGAAAAAGCCATCTTCGGTGTGATTTTTTTTAAAAAATTAGGGTTAATTGATCATGCGTTTATGCAGACAATAACAAAAAATCACTTGAGCCATATCGTCAAGTTTCAATATGCTGAATGTTAAACATGGTCATAATGAGAACAATAAGATGGCAAATTTTTTAACTGCTGAACAAGCAAAAGTTTATTCAGATCATGCCAAGCTAGATATTGAATTATATAAGCAGCGTTTGGCGTCTTTAATCGAAGAGAATGCCAAGCAGGGCAATACCGCAGTTTTTACTGTGCTGCCAAAACATTTACCTTTAGAAGATATTCGAAATTTATCGGCACAGCTGACTGATTTGGGTTATCAGGTGCGCTTTGAGTTAAATGAGTTCTTTTATAGCTTTAATGTGTATTGGATTTAAAACTCAACTCTACCGACATTTCACCAAATAGTTTTAGTGAAATGTCGAGCGTTTATATTTTTTGATTTAGATTGCGTTTAAGTATTTGCAGTATGTTCTGCCAAAACTTCCAACGCTGCGCGAAAAGCTTCCTGAGTTGCAGGTGCGCCACAATAAGGCAAGCTGTGTAACAAGACTTCCTGAATTTCTTCGACACTTGCCCCGTTATTTAGCGCACCACGAATATGTCCTTTAAGCTCTGTCGGGCTTTTTAAAGCAGTTAAAAAGGCGATAGTAATTAAGGAACGATATTTGCGTGGTAACACACCTTCACGTTGCCAAGTTGAACCCCATGCATGTTCATTAATCCAGTCCTGCAAAGGTTGGGTAAATGGTACAGTGTTGTCCTGTGCGCGTTTTACAAAGCTTTCGCCCATGACTTCAGTGCGAACTTTTAAGCCATTGTCATAGTCTTGTTGTGACATTTTACTATCCCTGTTTTATTGTTTGAGCTCGGTGTATAGATTAAGTGCATAGATTAACAATTTATGGCGATGATACCATGCGCACTTGGTCGTAGACCATCAAAAAATATTCACATCTATCTATTTTTAATATATCCACAAGGTATAAAAAACCCCGAACATAAAGTCGGGGCTGTTTTAGCTTTATCGCAAATTTTGAAATAAGCGAGTGTTAAGCTTCAATGGTTTGCACGCTAATTTTTTTAGCAGGGTCGGCTTTACGACGTACTGTTGGTACAGGTTCACCATAATATTGACGGTCTGCAAAATAACTTGAACGTACCATTGGCGCAGCCCAAATATTTTTAAAACCTAACTTTTGACCATGCGCTGTATAACGCTCAAATTCTTCAGGTGTTACAAAGCGGTCAATTGGCGAATGTTCTTTAGATGGCTGTAAATATTGACCAATGGTCACATAATCTACATCGTGCGCTTTAAGATCATCTAACAGTGCAATAACTTCTTCTTCAGATTCTCCAATACCTACCATCAAACCGCATTTGGTTGGAATATCTGGGCAATATTCTTTAAACATTTTCAGCAAGTTCAAAGAGTGCTGATAGTCTGAACCCGGACGCATGGCTTTATATAAGCGTGGCACAGTTTCAATGTTGTGGTTAAAAACATCTGGCGGACATTCGGTCATAATGCGTAGTGCAATATCCATACGACCACGGAAGTCTGGCACCAAAATTTCTAACAACGTATTTGGGCTTAAAGAGCGGGCTTCTTTAATACAATCGACAAAATGTTGTGCACCACCATCTAACAAGTCATCACGGTCTACAGAGGTGATCACGGCATATTTTAAGCCTAAGTTGGCAATGGTTTCTGCCATGTGACGAGGTTCTTCAGGATCTAGTGCATTTGGACGACCATGCGCAACATCACAAAACGGGCAGCGACGGGTACAAATATCACCCATGATCATAAAGGTTGCTGTACCACCACCAAAGCATTCTGGAAGGTTTGGACAAGCGGCTTCTTCACAAACGGTGTGCAATTTTTGCTGACGCAAAGTGGTTTTAATACGTTGAACTTCTTCTGGTGCCGTCATTTTGACCCGAATCCAGTCAGGTTTACGAGGCGTTTCAACCGTAGGAACAACTTTTACAGGAATACGTGCGACTTTTTCAGCACCACGAAGTTTGACACCCTGTTCTGGTTTACGGTTTGCAGACATATTCAACTTTTCCACTGTTTTTGAAAGGGGAGAGATTTAGTGTAGGCTAGATTTTACGTGAAATAGAGTCTGATTAAACCGAATCTAAGTGCAAAAGTAAAATGTCACCTTAACTTCATCATAAGACGGTTATTATAACGAAATTGTGCTTAAATTGGGTAAAAACGATATTCATATAAAAAATGTGGTTATCACGTAATATATGCACAGTAAATACAGAAAATTCAAAAGATTTACGTCATAATATAGCCCATTGAAAAGACAGATTTAAAGAAAAGGAGCGTTGAATGCCACGTAAAAAAGAGGTCGTTAGTGGAACTTTCGTGAAGTACGATGCGGTTGTTCTCGGTTCAGGCCCTGCGGGTGAAGGCGCGGCAATGAAACTTGCCAAATCTGGTAAGCGTGTTGCGATTGTAGATGTTCGTGAGCAGCTTGGCGGTAACTGTACCCATGTGGGTACCATTCCAAGTAAAGCATTGCGTCAGACAGTGTCGAATATTATCCGTTATCGCCGTGACCCAATGTTTAAAAAAATGGGCGATTGGCGTCAGTTCACCATGAAGCAAGTGTTGCAAAGTGCGCATAAAGTTATTCAGCAGCAAGTTGAAACGCACTCTCGCTTTTATGACCGTAATGAAATTGCGATTTATCATGGTCGTGCTTATATCCAAGATAAAAATACGGTCTTGGTATTTGGTGCAGATGGCATTAAAGAAACCATTATGTGTCAGCAAATTGTGATTGCGACAGGTAGCCGTCCATATCGTCCAGAAATGTTGGATTTCAACCATCCACGTGTATTTGATTCAGACAAAATTTTGGATTTGGATTTCTCGATTCAAAAAATTATTATTTATGGCGCGGGTGTGATTGGTTGTGAATATGCATCCATCTTCATTGGTTTAGATCATAAAGTTGATTTGATTAATACTCAGCACAAATTGCTCAGCTATTTGGATGATGAAATTTCAGATGCCTTGTCATATCACTTGCGTGCGCAAGGGGTGCTGATTCGCCACAATGAGCAAATTGATCATTTAGAAACTTTTGATGATCACGTGGTTTTATATTTGCAAAGTGGCAAGAAAATCAAAGCTGATGCGATTTTGTGGTGTAACGGACGTTCAGGTAATACCGATGGTTTAGGTTTAGAAAACGTAGAACTTAAACCAAACAGCCGTGGTCAATTAACGGTGAATGATCAATATCAAACCGAAGTAGAGAATATTTATGCTGCGGGCGATGTAATTGGTTGGCCTTCGTTAGCATCAGCTGCCTATGACCAAGGTCGTTGCGCGGGTGCAAATATGAGTGGCGAAGAAAATGTTGCGCCTGTGACCGATATTCCAACAGGTATTTACACCATTCCAGAAATTTCTTCGATTGGTAAAACTGAGCAGGAATTGACGGAAGAAAAAATTCCTTATGAAGTTGGTCAGGCATCTTTCCGTCATTTAGCGCGTGCGCAAATTACGGGTGATACAGTGGGTGAATTGAAGATTTTATTCCACCGTGACACTTTAGAAGTATTGGGTGTGCATTGCTTTGGTAATAATGCGGCAGAGATTATCCACATTGGTCAGGCGGTGATGAACAGCCCGAACAATACCATTAAGTATTTTGTGGAAACCACATTCAACTATCCAACCATGGCTGAAGCTTACCGTGTAGCAACTTTAAATGGTATGAATCGTTTATTCTAAGTTGCTGCAATATTGCTTAAAGTTCATTAAAAAAGAACCCGTAAAGTTTAGGCTTTACGGGTTTTCTTATTCTAAGTTGTTCGTTTGTTATTTTAGTTTTGGCGCATCTTTTTATTTGAGTCCAATAGTGGCGTGCTGCCTTTTAACATGAGTAGCAAGATTAAAATGGCCGGCTACCCGCCAAACTTATTCTTTTAAGTAAGCGCCGTTGCTCGGCAGGGAATGGCTCCCTAGAGTGTAAGGTCACTTGATTGTCCCAAAATACCAAATCCCTTTGTTCCCAATGATGCGTGTAGCGGAAGGCTGGCTTTAAAATATGTGCGCGGAGCCGAGCAATTAATTCACTACCTGCCTGATCGTCATAATTGAGCAACTCAACTTCAGAATGGGTGTTCAGCCAAAGGGCTTTACGTCCAGTTTCAGGATGGACTCTCACCAAAGGGTGTGGATAGCCATGACCAACAATAGGTTGATCATGAAAACGATACAGCGGCGAATTACCATAGCTACCCGTTGCAGTCGTATTTTGTGCACGAACAAAAGGGTTGTATGTAATGAGTTGAAGGTGATTAATTTCCGCTTTGGTGGTTTCATCTAAGGCATCGTAGGCTTTAATGGTGTTGTACCAGGTAGTTTGTCCGCCTTGTTTTGGAATTTCTATGGCATACAGCAGCGAGGCAAAAGAGGGTAGAGGTGTCCATTGATGGTCTGCATGCGGTTTGAGTTCTGCATGTCCCGTATAATCACCTTGTCCAACAGCATTAGATACCGGTACAACATCGGGCGGTGTGCCTGTGTCGGCTTGACTGCCTAAAACAGGATTGTCTGAACTTGGACGGAAAATAGAACCAAAGTAACTGGCAAATGCTAAATACTGTAAATCATCTAGCTGTTGTTGTTTAAAAATCAAAACTAGATGTTGTGCCAAAGCTTGTTTTAGACGATAAATTGTTGCCCCTGTTTGGGATTTTTTCGTATCTAGTCCTGTCACGACAGCACCTAAGGCAGCACCTGCTAAAGGTTGTATTTGAATATCATTAGGATTTTGTAATGAATCGGCTTGATGCCAACGTGGTGCATCATGAATCGCTTGAGAAAGTGGGCTTAGACTGCTCATTGGGTTTTACTCTTTCTTGGTATATGGTCAAGAAAATTTAAGTAAAAACAGCCATCAGATAAAATTAAAAGAAATGCTAAGCTTATGAAAAATATTATCTTTTTAAATAAATGTTTGATCTTGAACCATTTAACTTATTTTGCATAGATTTGTTGTTTAAATGCAATCTAGTCAATGGAGCAAGTTATATAAGTTACTCCTTCAGTATTGAATACATTGATAAAGAGATCGAGTGACGCAGACAATTAATGTGCGCAGAATGCCTGATTAAAATACTCAAACAGTTGAGGCGTTTGCATCCATAAAAAAATTGAAAAGACGAGCAGGGCAATAACCGCCAGCGCGAGCAGCACTTTAAAATTAAATAAAGAATTAGTCATGAATGACGTGCTCCTCATTGACCCAGAAATGCACCAAGACCGCAAACGCACTTAAAGCAATAGAAACAATCCAGATAGCATTATAGTTACCTGTCAGATCGTGGTTTAAACCGCCAAGCCATCCACCAAAAAATGAGCCGACTTGGTGTGTAAAAAACACAATGCCACTGAGCATGGTCAGGTATTTAATCCCAAACATATTTGCCACAATACCATTGGTTAAAGGCACTGTAGATAACCACAACAAACCCATAATGATCCCGAATGCATAAATTGTCCAGATGCTTAAAGGCAGGATTAAAAAGGCGATAATGGCAATACCGCGTAGTCCGTAAAGCCACATCAGCAAGTGTGGTTTGGAATAGCGACCACCTAACCAACCCGCCGTATAAGTGCCTACAATATTAAATAAACCCACGAGTGCTAGAAAAACTGTGCCTGTGGTTGCATTAAAGCCATGATCGATTAAGTAGCTAGGTAAGTGAATCCCGATAAACACCACTTGAAAACCACAGACAAAAAAGCCCAAAGCTAAAAACCAAAAGGGTTTATGGTTTTTGGCAATCACCAAAACTTGTTTAAAGCCTAAAGCGGGTTGGCTGACTGAACTTGCATTAGGGTTTTGATACATGGGTGCTTTGAGCATCCATGCCAAAGGAACAATCAAGACAATTAAAATCGCACTGACAATTAATGCGCCCGACCAACCTACACTTTGTAATAACAATAAGGTCGATGGCAACATGATAAATTGCCCAAACGAGCCTGCAGCACTGGCAATACCCATTGCAAGGCTACGCTTTTCTGGAGGAGCAGCGCGGCCTACTGCAGAAAGTAGCACAGGGAAAGAGGTTGCAGAAAGTGCCAAACCTAAAATTAAACCCACACTTAAATTTAGCAATAAGCCTGTCGAGCTGACGGCCATGAGCAATAAGCCGAGTGCATACAGTGCGCCACCAACTGCAACTACAATTTTACTACCGTATTTGTCTGCAAAAGCACCTGTGATGGGTTGGACTGCACCCCAAATTAGGTTTTGCATGGCAATGGCTAAACTAAAGACATTATGTCCCCAGCCAAATTCATGGCTCATAGGCACCAAATACAAACCAAATGCATGCCGAACCCCAAGCGATAATGCCAAAATAATGGCGCTTCCAATTAACATATAAATTAGAGGTTTGGAAAATTGAGCATTCGACATAAGGCATCCACGTATGGCTAACAGCTTGTTATGGTAATCGATTCAGCTCAAGAGCGCGATAAAATAAAATTCATCAAATGATAAAATTGAGTTATCAAGATAGAAGCGATTGCTTTAATTAAATAGTGTAAGAAAAAATAAGACGACCGTAGCCGTCTTAAATTTAGTTGAAAGTGGAAAAGTAAAATTAGAGATTAAAAGCGCATCCCAAAGCCAGCGTATGCAATGATCGGATTCACTTCAATATCTGCTTTAGAGTGAATCAATTCACCATGTTTGGCATCGGTCACCGTAATGGTGGTTTCATTTTTAAGGTGTGCATAAGATAGTGAACCAACTGCAAACCATTTTTCATTAAAGTCATAGGTAAAACCTACGGTGGCAACAGGTGCAAACGCATCGGTGGCATCTAACTCAACTTTTGGGTTGGCTGAACTTGGTTTGCCTTCTAAAGATGCGCCTGATTTTCCTTCTTTAATATTGGCAATCATGTGACCTGAAGCAATTAAGTCCTGCTCAGTACGTGGATTAATTTCTAACTCATTGAAATAGGCATACATCAAACCGACGCCAACATAGGGGCGGAACTTATTTACGCCTGTTTTGCCAAAGTGATATTGAAACTCAAATGCAGGTGTCCATGCTCGGGCAGAAGCAGCAGGGCCATGTGCTGCTAAATCGGTAATGAAAATATCGTTTTGTAATTCTAGCTCACCCAACGCACCGCCTAATGGACGTGCAATTGCGGAGAAAGGTGCATAAATTTTCCCTTTGCCTTGCAAATCAACTTTAGGTGGAATGCCGCCTTTGACTTCAAAGGAAATATTATCAGTAAAGAAATAGTTACTGATGATACCCAGTGTAGTGACATCATCTGCTTCTAAACCTGTACCGGGATTATCCCATTGTTCCAAACCTGAAATTGTGGCTTGTCCACTCATGTTGGCAGGCACGGTAGGCAGCAAATTTAATGCTCCGCTTAATAATATGGGTGGCTCAAAACCGTCACGTAAATTATCTTTTACAGTTTGCGATTGAACCTCACCGACATCCGCTGTGTAGCCATTGTGGATGGCTGTATTGACCCGAAAAGGTTGTGCTTTACCTTGTGGCATAACGTGCAGCGCACCTACCGAAACAGAAAAGCGTTTAAAACCATCACCATCTTTTAAACTAAAATAAGGTGAGTTGGCATAACTAATGACTGGCAAACTACTCAGTGCCAAACAGCATAGTGTTTTTTTCATTGTGGAACTCCATGTCCAATTTTGCTTGTTGTTATTTACGGCATTGTTATGCAAGGCATTATGAAATGGACTGGAAAAATAAAACTGTTGTTTTTACAAGATATTTTTTTAAACTTTTGTGAATAACTGGAAAAGTGTGCAGGTGTTTTGTTAAATCCAAAACTGTTGAATACGTGAAAATGCTTGTTTTATTGGATGGCTTTAAAGTTCTATTGGTTTGAAATAAAAAGATTTTATAGAAATTGTATGCGTTGAAATTAATAAAAAAGACCAGTCGGAACTGATCTTTTTGACATACGGGTTAAATTTTTAGCCAATGACAGATTTTGGCTGCAAACACGTTATGCAGTAAAGCGTGATAAATCTTCATCAGGGCGGGCAGTCAGCACTTCCAAGCCATCTTTGGTGACCAAAATGGTGTGTTCAAACTGTGCCGATAATTTGTGGTCTTTGGTCACCACTGTCCATTTATCGCCAAGTAATTTGGTTTGCCATACGCCTGCATTGACCATTGGTTCAATGGTAAAAGTCATACCTTCTTCTAAAATCATGCCTGTGTTGGCTTGACCATAGTGCAATACTTGTGGCTCATCGTGGAAGGTCGTCCCAATACCATGACCGCAATATTCACGCACGACACTAAAGCGTTCAGATTCAACATATTTTTGAATCGCATGACCAATATCACCAATGGTTGAACCGGGTTTAACGGTTGCCATACCGCGATACATCGCTTCTTGGGCAACTTTGCATAAACGATTGGCTAAAATGGAAGTTTCACCACCCACGATATACATCATATTGGTATCGCCGTGGAAACCATCTTTAATGACTGTGACATCAATATTTAAAATATCGCCTTTCTTCAGCACTTTACTTTCTGACGGAATACCGTGACAAACCACATGGTTAACCGATGTGCAAATGGTGTGTTGGAATGCTGGACGACCCGGAGCAGCACCATAACCTAAGCAGGCAGGAATAGCTTGTTGTTGATTGACAATATAGTCATGGCAAATCGTATCCAGTTCGAGCGTAGTAACGCCTGGTTTAACGTGTGCTTTGATCATCTCCAAAACTTCTGCCGCCAGTCGTCCTGCCACGCGCATTTTTTCAATATCTTCTGCGGTTTTGATGAGTCGACGAGGTGCTTGATAAGTTGTGTTCATGATCTTTAAAAACTTTTGGAAATTTGTGTGTGACTATGGTATAAATAGCCGCCCATTTTATCAAATGCTTTTTATGAATATGTTTCAAAGAGCTTGGTAAAAGGGAAATTAAAAATCCGCACATATATCGTCACATTACTCTGGGTGCCCTTTGGGGTGGAGAATGCGGATATATGGAGGCCTAACCCAAACATTTAAGGTAAAGAAAATGGCAGATTACAACGTAAGCATGCGCGACCTTCTTCAAGCTGGCGCACACTTTGGTCACCAAACACGTTTCTGGAACCCAAAGATGCGTCAATACATCTTTGGTGCGCGTAACAAAATTCACATCATTAACCTTGAACACACTGTTCCTGCGTTAAATGATGCTTTGAACTTTGCAAACCAATTGGCTAGCAAAAAGAACAAAGTTTTGTTCGTTGGTACAAAACGTGCTGCTTCTGCAATCATCCGTGAACAAGCTCAACGCGCTGGTCAACCGTATGTAGATCACCGTTGGTTAGGTGGTATGTTGACGAACTGGAAAACACTTCGCCAATCTATCAGCCGTTTAAAAGATCTTCAAGTTCAGTCTACTGACGGTACTTTTGCTAAGCTTACTAAACGTGAAGCTTTAGAGCGTAGCCGTGAAATGGAAAAACTTGAGCGCGCTTTAGGCGGTGTGAAAAACATGGGTGGTTTACCTGACGCATTATTCGTAATTGACGTTGATCACGAAGCAATTGCAATTAAAGAAGCTAAAAACTTAGGTATTCCTGTAATCGGTATCGTAGATACAAACTCTAACCCAGACAACGTAGACTACGTTATTCCGGGTAACGACGATGCGATCCGTGCAGTAACACTTTACGCTTCTTCAATGGCTGATGCGATCATTGCTGGTAAAGAATACGCTCAAACTCAAGCCAATGCTCAAGCAAAAGGCGAAGAAGCTCCTGCTTCTGAGGCTTAATGCGTTTTGACGTAAGCTTGTCATTTTTGCGACATGTGATGGTGGCAAAGTAAGCGTCATGTATGCAGACGGCCCAAGAGACACCCTCTGGGCCGTTTCTGTTAAAAAAAGAATTCATTTTCTACCGATTTTAGGAGATAAACATGACTGCAGTTACAGCAAGCATGGTTAAAGAATTGCGTGATCGTACTGGTCTAGCAATGATGGAATGTAAAAAAGCATTAACAGAAGCGGGCGGTGACATCGAATTAGCGATTGACAACCTTCGTAAATCTGGTCAAGCAAAAGCTGCTAAAAAAGCAGGTAACATTGCTGCTGACGGTGCAATCACAATCGTTCAAGAAGGCAACAAAGCGATTCTTTTAGAAGTAAACTGTCAAACTGACTTCGTTGCAAAAGACGAAAACTTTGCTGGTTTCTCTGCGAAAGTTGCTGCTGCTGCTCTTGCTGCAAACGAAACTGATGCTGCTAAAATTGCTGAACTTAAACTTGAAGATGGCGCAACTGTTGAAGAAACACGTGTTGCACTTGTTCAAAAAATTGGTGAAAACATCCAAGTTCGTCGTGCACAAATCGTTGAAGGTGAAAACCTTGCTGTGTACAAGCACGGTTTAAAAATCGGTGTTGTTGTTTCTTACACAGGTGATGCTGCGACTGGTAAAGGTATTGCAATGCACGTTGCTGCATTCAACCCAGTTGCTGTTACTGCTGAACAAGTTCCTGCTGATCTTATCGCTAAAGAGAAAGAAATTGCAGAAGCGAAAGCAGTTGAATCTGGTAAGCCTGCAAACATCGTAGAGAAGATGGTAACTGGTTCAGTTGAAAAATACTTGAACGAAGTTGCGCTTGATCGTCAAATGTACGTAATTGACAACGAGAAGAAAGTTGCTGAAGTATTAAAAGCAACTGGTACAACTGTTGCTCAATTCGTTCGTTTCGAAGTAGGCGAAGGTATTGAGAAAAAAGCAGAAATGAGCTTCGCTGAAGAAGTTGCTGCTGCTCAAGCTGCTGCAAAATAATTTTTACTTAAGGTAAAATATTTTGTAAGGAAAGCCCCAATTTATTTTGGGGCTTTTTTGTGAATATAGATTTTGGCAATATGCAATCGTGGCATAAATATTGAGATGAAGATTAAATATATTAATTTTAAATCAGTATGTTACGAATAATTGACTTAATCGTATAGGGTGGAATCAGAACAAGAAGGTTATATGGCAAATAAAAAGAATTTAAGCATCGGCGCAATTATTGTAGTGCTAATTGCTGCATTTTTTGGCATAGATTTACAGCAGTTTCAGTCTGAAACATCAAATGCACCATCTACAAGTACTGCTCGCACATCGCAAACTGAAAAAGAGCAGTTAGACGTACAGCGAGATGCGCTGCAAGATGATGCTCAGGGTGTTCAGCTGATTGAACGTGCGTTTGAGCGCAAACAGAGCGATTTACAAGTCCGTGCGAGTGGGCAGGTCATTGCAGTGTTAGCGGATGACAACGAAGGCTCACGTCATCAAAAATTTATTTTAAAACTGAATAATGGGCAAACTGTATTGGTTGCACATAATATTGATCTTGCACCACGAATTACCAATATTGCAAAAGGTGATACTGTTGAGTTTTTTGGTGAATATGAATACTCAGATAAGGGTGGGGTGATTCACTGGACGCATCATGATCCAGCAAATAAACACGTGGGCGGATGGTTAAAACATCAAGGAAGAACCTATCAATAACGGTTCTTCCGATAACGAAAATAGGATATAGCGTTTAAATGCTCATAATGCTGTTTTTACGACGTGTTTTCCAAGAGGGTAGGATTTTACCTAAATAGGCATCCATGCACCAAATTGGGCCAATGAGAAGGAATTGGAGGTCTTTGAAGAATGAAGGCTTTTTCCCTTCAACTTTGTGACCATAAAACTGCCCAATCCACGCCAAAACAAAAATTGCGATATAAAAACCCATTCCAACAGGCAAAACATAAATCAGCCATGCCATTACCAGCATTAATGCTGCCATTGCAACTGCAAGAACCAAGTCTAAACGTGCATAAAAAATAAAACTGAGCACCAGAAGTAATGTTGTTAGTAAAGCGCTGAAATGCGCCAAGATGCCGACAATCGAAAAAAAGATCGTAGGTACGCACACCCAGTGAATTAATTTATTGGTTTTATTTTGATGGCTCTCGCTGTATTCATCTAGCCACTCGCTTACTGTCTTCATGTGCTACTCCTGTAGACCGATCATCCGTTGTTATTGTTTGACTGTCTAAAATATAACTGAGAACAGTGAGGCGGTCAAAACAGTATTCATATTTTCAAAATGAAGTGGCAACAAAATTTGTGTGGATCATCTTTGTGCAGACATGCATGGGATGACTGTAAATCTTACAGGCATTAAAAAAGCCACATTGCTGTGGCTTTCAAGTCAAATGTGAAGTCGTGTAAGCGAATCTTAAGAGTTTGGACCGTCAATACGCTCAATGCTTACTTTGGCAGTACCTGCATTGGTGATGCCCAATTGTTTTGCAGCGCCATAAGAAAGATCGAGTACACGGTTGCCATGGAATGGACCACGGTCATTTACTTTAACTACAACGCTCTTACCATTGTTTTTATTGGTTACGCGAATATAGCAGTTTAGCGGCAGGCTACGGTGTGCAGCAGTCATTGCGTTCATGTCGAACGTTTCACCGCTTGCAGTTTTACGACCGTGGAATTGACGACCGTACCAAGATGCCATACCTGTTTGGCTAAATTTACGTACAGTGTTTGATGCCACTGTATTTAACTTTTCAATCACTGAAGGCTCTTCAGCAGGAATTTCAATTTTCGCTGCAATCGTTTGACGACGGATTTGGTCGCCTGAACGTTCGGTGATTGAAAGGCTATTCAAATTTGAGAAATGTGAATTAAAACTTTGTGCTTCTTTGTTGAGTACACGCGCAGCTAGGCTAGATGACTCATTATCGTTGTTGAATGATGATTGCACCATTTCAGCTTGCGACTGACTTAGGGCAATAGCTGCAGAAAGTGCAAGTAAGTATTTAAGTGAACTATGCATGGTTTGAACTCCTGAAGACAGAATTTTTAACTTATTTCGCTCTTAACTGATTGAAATAGCGGTAATCCTGTCTGTAATTTCACTTTTTCGACTACATTTGACGAAGTGGATAATATTCATCCCTTACTAAAGGTGTCTAGTCTTTATACGAAAATAATGACAAAAAGTACCAAAAACTAACTCTATTTGATTAAAAAATAACCAATATTGTAACACAATGTGTAAAAAGTTTGTTCTGTGATCAAATTGTCAAAAATATTTCTTGACTTTTTTGTTTTATATTTAAATTTTTGTTTAGCGACTCGCAATTTCAGTGCCCAATAACCACAATGCAGTCGCATACATACGGCTACGGTTATAAGTCGTAATCACCTGAAAATTTGGATAGGTTATATAGTAGATATGACCATAATTTTCTTGTAATTGAATGACATTGACCAAGTCGAGGTCATCTATTTGCACAATTGGATTCATTGGCATCACGCCTTGCGATTTTAAAACCCCATAAGGTGTTGGCAGGGTCAAATCTTTGGCAATGACACTGTCAGGATTGTTGCCTGTATATCGTGCAGCAAATGCAATGGGTTGATTGCGCTGCCAGCCATGTTGTGCCAAGTAGTTTGCAATGGAGCCAATGGCATCGACTGCCGAGTTGCGTAGATCAATATGTCCGTTGCCGTCATAATCGACCCCAAATTTTGGAATATTGCTAGGCATAAACTGCGGATAACCAACAGCACCTGCATAAGAACCAACAATTGAAGAAGTTGGCACACCATCTTTATATGACCATGCGATCAGTGCCGCGAGTTCATCTTTAAAGTATTCCGCGCGACGTTCATAACCAAAGCCTAAGGTGGCAAGGGCATCACGGGTTACAAAAGAGCCCTTATTGCTTCCAAAACCTGTTTCTACACCCAGAATCCCTAAAATAATGGATTGCGGTACACCAAATTGCTGTTCAGCACGATTGAGCGTGTCCGCATATTGTTGTTTAAAGCGCACACCGCGCTGAATAGTGCTTTCTGCAAGGAAATTGGTTTTATAGTCGTACCAAGGCTTACTTTCGCCTGGGCGGTTCATGATGTTGATGATATTGGGTAAGTTTTTAGAGCCTTCCATCGCCCAATCGACTTGTGCTGCACTCAAGCCATAGGTCTGCATGGTTTTTTGTTTAAAACTGGCATAAGACGGATGATTTTGGAAATCATTGGCCTGACAAAAACTGGTGATAGAAAATGCACCAATGAGTAAAGAAAGACGTTTTAGTTTGTTATAAAAATCAAGTTTGAACATATTGAGGAAAATTCCAAATTGATGATTTACACAACTTATTTATATGCAGTAAATAAGTTGCTACTTATATATGAAGAATAAGCCGCTATTGGGGCCAAACTGCGAAAGCGAAGTAAGCGGCTAAGATAGCATTCATGCGTGACTGGTTTGCAAAAACTTATACAAAAATAGACAAAGAATGTGTAAAAAGCGCGCAGGATTTGTAACAAAATTCAATCTAGGTGCAAAAAGTTATTCTTGATTGTGCAAAAGTTGCAGACATATCCTGATATTGCATTGCATATAAAAATGCCTGATCAAAATCAGGCATTTTGCACTTAACATGCAACAAAAGGGCTTAAAACGCATTATGAGTTAAACCCACTGATATTAATGATGGAATAAGGTGTCGTGATATTCCGCTAAAACCAAGAGTTCCTCTTTGGTTAAATTTGGGATGATTTTATCCACCGCAATATGGACAGCTTTAATTACCGCTGCTGCGCCAATATCTGCTGCTTTACGCTTAATCATGCCCAAATCGAGGGTTTTGTTAAAGTCGCTCATAAAGTGGCGTACCGTCGCTTCTGCAAACTGTTTATATAGTTCGGTTAAAGCAGCTTTGTTCACTTCATTGCCTGCTTGAATTTCGGCATAGTTGTGTTTCAGGTTGGTCACTAAACTTGCATCGAGCGTTTCACCTACACGTGCATTGCCTGCTGCATCTTTAAAGCTACTGCGCTCAGAAAATTCAATCGATTGTTTCACGACATCATTTGGCGCTTTGCTTAATAATTGTTTTAGGAGTACTGCAACGGTAGATTTGACATAGCCCGCAAGTTTTTCGGCAGTGTCGCGTTTATCGCTGGCAGGAAAACGACGTACCAACTCGGTTAAAATGGCATCAATGATTTCTTCATTAATCATTAATGCGGTTTTGTCGCGCAGTGGGTACAGCGGCTCACTTGAATTTTTTTTCTGTTGTGCAGTTTCAATCGTATTTAATAATTCTGCAGATGGAATGAATCCAAAAAATGGCATTGTTCAACCTCAATGTTGTTATTGTCGCGCTAAACGAATAGGGCGAGGCATCCATGTTAAGTCCGATACACGGCAAGGGTTAATGTCTAAACCACCACGACGTGTATAGGTTGCATATACCATCAGTTTTTCTGGTGCGAATTTTTGCCAGATGTCTGCAAACATCTGTTCCACACATTGTTCATGGAAACCATTATGCTGACGATAAGAAATAATATAAGCCAAAATACTGCGATAACAAGGTTTTTTGCCTTGATAACGGATAAAAACCGTGCCCCAGTCAGGTTGTCCTGTGACAGGACAATTGCTGCGTAATAAATGTGAGAAAAGTTGTACCTCTATATCTTCCGCTTGTTCTAAATCGAATTGCAATAAACTTGGGTCAGGATGCTGCTCTAAACGCTCAGGCGTGAGCTGATCAATACAAATACCTTCAGGTTGGCTAATTGCCAAATCATCAACCTTAAATAAAGTTAGCGTAACAGGTGCTTGTGCTGCAGCCGTTAAATCATGCTCAACAGTTTCAATGAAATTGGCTTCAGACTGAAAGCGAGTAAAGTTCATACTATTAAAGTAGAGCTTTAATGATTTTGATTCGATCAGGTTAGGTGATGAAGCAAGTAGCGTAATCCGACCAATCGCAACCTGTGGAACACCTGCGGCATTCAACCACGAAATTTCAAAAACGTGCCACCAGTCTTGCCCGAGTTGAATTCCCTCAATATCTGCATATTTTTCACGTGCAGCAGCACGTGAAATAGGGAACAAAATATCGGGTTGATATTCTGTAGGATAATTGGTGTCTTTACCAAGAAGAGATTGTTCAACACTCATTATTCACGCATTCCTGAACCACGAGAAAGTAAATGATAGGCAATACCATAAAGCACTGCACAGCATAGTGTAATCACAGATAATGAAATCGTCACGTTGACATCACTATGTCCTAAAATGCCGTAACGGAAAGCATTAACCATATACACCACAGGGTTAATTAAAGAGAGATTTTGCCAAAAAGGGCTTAAGGCACTAATGGCATAGAATACACCACCTAAATAAGTCAGTGGAGTCAGTACAAAAGTTGGAATAATAGAAATATCATCAAATGATTTGGCATAAACAGCATTAATAAAACCGCCTAATGAAAATAAAAATGACGTAATTAATACGGTATAAATGGTAACAAACCAATTGGTAATATAAAGGTCGGTAAAGAATAGACTCATGGTGGTGACAATAATACCGACCAATACGCCACGACTAACACCACCCAAAACATAGCCCCATAAAATGGCATGCAAAGGTACAGGGCTCATGATTAGTTCTTCAATGCTTTTCTGGAATTTTGCACTAAAAAAACTTGAAGATACGTTGGCATAGCTGTTGGTAATGACTGCCATCATAATTAAGCCGGGCACAATAAATTGCATATAGCTAAAGCCGCCCATTTCACCAATACGCGAACCGACCAAATTACCAAAAATCACAAAGTACAAACTCATGGTGATGGCTGGCGGAAGCAAGGTTTGGGGCCATATGCGCATAAAACGACGAACTTCTTTATGCACTAAGGTATAGAGTGCAATTCGTAATTGGGTAAAATTCATTGCGCAGCTCCATCTAAATTCTTTTCGACCATTTTGACAAATAACTCTTCTAGACGGTTGGACTTATTACGCATACTGCGCACGCGAATGCCTTGTGCTTCTAAAAGTTGGAATAAATCATTTAAGGTGTGAGCTTTATCCATAGTGACTTCTAGGGTCACTGCATCAATTAAGTTGAAACGTACACCAATAATATCTAGATGAATGGGTTGAATAGGTTCAGCCAAATCGAAAATAAAAGATTCTTCACTTAACTGGTTTAAGAAGTTTTTCATTGAAGTGTCTTCTTTAATCACACCACGATCAATAATCGCGATACGACGACACAACATTTCCGCTTCTTCTAAATAGTGGGTAGTGAGAATGATTGAGGTGCCTTTATCATTCATCTCTGTTAAAAAATCCCACATTGAACGACGCAGCTCAATATCTACACCTGCAGTGGGTTCATCCAAAATAAGCAGTTTCGGCTCGTGCATCATGGCACGTGCAATCATTAAACGACGTTTCATACCGCCAGACAGCATTCGCGCTTGAGTGGTACGTTTATCCCATAAACCCAGTTTTTCTAAATATTCTTCGGCACGTTGTTCGGCAACTTTGTTAGGGATGCCGTAATAGCCTGCTTGTGTGACCAAAATATCAAAGGTCTTTTCAAACTGACCAAAGTTAAATTCTTGCGGTACTACCCCTAAACATTGCTTGGCTTGGGATGGTTGGGTATCTAGATTATGCCCAAAAATTTCGACAGTACCTGCCGTTTTTTTGGTAAGAGAACTGATGATGCTAATGGTTGTAGATTTACCTGCACCATTAGGTCCAAGTAGGGCATAAAACTCGCCTTCAGGAACGGTCAAATTAATTCCTTTCAGTGCTTGGAAACCATTTCGATAGGTCTTTGACACGTCCCTTAACGTCAATGCATCAGTCATGAAATTCTCACTTGAGGAATAGAGCTACTATTGTGAGCGATCCGCGTCAATAAACCAAGTAAGTTACATGGAATTCTATGTTGCAAGTTTGGAACATTGTTTAAAGCATAAGCATAAAAATACGTAACTTATATATAGTTGCTTTACCTTCAGCAATTTTTTGTTATGATGTGCAGCGCGCGCTCATAGCTCAACTGGATAGAGTACAGGTCTCCGAAGCCTGTGGCGTGGGTTCGAGTCCCGCTGAGCGCACCACATAATCATATTAAGTATTTGATTTTAAACAATAATATAAATAAAAACCATATCCTATGTACTCATTTGTGTACTCATAATTAATTACACCACTTTGTAAGCTAATATTTCATAGTTTTCAAAGAAATCTTCTATTATGTTGATATATCTACAGTTGTGCTGATTTTATATAAAAATTGGTTTAAGCCTTTAATAAGAGTTGAAGTAAGAATGATGCAAAGATTATGTATAGCCACTCCTACAAATGAAGAATTTGATAAAGCTCAAGATTTGTTATTTAAAATGGGTTATGAGTGGAATGGCTTTGAAATGGAAATTGAAGGCAGCCAGGAATTAATAGAACGTAGTGGTGCTACGGCGATCTACACTCATCCTGATGACCATACACTTGAATCTTGGATGGGATTTAAAGATGATCCATTGCCAGCACAAGATGATTTTGAAGGCGGTTATAAGTTGGTAACCCTGGAAGAACTGACTACTCTGTCAAAGGGAAATTGAACTGATATTGGCAGATGTAAGCCTGCTAACATTTTATGTCGTCCCTCACTTTACAAAAGTCTAATACCTTCTTAAGATCGAATTCTAACTTTTCCTGATTATATTTTAGTTGTGCTTGTTGTATATAATTTTAATTGTCGTATGAATTAAGCAATAAAAAAGTATAATTATAAAAAATACAGGTAATTTTTTTTAAAACTAAGCTAAGTCAAAGCTCTATATTAATTATGCAGACTCCGATTAACAAGCCAATACATAGTGAAATAGTAATTAAAAAAATCTGATGCCATAAAATTTTTTTATTGATTGGCTTAATCTCTTTTTTCCATTCTGGAGCTAGCTCTTTTGGAAGCTTTGCAATCTCATTAAATTGATTAATTTGTATTTTTATATGATCTATATTGTATGCTTGTTGGCAGCAAGAGTAAAAAACCATTAATAAATAGAAAAGAAAAGCTATGTATATATATACATTAACTTTATCACTTTCCTTAAATACTGTAATAACAGATAAAGCAAGTGGTATGGCAAGAATTTGGTTTTGTAAATCAGAAATAACCTTATTAATCTTTACTAAAAAATCTTCTGAATGCTTGGTTATTTTTTCTATAAACTTTGAATATTTAAAGTCATCTAAATAAAGAGAATATTTTGATAAAGTAGATTTATATATGTCATCTACATTTTTCAACAGCATATATAATTTTTCATTTTTATTAAAAGTAGATAAGTGATCAATAAACTCGGTTGCAGCTATTGCATACCGTTCACTCTGGTGTACTTCTATAGCAGAATTTTCTTTTGATGTTTTTTCTGTGCTAAGCCAATCAATAAAATTATTTAAAATATCTGCTAGCCCAAGCTCATTATAAAGTTTTGCTAGCTGTACATATTCTTCATGTCTTCTAGGTTGGATTGTAATTTCGCAGTGTGTTTGAGAAAAAAAGATAATTTGATTATCACGATGATAATATTTACTAGCTAAGCACTTAATAAATTTATAAAAAAGCTTTAGATTTTGTGATATGGGTTTGTTTCCCATACTAATCATATGTATTTCTTCAAAGATAACAAAATTTTCATCCAAGACACTTTCTTTCGAAAGATCGTAATGATGAAGAATAAAGTTTTCATATGAAGCGAATTGTTGACCTGTATGGTGAAGAGTAACTCGATACTCAATATCGTCATTCACTTCAAAGCTATATGAATCAGTATCAAAATCGATATCCGGGATCTTAGACTCATAAAACTCTGTTATCAACGCGCAATCTTCAGCTTTTTTCAGACACACCGATCCACAAATGTACTGAGCATTAAATGAAAGTCTATGACTAAGCTTAAGTAATTGCTCTAGCTTACTCTGAGTCTGATTCATAAGGTCTTTTTTTCTTCAATATTGAGCGAGCTTTTTGTAATTCATCCGGATTAATCGCAATTTTAACAAAGGGAGCTGATGGATCGTTATCAATTAGATCAATTGTATGTCCAATTTCACCCTGTCTACCAGTAATTTTTATCGGATTAAACTTACCTATAGATAGGGTGAAGTTTTCAAATTTTGTTAAAGCTTTTTTTGCAGGAGTAAAAATATTACTCGCATCTGTATCTTTATCACTATAGCCATTGGTTTCCCTATGAGTCCGGAAACTTTTATTATTTGGTATATTAATATTATGTGTCTTAGCTTTTTGTTCTATTATTGGATCAATATCATCAAAAATATTTAAAGGTTCTTTTTTCTCAGCCTTTGTTTGTAATAATTTAATTACTTCATTATAAATTTCCTCAGAGGCAATATTGTCAAATTCACTTTGTGCTAAATATTTACCTAATACTGTCATTAATTTATTAGTAGATTTCGTATCATCAATCCGATACATAACTGGAATATAGTTCTGGATGTAATTAGGGATTTCGTCGTTACCTTTTTGTATCCATGACACATAATTTTTGGATTCGGCACCTTTTTGTGGATCTTGAGCATGCATTTGCATATTATCTAGGTTAATCCTAAATGCTACTTTTAATGCTTGTGTATCAATTGAACTGGTATCAATAATAGCACCAGTTTTCTCATCAATAGTTATCGATTCTTTAAGGCTTAGAAGTGCGATATATAAAAAATTAGTATTATTTCTTCTGTAAAATATTATCGGTAAGTGGTCGCCAGTCGTTTTTTGTGTTTGGTAAATATGATACTGTAAAGCATGGGTTAGCTTATTGCTAATTCTTCTATATCTTGTTAACTCCTCAGTTTCAGGAACAGTTTCTGATTCATCATCCTCTGGCAGGATATCATCCTTATTAAAAAGATATGTGTTTAATATTTTGCTCACTGTAGTAGGCTGCTCAAAGCTTGAAGCTAATGAATAAGCTAGTCCATTTTTTGCAAGTAAATCATCTAAGAATTCTACTAGTTTAACGGCTTTAATATCATTTGGATGTAAATTTGGTCTAATGATAGGCGGAGTCTCATTTTTTTGATCTTGCAGCTTGATAATCCGATGAATTATTAAGGCTTGAACTTCAATATTTGAACTCATTTTATCCCCGATACTTTAAAAAATTGAGTTATCTTTAATTAGTTAATTTTGTACTTAATCTAAATCTGAACAGGAACTAGTTTAATTGCCCACTGGTTTCCAAATCGCTCATTCAGGTATTGAGAAATATCCTCTTTACGAGCTTCATATTGAGCAGTTTTATAAAGAACGGCATTGGTTCCAGTAGAAACGCCATAGCGGGTAAAGCCATCCATAGCATCATTTGCAGTCGTTACATTAGTAAGGAATATATGTGCCTTACCACTCTTAATGAAACTATTGATATCTTTTAATCTAGGGGCAATTTTTTCAGGAATGATAATTTCCACAACATGGTAGGGGTCTTTAGAAACTGGCTGGATTAGGTAATCAACGCCTCTGGTCATACCACCGCTGAAACTTTGTGCTGTTTCATCTGCAGATTCCATATCATCGAATAAGCCTATCTCTATAGCTTCTTGCTGCGATTCTGTAGTGGTCAACCAGCCTTCATCATCAGGAATGATGTAGCAATTTTCTGAAATCAATTTGATGATGTATGACATAAGAATCCCAAAAAAATAAAAAGAAAAAATATATAAATCATGAGAGTTATAACTTTTATTGGATACTTTTCCAACAACTATATATTGGCATATCAATGTATATTTTGTCTAAGAGTTCATTGCATCATAATCATGGCGATGCAGGGCGTATTGTTGATCTAAATAGATAGCAAAATCTTCAAGCCTGACCATCCACGGCGCTTTAGCTGATTGCTCGATTTTAAATGCTGGAAATGGCAGGTCATGGAAGTTAGCTTTCTTACGCGCTGTTTTGACATCCATATGCGTGAAATAATCTTGGATAATGGTGTCCAAATGAACAACTGGCGATACGTAACGCATGCATAGCATGGTGAAAGTATTAAGTTTGGGATCTCGCATTTTCATTTGTTAATTTTTCCTTGGTCTTCCTCTTCTATTTTTTATGTTCATTTTAAGAAAGGGAATTACAATATTTGGATCATAAAGTTTCTTCCCGGTACTGCCTACATTAAATAATTCGAGTTTTTGAGAGAGTGCTTCTCTGGACATTGGAAAGCGTTTAGTGAGCCAGGCTAAGTCTACAAGATCAGGATATTGTTCTGTCTCTAATGCAACAACTGTAGCGCCGTATATTTTATCTCCTAAGCAGATTCGAGGTGGCGTTTCACTCTCCACCGTGATGATATATTTGTGTTTAAACATAAGAGTCTCGTCTTCCTTTATTTATATATTTAATAGATTTATTCCTGAAATAAGAGTGGGTGGGGATTGTCCGTACTTTTGGTTGTTTTATATACATTGACTATGTTACTAAATCAAAAAAATGCTGTTACCACATCAAAACGATATGCCTTATGCGATGTTTCGTCCAAATAAAAAATATAACTTTATGTCGATATTCTTAGCGAGTTATCTCAGTCGGATTGATCAGATATAAATAATTATTGAGAGCGTAAATCGTGGCATAAGACCATGTAAATTTAAGGCATTAAAAAAGCCCACTATTGTGAGCTTTCATTTTTCTTCATATCTTCATCTAACTGACCTTTGACCCATCCACTAAAATCTTCCATTTCATTGGCGTGGTCCAGTAGATCGGCTTCGTGTGGATTAGCGATATTGAAGCTGACCAGCTTTTGTTTCCGCTTTTTCTCATAGCGTTCTCTGCGCTTATCGTTAGGGTTATTCATACACCAGCCTTTTGGATACTGGATTTCCATTCCTTTTCCAGTCTTTCCGCATCATTGGCATGATACTCATGACGCAACTCAGCAAGGTACTCATACATATCAATGTGATGAATTAGCTCAGTGAAATGGTACTGGCTAATGTTCTTCCCTTCTTCAGCAAGTTTATTCAACTTTCTAACTTCAGCGCGAATATGAGAGATGGCCGTATTCATCCAGTTCATATCGTGAGCAGCAAGTGAAACGGCGTCATGCATCTCTGAAACATCATAAATTTTCGGTAGTGCGTTATTGATTTGATTAGACATGATTAAGCCTCCATAGCTTTTAATGATGCGATACGCTGTTTATGTTTTTTCTGCCAGATGGCCCAAAACTTGTTAGGGGTTTCTTTCATTGCACCATCAACACACAGCATCCCTTCAATACGTGAAAACTCACGGTCAGGATGTTTAGCCTGCATCATATCTTTGAACTCTTTAGCTTCTTCAATTGAGTAGAACGGCGCATTCCAATTCCCAACTGGATACACCTCACCACCATCTACACAGACAGCGAAGTAGTGGCAATATCTAGTTTCTTTAAGCACTGCATTAAGCCAGGCTTTAGATTGCTCATTTAATTGGATTTGATTTGTCATGGTGTACCCCCTAGTAGATTATTTGTTCATTATGTCGTATATACGACATTATAACAAGAGGGTATTTACTACTTTGTTAAAAACAGGTCAATGGATCAATTATCTGTTCAGATAACCCTATTCTTATATATACAAATAAGGGCATCTCAACACTTAATCTGTTTTCTGTAGACAGGATTACGCTGCTTCAAGGTTGGGTTTTGCTAAGTCCGAGCAGTAAATAAAAAAGTAGTATTTTGTAGTGATGGGTGCCGTAAAGGGGCCGTAATCGGACCGTTCTGTTTTCAGTTTTTAATGTCAACATTAGCGCTTATGATCGTGCTGGCACCATGCCGTAATCATGCCGTGATTTAACCTTAGGATTACTTAAGATTTACTAAGTTCAGACCTTAATATTTCTTAACAGTTACGCCGTCCGTAACCATAGGTTTTGATAGGTCCAGACCTTAACAAGTTCACAGTTTTGAATATTAAGTTTTATTAAGTTCAAACCATAACAATTGATAACAGGTACGGCGCTATAAATGCGGTGTTTTGGTGGGTTTAGGCTCTGACTTGAAAAGGTACATCATTGCTACAACTTCGCTATATCGAGTAATTAGGGCTGTTCTGTGCATATCCTGAATAACAGGCTCAAAGCGTTTGAGTGTCAACAAATGTCTACACCTGGGCATCTTTTGAATATTAGGTTCAACACCCTGATGGTGCAGATCGGGAAGTCACAGAGATAAAGGCTGATGTTCTGCAATTGCTATGATGCACTTCACTTTCCGACCAACTGCAAAGCAAGTGAGCAGTAAACTGTTTTATAATTGATGTAGAAAAATCGCTGTAGTTTTTAGTTTTGCCCATACTCCCCAGTATGGGTATTTTTTTGGCTGTAATTCAGTATTCAAGTATTACTTGATAACTGGAGTCACTAGCTATCATGGGAATAGTGACAGTTGAATAAATTGCTTTAGATCGGCATAGTCTAATTAGACAAATTGCACTAGATCAGGTTTGAACTATTAGAAATAAAAGAGCACCCAGAGCATTTCACTTTAATAACTCACAGTTACTTTCGCGTATTAACGACTGGGCTTTTATCTTTCTCAATTCTTCGTCATATATAAAATCAAGTTTTGAATCTTTGAAAATTTTATCAAATGCTGCTTGGGCTACAGTGGCAAAAACCTGACCTGCAATAAAATCAGCATTTGGCCCGCTAGTCATGAGGTAGATTGATGGAACATGCTCATATGCTAACTTTTCATTAATACGATTTGTTCTCAAGTATGAGATAAAATCAATACTAGATTTATAGCCAAGCCCAAACATTTCTTGAGCTTCTTTTTCTTTGTTTAGGTAATTATAGAATGCATAACAATTGTATGATGCTATGCTCAGTTTTGCTTTATTGATAGCTTCGGCATCATTGGTTGAAGCAAAAACACTACTCCCAACAAAGAGCATAATTAATATTAATTTTTTCATAAAAATCCCCCATCGAAACGAGAATTTTATAGCACATATATTAATATGCCGCCTAGACTTCGGGTTTTGACAGGTTTAAAGCGTTTGGGCATTCGCACTTGAGCATCTTTGAATATTAGGTTTAATTAGGTTCCGCATCATGACGGCGCAGAATTGCGCTCGTTAAACTGTGGCTTCCCTTGGTGATGATGAACTACGAAACTTTCGTAGTTGTCACCATGCTCAAAAGTGAGCAAGGGTACTTAGCGCAAAATTTCGCTGAGTGGGGTATATCTAAAATTGGATGCACCCTATTGGGGGGGTATGCCCAAATCTGGGCAGGCCTCAATAGTGAGTTTTGCAAAGATACGCTCAAATCTGAGTGCATCTTTTGACTACCTTTAAAGTGTAGTAGCGGATCAGGAACATTCACCGCAATGGGGGATATGCTCAAATTTGAGCGCGTCTAAAACGCGACCAAGTGCCTTTCGGCAATCACCAAAACCCATGCAAGTGACTAGCTCAAAAATAGCCAGTGAGTATCTTTAAGATACTCAGTCGACAGGCCCAATTCAACATGGTTACTTCAAGTAACTCAGTGCGCCATTGGTGTTTGGATCTGGTGTGCTTACTACACAAAAAGTGCAGTTAAGGTATGTACTCAGGCTTGAACGTATCCTTAAGCTACTCATAAAAACTCACGTTTGAGCATGGTCTTTTTATTAGGTAGAAAGCAGCTCCCATTTTTTTGGGAACTGATATTTAGATAGGCGATAGCGGAATTCCGCTATCGGTTAAAGTTGATGGTACATACCGTTGCTCACTTTTAAGCATCGCTTGGATTAACGAGCGGAAAATTCCGTTGGTCTACCACGAATGTTTCGTAATTCATTGCTACTGAGTTTAGCCAACGCAATTTTGCGCTGGCCTACTACGAAAGTTTCCTAGTCCTCAACATTTCCAAAATAGATGTGGAATTGTAATGTACCCAATATTGGTATCATTCCGAGAACGGTAATATTCCCAATTTTGGGATTTTGAATGTACCCGTTTTTGGGATTTTGAATGTACCCGTTTTTGGGATGCAGAACCTATCAATGAATCTACCAAAGAATCTGTCAGTTTCTCTGAGAAGAAAAGCTCAACTTTTCAAGTGCTCATTAGAGTGTTATGAGGTTGGGATTTTGATATGGATTTATAGTTTTTTAAAGAATTCCTAAAAATGACCAAATCCATAGACCAATTTTGCAGCCAGTTCCTCACTGAGCAATTCTAATAAGAAAAATGACTAAAGGTACATGAGAAATATAAAAGCGCTAATACGGCGAATAAGAGCGTTTTAGTGGTGCTGTTAAAAAGTATCATTTGACCTGTTTGGATACGCCGTACTGGTAAAGATGATTGACGGGTGGCGCTGATAACCAGGTGGAATTTAAAACTAGAAATATAGTGTTTTGCTCCTTGCCTCGCGCGCGCGCGCGTTTTGTCGATCTTGGTACTTTTACGAAATCTCACTACGCAGAAATTTAAATCCAAATTCACCCATTTTTTAAGGACTTTAAGCGTTCTAAATTGCCATTAATGATTAGAAATTGGATGAATAGATATGAGTGAAATTATCTCACCAGGGGATACAGATTTTTTAGCTTACGTAATGGGTGGTGCTTACAAGCAATCTTATGTAGGTGCTGCAATTAGCTTGCAGAATGAACTAGAGCAAAAGATTGAATCTGGAGACCTTGAGAAGGCAGACACTGGGCTAGTTCATCACTTTGGCAACAAGGTTTATGTAAGGGAATTTAGCGCCAAAGCAGGGACTCTAGTTGTAAGCAAAATGCATCGTACTGAACACTTCATTCTATTTTTAACTGGTAGCTTAAGTGTACTAACTGAAAACGGCGTAGAGCACATTCAAGCACCATGTATTCAGCGAACCATGCCAGGAACAAAGCGAGTAGCTTACTTCCATGAAGATTCCACCTGCATGACGATCCACCCGACTGAAAGCACAGATTTAGAAGAAATCGAAAAAGAAGTGATCGTCCCACATGGTGAGGAAGAAAAGTTCTTAATTTCTATAGGTCGCAGCATTGAGGAGTTTACTTCATGAGTTGGGCAGCAGTAGCGGCAGCAGCGGCAGTAGTAGGTACTGCAATAACAGGATATTCATCTTATATATCAAATAAACATGCCGAAGATCAGGCAGAAGCTGACTCTAAAGCACAGCTTGCACGTGGTCGTTTAGAAGCTGAGCGAATCCGCAAGGAAAAGGATAAGGCACAGAGCCGTGCACGTGCAGCAGCTGCAGAAAATGGCTTGGATGTGAATGAGGGTACCGCCGTTGTAATCAATGATCAGATTGAACTTGATGCTAACTATGATGCAAATATGGCCGAGATCACTGGTTATAACAGTTCTCAGCGGTTACAGGCGGAAGCCAGTGTATATGGGCGTAACGCGATGATGGCAGGAATTACGACACCAATTAACATGGTTGCTGCAGGTGCGAATGGGGTTGCCGATATTAAAAAAGCAAAAGCTACTGCACAACAGCAAGCTGCAATTACTAGTGCAGCATCGTCAAACACTACTGGTGGCTGGAAGTGATTAAGCTAAAAGTTAAGACGTAGGAATCCAATTCAGTGGCCTGAATAAGTCCATTTATACCAGACCACTAAGTGATCTTATTTATCTAAATGTATTAAACGTAATAGGCGGAAGTATGGGGATTCATATTGAGCTTAATAATTTCGAAGTATCTAAAAGATTAATTTTTTTAAAAACAGAAATCTGGTACGGCGCACCAAATTACTTGGAGATGATTAGGGAGTTGAAGGAGCATCATGAAATGACGAATGAAAAAATTGCTTTTTTGCTTCCAGTTTCAGGTCCATCAACGGTAAATGATTGGGAGTTTGGCAGCACGCCAAATTATGAAGCAGGCGAAGCATTTATTGATTTGTGGAAAGCTTTTACTGAAAAAACAGATCAGGACATCCCTCGAATTAATCACTGGAGAATATGATTGATGACTAAGCAGCCAGCGTATAGACCTTTAGATTGTGATGATATGGAGCGATCGATTCAGCTCTGCAATGGAATTGAATATTTAATTGACGAATTCCAAAGAGCAATTAATGGTAAAGAGCCCAACCAGTTATATGAATCTAGCTATCAAATGCAATTGCTGAAGATTGCTGATAATTTGGAGGAGTTGATTTATCGGCTAACATATTTGGCGAATAAAAATAATAAGGCATTTTACTTTAGGCATTTGTACGCGATTCTTAAAAGTTTAAGCTACGCACCAAATCCATTAATCATTACGGCGTACTATCTGGATCCTAAGCATGAGTTTAAGCGGTTCATTAATCGAAATGCTTTTGAATTTGAAGTAAAACAAATTGTTAAAAAAATTCAGTTTATAAAGCCAGTATTGCTATCACTTGCTGCGGGTCGGAAATCAGGTATTAGAAGTATCTCACACTCTTTTTAAAAGTATTCTAGTACAAAAGAGGGGCTTTGATGTCCTCCTTTTATTATTTTAAATATATGATAAAACATTATAAAAATAAGTTGAAGCACTCCTCATGAAAAGAATAGCAGCCCTATCCTTAGTTCTTTTTACCGCCGGTATTCATGCTGAAATGGTTATTCCAGCAAAATACTTGGATCCTGCTAGTGGATTTAATATCAATCAGACAGCTCAACACTTATCACAAGAAAATCCCTTTGTTGTGGAAATGACATACCAGCCAGGTGGTAAGGTACAGAGTGAAAGTTGGCATACAAAATGCGGCTATGAAACTAATCGCACTACTGGCTTTGATGAAATTATCTGTGATAGCAGACAGAGCAATCTGATGATTGTGACGCATGGAGATTTTACAAAGTCAGTTGTATTTATGGATGCGTTCCAAGGTGCTGATAAATTTAAAACCAAAGTGAACCTTAAACTAGACGGCGGCAATGTTATGGCAGGGATACCTGCTAATCTTCTAGGTGATAATCAAACCGATATAATTTTAAGAAAACTTAAAGGTGGTAAAGAATTAATTTACACTTGGCAGAAAGCTAACGGACAATTTGAAAGAGTTAAGATCGATCTCTATGGCCTTAAGGAGTCTTTAGAATTCATAGATGCCTTAAAAACAGCGAATAGATGATTATTTAATAACGATATAGGAATTAAAAATTGAAAAAAATACTTTTGATTTTAGCTACCCAGTTATTCAGTTTAAGTGTTCATGCAACCCCCATCACTTTGCAACACTCGAAAACCAGCTATGTGAACTCCGGGATCTGTTCCGCCGTGGTGGATGTGACAATCCATGATTTTCTTGGAACCAATGACAAGTTGTATTTAGATCTGGTGGCAAAAGATAAATCCGGTAGAGTACAGGGGACTTCTGAGAATGTAATAACCTACGGCGATATACAAAACCTTCAAGGTAAAGCATTTGGGAATGTCTTTATCGAATCAGAGACTATGTGCGGAGCGGGTCGCACTTGGACAGTTCAGGTTAAGCGCGCCGTCCTGGTCGTAGATGGTAAAAGAGAAGACTTACTGAAGGCTAAAAAAGTTCATATTGATGATTTTCAGCCTATGAGAATAGTAGCTAAATAACAGACTGATTAATAGTTCTTGAATACATAGATTAAATTTCACTCATGTCTACCGTTACACAGCGCCAAAATGTGCGTTTCAAACAAAAATTGATGAAATTCACCTCTGTTACAGAGCAAAAAACCATGCGTTACATACATGAAAACAGTGTGTTTTCATGTATGAGAACTGGGCGGTTCGTATAATTTAATGACTCGTTACATACGAAAAGTCATTATTAAATTTGAAGAAATGTTTTAATTAAAGTGGTATCAGAGAAGATCTAACTGTCCAATTTTATATTGATAAGTTCCCCATTCACCTTCACGAGGAACGCGCTCAAGGCCAGTTTCAGATTGCCATAGTTGAATTAATGCCTCGCCATTTTCATAATTTGGAACGCCACCACGCGCCCATTCACTTACTGTCGAAGCACCAGACACTGGCAGGACAAATGCAATCAGAGATGGATCCGTAAATTTGAACAACTCCTATAAGTGATATTCTGCTCCTCAAATGATGTTATAAACATCAATATATGGAGTATTTTATGGCACGTAGACCAAGAAGAAATCATTCAAATGATTTT